>NZ_JBSUGC010000017.1:0-150587 GCF_054065485.1 Vreelandella sp. 2A-K22 | reverse complement strand
CAAAGGACGAATCCTTTAAAACCTTATTGCTTGAGTCGCTTGCCTTGATATTTGGTGATTTGTCACCAACATCAGCAAGCGCCCACATGAATTACCTGATCAAATTGTTAAAGAGCTGTTTCGCTGCGGTGGCTAGCTAATAAACCAACTGGGCCACACGGCTTGCCGTTGAACTGGCTTGCCTCAGCGAGGAAGGCGTATTCTACGCATTTCCTGGTGGTTGTCAAGGGCGTTGTTTTCGATGCAAACCTGACCACATCCAAAACCGCTAACTCTTTGACAAACCGAAGCTTTTACACTTCATTCACCGCTGGTAACGCTTGGCGTCCCCGGCAGCGGATGCGTACTTTAAGGCCTGACTAATAAGATAGCAAGTAAAAGAAGTTATTGCGTATAAAAAAGCGGCAGAAGGCTACCCTTCTGCCGCAAACCACCGATCAGAACGCCTGATCAGAGAGTGCTCTTTTCACATTTTAGCCGTTAATTAAATTTCAAATCCCAGACCAAAATCTTCGCTGGAGATGGCCATCAGGCTTGCAGCACCTGCTTGTATCATCTGCGCATGGGCCTTGGTACGCGGCAATAGACGCTGATAATAGAAGCGAGCAGTATTCAATTTTGCAGCGTAGAAGGCCTTATCGTCACCTTCTAAAGAAATAGACGCCTGTTTGGCCGCGCGTGCAAATAGGTACGCCAGGGTGACATAGCCTGAATACATTAGGTAATCAACACTCGCCGCACCTACTTCCTCGCGGTCTTGCATTGCCTTCATCCCCACGCCCATGGTCAGTTCGCCCCACTCTGCATTCAGCTTGGCGAGCGGCCCAACAAACTCTTTGAGTGCAGGGTTGTCGGCTTCAGCTTTACAGAACTTATGGATCTCTTTGGTGAATACCTTCAGCGATTCACCCTGACTCATTAGTACTTTACGGCCTAGCAGATCAAGCGCCTGGATACCGGTAGTACCTTCATAGAGTCGAGTAATGCGAGCATCGCGCACCAATTGCTCCATGCCCCACTCTTTAATGAAGCCATGACCACCGTAGATCTGTACGCCCTCGTTAGTGCTTTCAAAACCAACTTCGGTCAGGAAGGCTTTAACAATAGGCGTTAGCAAGCCAAGTAGGGTTTCAGCGTGATCTCGCTCTTCACCCGGCTCACCATGCTCCACCAAATCGAGCATTTGCGCGGTATAAAGCACCAACATACGCCCGCCTTCGGCGAAGGCTTTCTGGGTCAGCAGCATGCGGCGCACATCAGGGTGGACGATAATCGGATCAGCGGGCTTTTCAGGAGCCTGTTTGCCCGATAAGCCGCGCATCTGTAACCGGTCACGGGCATAGCTCAATGAATTCTGGAAACTGGCTTCAATCAACCCCAGCCCTTGAATCCCCACCCCAAGACGCGCAGCGTTCATCATGGTGAACATGCACGCCAGCCCTTTATTGGGCGGCCCTACCAAGTAGCCGGTTGCGTCGTCGAAGTTCATCACACAGGTGGCATTACCATGAATGCCCATTTTGTGCTCGAGCGAACCGCAGGTGACGCCATTACGCTCACCCACATTACCTTGGGCATCGGGCAAGAACTTAGGCACTACAAATAGCGAAATACCTTTAGAACCTTCCGGTGCGCCAGGCAGTTTTGCCAATACCAGGTGGACAATGTTTTCAGCCAGATTATGCTCACCGGCCGAGATAAAGATTTTGGTGCCAGTAATCGCATAGGCATCGCCATCAGCGGGCACTGCTCGCGTCTTGATCAATCCTAGGTCAGTGCCGCAGTGCGGTTCAGTTAGGCACATAGTGCCCGTCCATACCCCTTCTACCAGCTTGGTGAGATACGTCGCCTTCTGCTCATCGGTGCCATGATGGCGAAGTGCGTCTGCCGCACCATGAGAGAGCCCTGGGTACATGCCCCACGCCAAGTTAGTGGCGCAGATCATTTCCGACAACAGCATCGCCAATGAAGGCGGCAGCCCTTGACCACCATGAGCAGGATCGGCGGCCAGACTCGGCCACCCCCCCTCTACGTACTGCTGGTAGGCCTCTTTGAAACCGTTAGGCGCTTTGACCTCGCCCCCTTCCAGTAGGCACCCTTCTTCATCGCCACTCTGATTGATCGGCAGCAGTACATCGCGGGCGAAGCGTGCCCCCTCTTCCAAAATAGCGCTGACAACATCTGGCGATGCATCGTCACCGCTTGGCAGGCGCGCGTAGTGAGCGGGGTAGTCAAGCATCTCGTCCATAACGAAACGCATATCACGAATAGGGGCCTGATAGCTGGGCATCACACTTCTCCTAAGAAAGGGGGGGGGTTGAAAGCCAAGCAACTCTTAATGGCAGAGAGCTTTCAAACACATGTTTGAAAATTAGCGCGAGCGCCCCTCAGAGTCAAGCGAGCGTTTGAATTTAGCCCAAAAACACTCTAGAACTTTGGTCGCCCAACCAGTAAACCCCTGGTGCAAATAATAAAAAAACTCGCCAACCAAAAGCCGACGAGTCGTTTTATTTTTCTTTTACCTACTGGCCATCTAGTTACTGCATGCGAATGCCACCGTCTAAGCGGATCAGTTCGCCATTGAGCATGGGGTTGGTAATAATCTGCTCGGCTAATTGAGCAAACTCATCTGGCTTACCTAAACGCTTAGGAAAAGGTACCGCCGCCGCTAGTGCCTGGGCCGCCTCGTCAGGAATTTCACTCATCATCGGCGTTTCAAATACGCCAGGGGCGATGGCCATCACCCGAATAGCATGGCGCGACAATTCCCGCGCCGCTGGCAAGCTCATACCCACAACACCCGCTTTAGAGGCACTATAAGCACACTGGCCTACCTGCCCATCAAAAGCAGCAATGGACGCAGTATTAATAATCACCCCGCGCTCACCACTCTCATTCGGCGCGTTTTTAGCCATGGCGGCAGCCGCAAGGCGCATGACGTTAAAAGTGCCGACCAGATTGATATTGATCGTTTTCATATAGCTTTCTAAATCAGCCGGGTTGCCTTCACGATCAACCAGCTTGGCCACGCTAACCACACCCGCGCAGTGAACTACGCCTGAAAGCCCGTGCTCGCCACCCAGCGCTACCGCCGCATCTACGGCCTGCTGCATCTGTTCGCCTGACGTAATATCCGCCAGAATGGCGCGTGCGCTTGCCCCCAGCTGCTGGGCATGGGCATTGACACTGTCGTTTAAGTCGCATAACACGACGCGAGCGCCTGCAGCGACTAAGCGCTCAGCGGTAGCCGCCCCAAGACCAGAGGCAGCCCCGGTAATTAAAAAGGTACTCTCCTTAACCTGCATTTCCGTATCCCTTTGGTCGTTATGTATGGTTGCTATATATCGTGGTGGGTTTATTCACTCGCTTTTTTATTCATTTGATTTGGCTACTCACTTGATGGGCTATTGACTTGCTTTGGCTTCTTCTACTGCCTGGGCACGTAATTTAAAGCGCTGAATCTTGCCGCTGGGGGTTTTAGGCAACTCATCGACAAACTCAATAATGCGCGGAAAAGCATGGGTCGAAAGCCGCTCGCGCACTCGCTGTTTGATTTCATCAGCCAGCTCGTCACTGGCTTCATAGCCTTCGCGGAGCACGATATACGACTTGATCACCTCGCCGCGGATCTCATCAGGCTGCCCCACTGCCGCCGATTCGGCGACTGCAGGATGCGTCATCACACTATTTTCAACGTCCGTTGGCCCCACCCGATAACCCGCGGTGGTAATAATATCGTCATCACGCCCGGCAAATTGAAAGGTACCGTCTTCATTGCGGATAACCACATCGCCCGTCAGGTAATAGCCTTCCACAAAGGGATTCTTCTCTTGCCAGGTGTAGCCCTGGAAGAAGTGTGCCGGGGAGTTCTTGATATCGACGGCGAGGACACCAGGCTCCCCGGCAGGCAGCTCTTTATACTCCGCGTCCAAAATTGCCAGTCGATAACCCGGCATCGGCACGCCCATTGCGCCCACATGCTTGAGATGGTCAAGGGCATGGTGGTTATTGCACGTCATGCCGGTTTCGGTCTGGCCGTAGTGATCCATAACCGGGCATCCCAACGACTTCTCAACCCAGGTCACTACTTCAGTATTTAGAGGTTCGCCCGCCGAGCTAGCCGCACGCAGCTCAAGCGTTTCATGGGCGTCATCAAATAGCCCTGACGCTTTCATTAGGCGGTAAGCGGTCGGCGCGGCAGCAAAATTGGTAATGTGGTGGCGCTTCATAAACGCCAGCGCCCCCTCGGCGCTAAATCCTGCCTCACAAAAATGCGTCGTCACACCAAGCAGTAAAGGCCCGGCAATCGCATAGTAGAGACCATAAGCCCAACCGGGATCGGCCATATTCCAGAAGCGGTCATCGTCACGCAGATCAATGGCCAGCTCCATATAGATCGCAAAAGCGGTCATCCCTGCCAGTGGAACGGCAACGCCTTTCGGCTTGCCCACGGTGCCAGAGGTAAACATTTGCAGAAATGGTGCTTCAGGCGCAAGCCTCGGCGGCTTGTCGCTCATTGACGTATGCGTCAACGCCGCCTGCCAGTCGTGATCATCGGCATGCTCACTGGTCGCCCCGCCCACCGCCAGTACCGGCGGGCATTGGCTAAGGCCATCGAATTTATAGCGGTTAGCGTGATCAGTAATCACCAACTTGGTGCCTGCACGCCCTAGCCGATAGTCCACCGCATCGGGGCCAAAGGCGGTAAACAGCGGCTGGTAGACCGCCCCAATACGCCAAGTGGCGAGCACTGCAATCAATAGCTGTGGTGACCGCGGCAGCATGCAGGCAATGCGGTCGCCTATACCCAACCCCTGGGATTTAAACCACCCTGCCAACTTTGCGCTTTGCTCGTCTAGCTCGGCGTAGCTCAAGGTATGCATATCACCTTGAGAGTCCTCTTGAACCAGCGCCAGCACATCGCCGCGGCCAGCGCGCACATGACGACCACAGCAGGCCTCAAAGGCATTTAGCAGGCCGTCCCGGTGGTCATCCAGACGGGCAAGAACGCGATCAACGGAAAAGTTATCGAGGTAGTGGTAATAGTCGGGCAGTGATTGTGATGTCGCTGTCATGATGGCTCTCTTGTGTTATTGGAAATGAGCTCGTAGTGAGAATAACCGCAAGCAGTGTTGTTATATTTATCCGTTGACGTTAACGTAAGCTAAAAGATAATAGCAACGCTAAAAGCAAACGACTCAGAGAGCAAGCACTGATATAAGCTGTAGCGTTAGACGTTGGTCGAGGCTGTTGTCAGAGTATTAAGCAGAGGTGGGCATAATCATGGCAACCAGCTCGTCAGCGAGGTCATCAGGCGAGCGTGGCCCGCTGGGGTCGTACCAGCGCACTGTCCAGTTCAGCGCCCCCAAAACAAAACGCGAGACAAGAAAGCGGTCGCCATGGATCAAGCCAGCTTCCAACGCATCGTCGATAACAGCGACCCACAGCGCCTCGTAAGCGTCACGCAAGTGGCTCAAATGAGCACTGGCCGCTGGGTCGAGTCGGCGCCACTCAAAGAGTGCCACCACATGGGCATTGCGATCGGTAAAGAGGGTTTCAAGATGGGCACGTGCCATAGCGCGCAGCCGAACTTCAGGCTCTGCAGCGCACTCGTCCAGCGCTTTTCGCGCAATCATCAAGGCATTTTGAGTGCCCTCTTCAATGACCGCAGCGAGGATTTCCTGCTTATCTTTAAAATGATGAAACAAGCTACCGGACTTAATACCCATTTCCTGCGCCAGCATTCGCACGGTCGTGCGATCAAAGCCCTCTTGGACGAATAGCTGAGCAGCGAGGCGCGTCAGTTCCTTGCGGCGAGGGGATGCATTCATTACATTCATGTCATTTACACTAGCGCTTGCTTGGTTACTCTGGAGAGAACCACAGCACCGCCTACGGGTCAACGTATCACCCACTACTCGTTATGATAATCACAATAAACTGAAGGAGATTGGCCATGAGCAACCCCACCGATGTTGTATTCCTCGCCGCCAAACGCACGCCGATGGGCGGCATGATGGGCAGCCTTGCAAGCATGACAGCGCCACAGCTTGGCGCAGTCGCCATCAAAGCGGCCATTGAAGAGGCGGGAATTGACCCAGCCCTGATCACCGAAGGCATTATGGGCTGTGTACTGCCCGCTGGTGTTAAGCAGGGCCCTGCGCGGCAAGCAATGCGCCAAGCGGGCATTCCTGATGCCAATGGCGCCACCACTATTAACAAGCTGTGCGGCTCGGGGATGAAAGCCACCATGCTTGCCCACGATTTAATCAAAGCGGGCAGTGGCGATATTTTGCTGGCTGGCGGCATGGAGTCCATGTCTAACGCCCCCCACGTGCTTACCAAGGCGCGGGGCGGCTATCGGCTGGGGCACGGCGAGCTTAAAGACCATATGTTTTTGGATGGGCTGGAAGACGCCGAAACGGGCAAACTAATGGGCGTGTTTGCCCAGGATGTGGCTACTGAGCGAGGCTACACGCGGGAGCGCCTGGATGATTTTGCTATTGCGTCCCTTGAGCGCGCCATGGCCGCCACCAACTCAGGCCACCTAAGCGCAGAGATCGCACCGGTGATGGTCACCTCTCGCCAGGGCGAAACCCTTGTCGAACACGATGAGCAGCCCTTCCAAGCTAAGCTCGACAAAATCCGCCAGTTGCGCCCCGCTTTTGCCAAAGACGGTACGATTACTGCCGCCAACGCCAGCTCAATTTCCGACGGCGCTTCGGCACTTATCTTGGCGAGTCAGGAAGCTGCAGATCAACAAGGTATTAAGCCGCTAGCGCGTATGCTAGGCCACACGACTCACTCGCGACACCCTAGTGAGTTCACCATCGCGCCAGTGGGTGCGATTGAAAAGCTGATGAAAAAGCTCGATTGGGGCGTGAATGACGTAGACCTATTCGAGATTAACGAAGCCTTTGCGGTGGTGACACTGATGGCCATGGATGACTTGGGCCTGCCCCACGACAAAGTCAATGTGTTTGGCGGCGCCTGCGCCCAAGGCCACCCGATTGGCTCTACCGGCTCACGCATCATCGCTACGCTAATTCATGCCCTACGTACCAAAGGCGGCAAACGCGGTATTGCCAGCTTATGCATTGGCGGTGGCGAAGCAACGGCTGTCGCCGTCGAGCTAGTTGATTAAGCTGCGCTATTACAAAATATAGCCTTTTGTGAAGCGCCCTGACCCTTTTACCGCGCCAGGGCGCTGAGCCATACGGCGGCAAACAACCACCCCAGCCCCAACATGGGGAGCGACCAGCAATGAAACTCCTTCCAAATCCCAGGCTGGCGTGCCAAACGTAGCGCGATTAAATTCGCCATTGAGCCTACCGCCAAACCAAAGCCACCCACGCTAACGCCCCAAGCCAGCGGCTGCCACTCACTCTGCTGGGCAAGCAGTAGGGTCGCTGGCACGTTGGATACGACCTGTGAAAGGAGTACGCCAGCACTAACATCGCCACCCGGCCACTGGCGCATTGAATGTATAAACTGCTGAACAACGCTCAGCTCACCGATGACACTTAGATTTACGAACATCAATACAAACACTATCAGCAGTAGCCAATCAATACTGAATACCGCCCGTCGAGCCACCCATAGCATCGAAAGCAAAACGCCAGCCAGCGCCGATAGCACCCACCCCATGTCTACCGCGACCAGAAAAAGTGGATAGCCAATAAGCGCCGCCCATAACGGCGCCTTTCGGCGCTCAGCCGTCATCGCAGAAACTGCTTCCAAGTGTATTGACGCTTTCGGAAATGCCAAGGGAACAAAAAGTAAGAGCAACAGCATCAAGCCCACCCCAAGCGGCAACATTACCCATAAAAAGTCGCCGAAGCGAATGCCTGAAAGCTGCCATAAATAGAGATTTTGCGGATTACCAATCGGGCTCAGCGATGAGCCTGCATTCACAGCCAGCGCCTCAAACACAATCAAGCGTTCAATCGGCAGTGTTGCCATTCCCGCCAGACTAAGCGTCAGTGGTACCACAATAAACAGCGCCACATCGTTAGTGACTATCGCCGAGAGAAGCCCCGAAAACAGAATCAAACCGACCGCAAGTCGGCGCTCACCACGCAGTAGAGCTAATAACTGACGACCCCAGAGCGTTAAATAACCACTCAGTTCTAACGCGCGACTGAGCAGCATTAGGCCGGTTAATACTACAAGGGTTGTCCAGTGAACCCGGTCAGCCATTTCACTCAGTGATTGAGGCTCCAGCCAACACAAAACGACCCATAGGATACTCATTGAGAGCAGCATAGGGTCGTTCAGAAAACGCTGAAAAAACAAGCTAAAGGGTGTCACTAACCACTTTGTTGCTAACACGCTACATGACGCTCAGAGAAAATCGCATGATAGCGTTGTAAGCTCAGGAGTAAAGCTAAATTCCTTCATCCAGAATGCTAAGCCGAAGCCAATAATCCCGCCTGACGACGGGCTTGCTCATGGTCATCCGGTAAGGCGCCCTCTTGATGACTGAGCTGCTCCCATTCGGGATAGTCAGTTTGATTTTTATCAATACCAGACAAGCCTGGTTCAATGGCACTCTCCACCACACTAAATTGACCGGCATATTCACGCATCTGCAAAGCTTCTTGGGACAGCACCTCCGCGCTCTGGGCCGCCTGATTGACTAAGCGCATGGTGTCTTGGGTAGTGGTATCGATCTGAGCAACCGCGTGGTTGACCTCCTCAATGCCTCGCCGCTGCTCTTCAGAGGCATGGGTGATTTGCGTCATCAGCGTGTCCACATTCCTCGCTGCTTGCATGATCGCCCGTGTATGTTCACCAGCCTGCTGAGACAATATGCTGCCTTGCTGGACGCTCGCACTCGACGCTTCAATGCGTGAGCGAATATCACTGGCGGCACTGGCACTGCGCGTTGCCAGTGCACGCACCTCATTGGCGACCACCGCAAACCCACGCCCGTGCTCACCGGCACGCGCGGCTTCAACCGATGCATTGAGCGCTAAAATATTGGTTTGGAAAGCAATGCTTTCAATCATGCGAATAATGCTTTGAATCTCTTCGGAGTGACTATTTATCGCCTCCATGGTGGCGATAAACTGGGTAATCACCTCATCACCCTGCTGCGCTTTTTGAGACACATCTGCCGTTGACTGGTTAACATGCGCCGCACTTTCAGCATTCTGATTCACCGTGGCGGTTAGCTGTTCCAAGCTCGCTGCCATTTGCTGCAAAGCTGACACTTGAGTGTCGGTTTGGCTCGCCAAAAGCTGGTTCTGCTCAGTCATCTCCTGACTATTGCTATATACCTGCTGGCTGCTCGTATTAAGACGATTAACCGTGGCCGTCAGCGAGTGCTGCATCTTATCCAGCTCACTAAATAGCTGACCAATTTCGTTACTTGAGTGCGCCGTTACTGGCGCCGACAGGTCACCGTTAGCAATGCGCTGGAAGTGCCCAGTGATTTTCTTCAATGGGCGAAGCACATTTTTACGCACGCCCCATACCACTACCGTCACTACCAACAGCGCAGCGCCAAGCGCTGTAATCACTCCCCAAAAAAGTAGCGATGAAACCTGCTCAAAGCGCATAAGCAAGGTGTTACCCCGCTGAGTGGAAGCGCCAATAAAAGCCTCAGCGCTTGCCACAAAGTGCTCGCTACTATCATCCACTCGCGACTCACCCGAGAAAAAGCCTGATATGTCGCGCTCTTCAAGCATCATCATCTGAAGATTGAGATTATTGTTAACAAATGATTGAAAGTTCGAAGCTAACTGTTCGACAAACGACTGCTGATCCTGATCAAAATCACTCGCTGTAAATTGAGTGAAGTTCTCGGATGCCTCATCAAGCAACCGCTGGGCTTCTTCTATCAGAGGGTCAGGTCGATCAAACGAAGGGGTACGAATTAACTCCGCTGCACGGTTCATCTGAATACGCGCACGCAACAGCTGGGTATAGGCGCTATTGAGCTGACTAATTTGTGCCATGTCCCGTTCATGAAGCGACGTAAATGCCTCACGGCCAAAATGGTTGGCGAACAAACCCAGTGCGCCAATGACGACGACCAGGCCGCTAAAGGCCACTAATACAAGCGTCCAACTTGCCTTGACGCTTAAGTTATTAATCCATTTCATCTCGACCCGCCCCTTTCAGTAAGGTTAATCAGATGTGTGGAGAGGCAGCCAGAGCTGTAGGCGCCGACGAATCTCTAATAATGCCTGCTCATAAGCATCTGACTTGCCGATCAAGCGAGGGTCACGAATATCCCAGGATAGAACTTCGCCCGCCTCCCCTTGCCAATCGCGGCAGGCTTGCTGGGATTTGTCGCACAGCACAATGACAAAATCGAAGGTCTCGCTTTCAAACTCATCCAACGACTTACTGCGCAGGCCCTCGGTGGGGAGCCCGTGTTTACGCAACGCTTCAAGTGTCAATGCATGGGGCTCATCCGGTTCAGAACCGGCACTAAACGCTTCAAAACGATCATCTGCCAAATGGCGAAGCAACGCCTCCCCCATCAGAGACCGTGCAGAGTTAGCATTGCAGAGGAACAACACGCGGCGCTTCGTCATAAATAAACAGCCTCTTATGTAGTTAGTGGCTGTCACTCTACGCCGGGTTCATGACGGCAATATTGCAGGCACACAGTTGCCCTAGAAATATACGAAAAAACATATATGATGGAATCATCAAGCTATTAAGACCCAATCCGAGTAAACCGCGATGACCTCACTGACTGATTTTTCCGACCTGAATGATCTGCCTAATATAGACGCTGAACTCTTTGAACCGCCCAGCAGCGAACGGCTGAGGATTCCACATAGCACTGAACACGCACCTAAAATATTGCTGCTATACGGCTCTCTGCGTGAGCGCTCTTTCAGCCGGTTAGCGGTTGAGGAAGCCGCACATTTACTCAATGCCATGGGCGCAGAAACAAGAATCTTTGACCCCAGGGGGCTGCCGTTACCGGATGCAGAAGATGCCAGCCACCCCAAAGTCGATGAGCTACGCCAATTGGCCCAATGGGCAGAAGGGATGGTGTGGTGCTCCCCCGAACGTCACGGCGCAATGACCGGCATTATGAAGGCGCAAATAGATTGGATCCCCCTTGCCCTGGGTGGCGTCCGCCCTACTCAGGGCAAAACCTTGGCAGTAATGCAGGTCTGCGGCGGTTCGCAGTCCTTCAATACGGTCAATCAGCTACGCATCTTGGGGCGTTGGATGCGTATGCTGACGATTCCCAATCAGTCCTCGATACCCAAAGCCTTTATGGAGTTTGATGATAAAGACCGGATGAAGCCTTCACCGTTTTATGACCGTATCGTGGATGTCATGGAAGAGCTGGTGAAATTCACTCTACTAGTGCGTGATCGCAGTGACGTGCTGACGGATCGTTATTCGGAGCGCAAAGAGAGCGCCGAAGAAGTCTCAAAGCGGGTTAATCAACGCGCCATCTAATCAGGAGCTTCACATGCCAGCACTGCAAGACAACGCCTCACCCTCTACCGCCGAAGGCATGGGAATTTTTGAGCGCTACCTCACGCTATGGGTAGCACTCGCCATTGTGGTAGGCATCTTAATTGGGCAATTTATCCCAGCAGTACCGGAAACACTGTCACGCTTTGAAGTGGCGCAAGTGTCGATTCCAGTGGCGATACTTATCTGGGCAATGATTTTCCCCATGATGGCGCAAATTGACTTCACCTCGCTGCTGGGCGTGCGTCGGCAGCCAAAAGGTCTGATCATCACTACATCAGTGAACTGGTTGATCAAACCTTTCACTATGTTCGCCATCTCCTGGCTATTCCTGATGGTGATCTTTCGACCGTTTATTCCCGCCGAGCTAGCCAGCCAGTATTTAGCCGGTGCAATTCTGCTGGGCGCCGCGCCGTGTACCGCCATGGTGTTTGTGTGGAGCTACCTGACCCGCGGCGATGCCGCCTACACTCTGGTGCAAGTGGCGCTTAATGATCTAATTATGCTGTTCGCGTTTGCTCCTATCGTGGTCTTCCTACTGGGCATTTCCAATATTCAGGTGCCCTGGGACACCGTCGCACTATCAGTGATCCTATATATAGTGATTCCCCTGGCGGCGGGCTATATCACCCGGCAGAGCTTGATTAAAAAACGCGGCGCCGAATGGTACGACAATGTCTTTATGAAGCGCGTTGGCCCGATCACGCCGATTGGTTTGATCATTACCCTAGTGCTGCTGTTTGCCTTCCAGGGCGAGGTCATTCTGAATAATCCGCTGCATATCGTGCTGATCGCGATCCCGCTGATTATTCAGACCTTTTTGATCTTCTTTATTGCCTATGGCTGGGCTAAGGCCTGGAAGTTGCCGCACAATATTGCCGCCCCGGGGGCGATGATCGGCGCCAGCAACTTCTTTGAACTGGCGGTGGCAGCGGCTATCGCACTGTTTGGCTTACAGTCGGGCGCTGCGCTAGCCACTGTTGTCGGCGTATTGGTCGAAGTACCGCTGATGCTCGCGCTGGTAAGAATTGCAAACAAGACCCGCCATCATTTTCCGGCTACTGTTAATCATTAAATTTTGAGCTAGGTCACCAGGTCATCATGCCTGTAGCCATCCCAAGCATTGGGCTCAATAACGATTGGATAGGCCATGGGTAATGTGATTGATATAGATAGCAAAGCACTAGACTTTATCAAGCAGCGAGGCGGCATCCTTACCGTACGCCTTTCCCCAAGACATGGCTGCTGCGGTGGGCTTGCCAAGGTCGCCATTGCCGAGGCAAACCCACCCGCAGACTCTTCGCTTTACCAATGCCATCGCTACCAAAATATAACGCTGTTCATTGACCCGGCGCTTATAGGGCAAGGGTTAAGCTTAAACGTTGAGGGATGGTGGAAGCTTCGCCACCTGTATATGGAGGGTTCACCCTTGTTACAGCCTTAGCTAAGAAGACGGTAACAAGGGTTAATGGTACGCGCGGCTTTACGTACATGAGCATTTACGCGTGAGCGCTATCAATGGATTGCTGCAAATCGGCCAGCAGATCGTCGGCCTTTTCAATCCCGACCGACAAGCGCAGCAAATCCAGCGGAACTGGCGAGTCAGAACCTTCAATACTGGCACGGTGCTCAATCAAACTTTCTACACCGCCTAACGAAGTAGCCCGACACCAGAGCTGCGTTTTAGCGGCAACTGCAATAGCGGCTTTTTCTCCACCGGCTAAACGAATAGACAACATACCGCCGAAACCACTGCTCATTTGCTTTTGAGCCACGTCGTGGCCGGAAAAACTTTTTAAACCGGGGTATAACACCTCAATTACATGCGGATGCTGCTCCAGCTGTCCAGCAATATATAACGCACTTTGACAGCTTTCCCGCACCCGTAAAAACAAGGTTCGCATTCCACGTAGTAATTGAGCTGCATCAGTTGGGCCAGGAACTGCACCAGATTGGGCGCGAATGGCAACCAGACGCTGCCAGAAGGCGTTATCTTCCCGTGCAGCCAATACTCCGGAAATAACATCAGAGTGGCCGTTGAGGTATTTGGTGGCTGAATGCATCACGATATCAGCACCAAGGTTCAACGGTTTTGTTAGCAATGGTGTAGCAACAGTAGAGTCAACAGCAAGCAGGGCTCTGCAGTCTTTTGCTAAATCAGCTACTGCAGCAATATCGGTAACGGTCCAGAGCGGATTGCCAGGCGTTTCAAGCCAAATAAGTGTGGGTGCTTTTTCATCAATGGCAAGGCGTAATTCGTCCAGATTTGTAGTGTCCACAAAACGAACATTCAGCCCGCTATCGACACCAAAGGTCTGCAGCCATTTACGCAACGCCCAGTACATCACTTTAGGAGCGATGACTGAATCGCCGGGCTTTAACGCCTGAAAAACAGTTGTTGCCGCTGCCATACCCGAGGCGAATAAACGGGCATCAACCGCATTTTCCAGCTCTGCCAAGAGTATTTCTGCAGGTCGGTACGTTGGGTTGTCAGCTCTGGAATACACTCGACCGCTGCGATATTGATTATCGCTGTCTCGAAGGTAAGTCGTTGATGTATATACTGGCGGGATGATTACTCCATATTCGTGCTCAAGGTGACTACCGCCCTGAGCAAGGAGTGATTGAGACGAAAAAGGATGGTCTGTCATATAAACTCTCGCTTAAGTAAGCTCAATGCAAGATATATCACATATACCATAAACCAATCCAATTCATACAGATCGGACAGTGGAAACTACGTCGCCTTTATATAGACGCCTCGCCCTTACAGTCGAAGCACACGAATACACAGAAGCTCAAATCCCGCTCGCGGGCCATGGGCACCACAAGGATAGCGGTCAAGTAATAGCTGGAGGCCCAGGCAAGAGTTTGTGCACTGCCTAAAGTGAGCGTTAAACCCAGTCTGGGCGAAGCGCGGATCATGCGACTTGCTTAGGCAACGCCAGCGCCATCAATGCGCTGGCAGCCACTAAGGCGGCGGATACCCACAGGCAGGCGCTCAGCCCATATGCCATATATAGCCAGCCCGACAGTAGCGTGCCCACTAAACGCCCCATGGCATTGGCCATATAATAGAAACCAACATCCATGGAGACGCCGTCAGCGCGGGCATAATGCACAATCAAGTAACTGTGCCAGCTGGAGTTAATCGCAAACAATACGCCAAAGGCGAGCAAACCGACGACTAACCAGCCTACCTGCGCCAAGGGCAGCATCGCCAACAAAATCGCCAGCACGCCCAATGCCGCCGCCCAGCCGGCGGTAAGTGCCCGCGCATCGCCTTTGATCAGCCGGGTTAATTTAGGTGCTTGGGTTTGCACCCCGCCATAACCGATCACCCATACCGCTAACAGCCCACCCACTGTCCAGTGTGTCCAGCCGTGCTGATCGTATAAAAACACCGGCAGCGCTACCACAAACCACACATCCCGTGCCGAAAACAGGCAAAAGCGCGCCGCGGAGAGCACGTTAATAGCGCGTGATTTTGAGAAGATTTCGGAGAACTTGGGCTTTACTTTTTGGCGGCCTAAATCCGCCTTAAGCCTCAACAGTGAAAGCAGTAACACGCTGCCAAGCATCACCGCCATGACCAACACAGCGGCCTGGAAGCCAATCAACGTTAGCAGCAACCCGCCAACAAAAAAGCCCAGCCCCTTTAACGCGTTTTTAGAGCCAGTCAGCATCGCCACCCAGCGGTAGAGTGAACTATTGGCGTTAGCACTCTCTTTTGGCACCAGCACTTTAACGGCGCTTTTAGCGCTCATTTTGTTGAGGTCTTTGGCGATCCCCGACAGCGCCTGAGCGGCCATCACCCAAGCAACTGTCAGCAGGCTAGCGGGTACCATCAGCATAGCAAGCGCAATAATTTGCAGCCCAAGCCCCACATTCATGGTGCGGTTGAGACCCAACCGCGCACCCAACCAGCCACCTACCAGGTTAGTCACCACACCAAAAGCTTCGTAAAACAGAAACAGCATGGCGATTTCTAACGGCGAGTAACCCAGTTGATGGAAGTGCATGACCACCAGCATACGCAGCGCGCCGTCGGTTACCGTGAAGGCCCAGTAGTTGCCGGTAATCAGCATATATTGGCGCACCTCGAAAGGTAGCGCCTTTACCCGCTTTAACAACGATAAATCAGCCACGGCCCACCTGCTCACCGCCTACCTGCCCACTACCTACCATCAGGGCCAACTCTGCCGTGCGGTTGGCGTAGCCCCACTCGTTGTCGTACCAGGCATAGAGTTTTAGCTGGGTGCCATTGATCACCATGGTGGAGAGCGCATCAATGATCGAGCTGCGCGGGTCGGTGCGGTAATCAATCGACACTAGCGGGCGCTCTTCATAGCCCAAAATACCGGCAAGCTCGCCATCAGCCGCGGCTTTTAGCGCCTGATTGATCTCTTCGACGGTCACTTCGCGCTCAAGCTCGAACACCATATCGGTAAGCGAAGCGTTAGCCAGCGGCACACGAATCGCGTGACCGTTTAGCTTGCCTTCCAGTTCGGGGAAAATAGCAGTGATGGCTTTGGCCGAGCCGGTGGTGGTGGGGATTAAGCTCATGCCGCAAGCCCGGGCGCGGCGCAGGTCTTTATGCGGGGCATCTAAAATGGTTTGAGTGTTGGTGATGTCGTGCACCGTGGTCATCGAGCCATGGCGGATACCAAAGGTTTCCTGAATGACTTTGACTACCGGTGCCAGGCAGTTGGTGGTGCAACTGGCAGCGGTAACGATCTTATGTTGAGCAGGATCGTAAAGGTGGTCGTTCACCCCCACCACCACATTAAGCACGTTCGCCTCTTTCATAGGCGCACTCACCACCACACGACCGACGCCTTGATCAATGTACGCCTGCAGTTTATCGGTGGTTTTCATTACGCCCGAGCACTCGATCACGATATCGCAGTTCGACCAATCGCTATCGGCAATTGCTTTATTAGCGCTAAAGACGACAGTTTTTCCATCGAGAACGATAGCGTCATCGGTTGCCAAGATACCCTTCCCTGGTGTCCAGCGCCCGTGAACTGAATCAAACTCCAGCAGGTGGGCAAAGGTTGCCGCATCGCCGCCCGGGTCGTTAATGCGTGTTATTGCTACCGCGCCAGCGTCTACCTGCCCCCACAAACTGCGCAATGCCAAACGCCCAATCCGCCCAAAGCCGTTAATGCCAATACGTAGTGCCATGAGTGCCTCCTAAGCTAACGGTTACACAATCTATTAAGAGAAAGCATAACGGCTATATACGTTAAAACATATATAAACACTTAAAAAAACGCCTACTAACAAACAGGCCCACCACCGTGTAGTAGGCCTGCGTAGTAAGTATTAATTAGCAAGCATTAATTAACCATAACGACCCGAGATATAGTCCTCGGTCTTCTTCTGTGCCGGGGTTGAGAACATCACTTTGGTGTCGTTGTACTCAATGATTTCCCCCAGGTGGAAGAACGCCGTGTAGTCCGCCACCCGCGCCGCCTGCTGCATATTATGCGTCACGGTAATGATGGTGAATTTCTCTTTCAGCTTGTCCATCAGGTCTTCGATGGTGGCGGTGGAAATAGGATCAAGCGCTGAGGTTGGCTCATCCATCAAAATCACATCAGGCTGAACCGCAATAGCGCGGGCAATACACAACCGCTGTTGCTGACCACCGGACAGAGAGGTGCCTGGCTCATGCAGCTTGTCTTTCACCTCATTCCACAACCCAGCGTCACGCAGCGCTTTTTCAACCAATTCTTCCTGCTCGGCTTTACGGCTGACCAAGTCGTGCATGCGTGGTGCGTAAGCGATATTTTCAAAGATCGACTTAGGAAACGGATTAGGCTTTTGGAAAACCATGCCCACCCGGCGACGGAGCGCCACTTCATCCATTTTAGGTGCGTTAACGTCCAACCCGTCCATCTCGACCAGGCCTTCGGTGCGTACGCTAGGAATCAGGTCGTTCATACGATTCAAACAGCGTAAGAACGTCGACTTACCACACCCCGAAGGGCCAATCAGCGCCGTCACATTTTTCTGAAAAAGATCAATATTTAGATTCTTCAGCGCTTGGTTTTTGCCATACCACAGATTCAAATCGCGAACCCGGAAACTCAGGTCGTGGCACGCAGCTTCATTTCGTGTATAGGGTTGCCCAACCGCAGGTGTCTGCTGGCCGTTCATTACAGTTGCATGGCTATTCATAGAAATGTCCTCTAAAACGCACTGGCCTACCAGCGACGCTCAAATTTCTTACGCATCACAACGGCAAAAGCGTTGAGTGAGATGAGTATGGTGAGTAGCACCAAAATACCGCCAGCAGTTTTTTCCACAAACGCCTGCTCAGGTTCACCAGCCCAGGTGAATATTTGCGCAGGCATCACTGTTGCCGCGTTGGTAAAGGAAACGCCCACATCGGGGATAAAGGCCACCATCCCTACAATAATCAGCGGCGCCGTTTCACCCATCGCTTGCGCCAGGCCGATAATAGAACCTGTCATAATACCCGGCATTGCTAAGGGTAGAACGTGATCCCGCACTACCTGCCAGCGTGAACAGCCCACCCCAAAGCCTGCGTGACGGATGGATTCAGGCACGCTACGCAGTGCGGTACGTGTCGAAATAATGATCACTGGCAGCGTCATCAATGCCAGCGTCATACCGCCCACTAATGGAGACGACCGCGGCACCCCGAAAAAGTTAATAAAGATCGCAAGACCCAGCAGACCAAATAGAATCGACGGGATCGCCGCTAGGTTATTGATGTTAATTTCAATAATCTGGGTTAAGCGGTTATCCGGCGCAAACTCTTCAAGATAAATAGCTGTCATCACGCCGATCGGGAAAGATATCGCCAGGGTGACGATCATGGTCATAATGGTGCCGACCACTGCCGATAAAATGCCCGCGTTCTCGGCAATTTTTGAATCACCCGAACCAAAGAAAGTGGTATTAAAGCGTAGATCCACCTGTCCAGATTCGACTCGGGCATCAAGGGCTTCCTGCTCCTCGTCACTCAAGCGATGCCGGTGTCCCTTCAAGTATTGATCGACATCACTATTCGCTAATACCCACTCCGCTTTACTGGTGCCGATCATGTCAGGATTGTTGCGCAACTCTAATGGAATTGTACGCACCGCCGTACGGCTAATTAACGGCAACAGCTCTTCATCAAACGCCCGCCGCCCATCGGTTTCGGCTTCTTGTGTGTAGCTAATCTCGGTTTGTATATAGGCCTGCTGGAAAGCGGGTAGACCTTTACTCAGCATATCGGCAAAAAACAGCACCAGAAAAAGGCCCGCGAGACCTAACGATCCCATGGTTATCCATTTAAGGCGGGTAGACTTTCGGTGACGCCGCTTAAGCTGCTGGCTGATTTCGTCAAAAGAGTGGCTCATCGAAACAGTTCCTCGGCGTTACAGGTTATTCACGCGGTATTTTTCACGGAAACGACGGATCATCAATACTGACACCAAGTTGAGTGCGAGTGTGATCACGAAGAGCACGAGTCCAAGGGCAAAAGCTGATAATGTTTCGGCACTTTCAAACTCTTGGTCGCCGGTGAGCGCCGCCACGATACGCACAGTCACCGTGGTCATATCTTCCAGCGGATTAGCGGTTAAATTAGGCCGCATACCCGCCGCCATAACCACGATCATGGTTTCACCCATGGCACGAGACATACCCAAGAGCGACGCTGAGATAATCCCCGGCATGGCAGCGGGCACTACCACATCACGAATCGTTTCCCCTTTGGTCATACCGAGTGCCAGCGACCCCTGGCGCATGCTATCGGGCACCGAATTGATCACATCATCAGATAGCGATGAGATAAACGGAATGATCATAATGCCCATCACAATGCCGGGTGCCAGCGCATTGTTATAAGACGCATCGAGCCCCAGAAAACCGGCAATATTGACAATGATCGGCGCCACGGTGATGGCGGCAAAAAAGCCATAAACGACGGTAGGAATACCTGCCAATACTTCTAACACCGGCTTGGCGACGGTACGCACTTTGCGCGGTGCAAATTCAGACATATAAATCGCTGAAAGCAAACCGATAGGCACCGCCACCAGCATAGCGATGGCGGTAATCATAAAGGTGCCAGCAAACAGCGGTACCGAGCCAAACTCAGCACCGCTACCATCACCGCGACCCGCGGATGCTAAAAAGCTCGCGCCTGGATTCCAAGTGGTGCCGGTGATGAACTCCCAGAAGCTGTGCATTTGGAAAAAGCGCAGCGCCTCGGAAATAATCGAAATTAAAATACCAAAGGTCGTCAAAATGGAGATTAACGCTGCCCCAGCCAGGGTCATGCGAATGACCCGCTCAATGGCTTGACGGGCATGAAAATCGGGTTTTACTTGATTAAGACTCACCAGTAGCCCGATGGCTGCTATCACTAAGCTCGCCGCCAGCAGATAAAGCGTAGGAATGTCGGCGCCCATTAGAAGCAAAACGAAAGCGCCCAAGGCACTCACTACCACGGCTGGCCCGGCGGTGGAGAGTACTGTAAACCAAGCGTATTGGTCAGGCTGGGCGAACATCGCCGTACCCGCGCTACGTAACCGAGTGGCTTTTGAACGGCCAGCAAAAAAAGCCAGCAGCCCCAGCAGCAATAATGCACTGCAAAAAATCAGAAGAAGCTGGTTGGTCTGCATCGCATCTCTCTCACGTGGTCACCGGTTAAGAAACCTATCAACAATAACGGGTCGGCAGCTTGCGCTGCCGACCACTTTTAATCTGACCTACCAACTTACTTAAGAACGTCTGCTGTCATTGAAGTGCGATCTGCAACAGCCTGGCGCCACTCTTCGCGCTCTCCTTCTGGCAGAACGATCAAGCCGATATCACGCAAGTAGCCATCATCGCCAATCATCATTTCGCTCATAAACATATCGACGTAATCGTACATCGGCGGGACGTCTTCAGCGTGCTGGTTCTTCACGTAGAACCACAGTGAACGCGCGATAGGATAGTCACCGGAGCTGATCGCCTCAGCCTCAGGATCGACGCCATCAATGCTGGCGGCGCTGATCGTGTCAGTATTCTCTTCAAGGAAAGAGTAGCCGAAGATACCAAAGGCACCGGTGTCTTCTGAAAGGCGCTGAACGATCAGGTTGTCGTTTTCACCGGCATCGATGTAAACACCGTCAGAACGAATATCGGTGTAGCCTTCATCGCCGTAAACATCCATACCCTCAGACGCAGATTCCATTACCAGCTCTTCAAAAGCATCGCGGGTACCCGAAGTTGTCGGCGGCCCATAAATGGAGATTTCACGGTCTGGCAGCGAAGAATCGATCTCGCTCCAGTTGGTGTAGGGGTTTTCAACTAACTCGCCATCAACCGGCACCATGGCAGCTACCGCCATGAAGATCTGTTCGCGGGTTAAAGCAATGTCATCGTTTTCGCTTGATTGACCCAATACGATGCCGTCAGAACCGATTTTAGCCTCGGTGATATCGGTAACGCCGTTCTCTTCACAACGCTCAAACTCAGACACTTTCATGCGACGAGAAGCGTTAGTAATGTCGGGTGTGCCTTCACCAACACCATTACAGAACAGACGCAAACCGCCGCCCGAACCAGTCGATTCAATAACAGGCGTCGGGTTACCAGTAGTCGCACCGAACTCTTCCGTTACGTAGCTGGCAAACGGGTAAACGGTACTGGAACCAACGATTCGGATTTGATCACGGGCTTGAGCAACACCGGCAACGCTCATTACAGCAGCCGCGATAACGGTGGTTTTGAGAATACGGTTCATGCGAAATACTCCTGTTCATGTAGGGATCTGGCCTTCGCAAGGCATACCTTGCACTGGTTCCATGACAACTTCATGACAGCGAGCAAAACGTAGAAAATTTTTCGTTACATAGAGGCAACCCGACCTTACATCACCACAAAAGTCCTAGCGCCGCGAGGGTGCATAACGTCAGCGAGGCACCTTGCAGCATGCGTCGGTCTAAACGGTGGGCTACGGTATCTGCCAAGGCGTTACCTATTAATACTGCAGGTAGGAAGGTAAGCGCGACCTGGAAATGCCAAAGCTGAATCTGGTCAGCCAAGGCAAGGGTGATTAAGGTCAATAGAGAGGTCAAAATGAAAAAGGCGGCTAGATTGCCGCGCACACGATCAGTGGGTAAGCCGTGCATCAGCAGCACGATGGGTGGGCCACCAATAGCCGCAACGGTGCCAAAAATGCCAGAGAGCACCCCAGCGCCAAACAGCGTTATTCGGTTTACCGGCAACTGAAAGCGGCACAAGGTGACGAGTACCGCAAACAGGACGATGACCGCAATCAGCTTTTCTAACACAAACATGGGGGCGGCGAGTAGCAGCCAAATACCCAGCGCATTGCCGGGAAGGCGCCCCACTAGCGCCATGCCAATGGAATCCAGGCGCACCTCGTGCCAGTAATGACGCACCATCATCAGGGAGACGGTAAATCCGAACAGTACCAGAGTGACCGGCACCAGACGAGGCTCTAGCATCAACAGTAGCGGTGCGCCAATAATGGCCAAACCAAAGCCGGTAGCGCGCTGCACAAAAGCACCCATTAACAGTACGGCGGAGCAAGCTAACCAAGTGCTCATCGGCATATTGACCCAAGCCAGCATGCTATCCATGCAACTTACCCATTCAAACTATCCATATGCTCTATCCATACGCCCTATCCATTTGAAAACTATTCATCCGCAGCAGGTGCTTTAGTCAGTTTGCGCACACCGATATTGCCTAGCAACGCAGCGCCCAGCATGGTGAGTACCATGGGCCAAAGATGCTCTACCTCGAACAGCCCTACCATCACTCCCGCGAGGGCGCCGCAGGTAAACTGGATCCCGCCCAGTAGCGCCGTTGCCGTGGCGCTGATATGGCCAAAATGGTCCAGTAACGACGAGATCGCGTTGGGTGTAATCAGCCCGATCATACCGGTAAACAGCATAATCAACGGCACCACGATCACTAGCGACGCGATGTCCAGGGCGGTCACCGCTACCAACCCAAGCGCGGCCACCAGCTGTATAAGCAACCCTAAACGCAAATTCTGCTGAGGAGTGCGCTTGCGGAGCAGATGAATATTGACCCGATTAGAGAGCGCAATAACGACCACGTTGACCCCAAACACTAGCGGATAAGTGCCGGGCGAGAGGCCAAAATAGTCAAGATAAAGAAACGGCGAAGCGGTCACAAAGGCAAACAGGCCCGCAAAGGAAGCCGCTACCGCACAGATATAGCCCATGCCTTCACGATGCTTAAGCACGCTGGCGTAGTTGCGTATTACTTGCCGTGGTGAAGCTGCAGGCAGCGACATATCGCGGGTTTCAGGTAACCGCGTTCCTAGCAGCCAGAGCAAAAAGCCTGCGTAAACGGCTAAGAACACAAAAATCAGCCACCAGCCGGCCACGTGCAGTAGCAAACTGCCCACTGCAGGCGCCACCAGCGGCGCCAGCATCATAATCATTGCCATGGTGGACATCACTTTGGCGGCCTCACGCCCGCTAAAGCAGTCGCGCACAATCGCCGCCGAGTTGACCACGCAGGCCCCGCCTCCCAGCGCTTGAATAAACCGCCAAGCCAGCAGCGTGGGCAAACTGTTCGCCATCGTAATAGCAAGACTTGCCAGCATAAACACCACCAATCCGCCCAACAGCACAGGCTTTCTACCCATCCGATCCGAAAGCGGCCCAAAGCATAGCTGGCCCAATGCAAAGCCGAACAAGAATACGCTGATGGAGAGTTCAGTACGGTGAATACTGGCGCCAATGCTTTCAGCAATGATACCCATGGCAGGCAAATAAGCGTCGATAGCAAAGGGTGCCAGCGCCGTATTGGCGGCAACCAACAGTGCTACCCGGCGAGGATTAAGATCCATGGGTCTCCTTAAGGCGATAATGTGCGCACTGGAATAGATAGGCCGCTAATCATAGCTGATTTTAAGGCCTTTGTCGGGATTGGAGACTATCGGTAGATAGCCCTTGGAAGAGGCCAGGGGCTTATCAAGGAGAGGGGAGCTTAGTGGTGCGTAGTGGCGTCTTGCGACTCAAGCATGTCAACCAGTGGCTGAAACTGCTCACGGTTATGCTCGTTCATATGCATTAAAATACGGTGGGCTTCCAGGATGCGATCGCGCAGTCCCTCTTCGTCTGCCGGCTCTTGGGGCAGCTCTTCAAGCTCATTGTTGAGCGTACTCGTCTGTTGTAGCGGTGCTTCCATCAGCGTGAAGAAACGCGCAAAGCCCATCACGTCCAACATCTGCCGTACATCAGGATTATCGACAATAATCGTAGGCGGCTGCTCCAGGCGCCCTTTCACCGCCATCGCGACCTTGGCCAAAAAACCAAGCGCCGTCGAATCGACATTGGTGGCTTCACGCAGGTCAATCAATACGGCACGCAACCCCGGCGTCTCGGCAAGACGCTGGGCTTGAGTATCCAGCGTGGCGCAGAGCGTCAAACGCACATCACCACACAGTTTTAGAATAAAAACACCAGAATCGAACGCCGCTTTAATGCGGCCCTCTTCAATCAGCATGACCAAATCCGCTCACCATCATGATTGTTAGATCATCGGGTAAAGCATCGCGCTCTTGGTTGGCATCAAACTCTGCATCCCCTTCGGCAAGGAGTGCATTCGTTTCTGCTAGCCGGTCGCGCAACTGCTCAAGCGTTACACTCTCGCTTACTAATTGCTCAAGCTCCTTGAGCCGCGTGTCGAGCGTTTTACCCGGCAAGCATTCCAATACTCCATCTGAGCAGAGCCATAGACGAAATTTATTCGGCAATGCACAACTCAGCGAAGGATACTCCACATCGGGGAAAAGGCCTACCGGCATTCCCTCGCCTTCTAAACGGCGTAGCTCTCCCTCTGCTGCCAACAGGGGCATGGGAAGCTGTGCGCCGAGCGAATAGTGAAGAGTATGCGCCTCGTGGTCAATAACACCGACAAATAAGGTGGCATGTTTACCAATATCGGTGCCCTGCAGCTCGCGGTTCATCGCCTTTAACCAATCAGGCGGCAGATTTTCCGGATGCTGGCCATCCCACTCACTCAGCCAGCGGTTGCATAAATATTTGAGCAGCACGGTAACAAACGCCGACGAGGCGCCATGCCCCGATACATCGGCGAAATAGAAGGCACTGTAGCGCTCGTTATAGCGTTGGTAATCGAGAAAATCACCAGACAAATAGAGCGAAGGGGCAAATACGTAGTCGTAATACACCCCGTTAATCACCTTGGGCCGCAGCGGCAACAAACGCCGCTGGATATGCCCTCCGCTCTGCTGATCCATCCGCAGCAGCGCGAGGTGGGTCTCTAGGCTCTCGTTTAACTCCGCCAGACGCGCATGGTCACGCTCGCGCTCCAGCGCCAAATCGTTGAGCTTAATGGCCTTACGGATCATTCGTCGCAACAGCTCGGCGTGTCGCAGCGGATGGACAATATAGTCCACCAACCCCACATCAATCGCTTTGATCAAGTCGGCGTCCTGACGCGAGTCACTGACTACCAGTGTCGGTAGGCGTCGCGTTAGGTGTGTCCATTGCTGCCGCGGAACTGCCCGAGCATGGGCAACAATGAGCGCCGTGTCAGCGGGCAAATGCGCGATATCCTCAGCGGCAAACACCCACATGCCATCGCAGGTAATCGCTTCAGCCAGCGCATCACGTTCACGACCAGGTTCGTCGATCACCGCGATCAACTGCTTAGAATGATCCATCATAAGCCTCAATCGGTGACTTCGTTGTCACCAAAGTCACTATCATCCTGACCGCTGTCATCAAAATCGCTGTCATCAAAGTCGAAGGTTTCGCTGGCAAAGGGGTCATCACCCAATTCTCCATCGCTCACCTCAAATTGGCGGTTCTGCAAGTAAGCGTCACGAATAAAACGGTAGCGATCACCACGAATTAATTCTTCCTGGTCAAGCAAACCCGCTCGAATATCGATCGCTTTGAGTGCGGTAAGGCCTACTCGAACAATATCGTCTTCTGCATAATTAACGGGGTTCGTTGCCATATTCGCGGGCATACCGGTGGTATCCCGCAGCGTGCTGGGGCCAAAGAAAGGCAGCACCAGATAACGCGAATCTTCCCACCCCCACACCGCTAACGTTTGGCCAAAATCTTCTTCATCCGCAGTAATTTCCATTAGGGTGGCATAATCTAACAGTCCGCCAATGCCTACCGTGGAGTTAATTAAAAAACGTGACGTGGCGAGGCCCGCGTTTGACGGTTTGCCCTGCAGCACGCTGTTAAGCGCAGTACGCACTTCACCTAAGTTGGAGAAAAAATTACCTACGCCCGTTTCTACCGGGTCGGGGGTAATAGCACGATAGCCTGTTGCCACCGGCTTGAGCGCGTAGCGATCCAACACATCGTTAAACGCAAACACTTTGCGGTTAAAGCCTTCCCAAGGGTCTTCGGGAGCAGTATTTTCCGCCATTTGCGTACTGGCACAGCCTCCGGTTGCGAGTAACGTCACCAGTAGTAGTGGCAACCCTTTGCTACGCAGCGAAAGCGCAGGCTGCGCGTTATTAAACCACTGCCACATGACATTTTCCTTTTTCAATTCCCTTGCACCTTATACAGACATCTACAAACGACGAATAACCACACTGCCCGCGCTATAACCTGCTCCAAAGGAGCAAATCACGCCAATATCGCCCTCCACAAGCGCCTCGCGATGGAGGTGAAAGGCGATGATAGAACCCGCTGAACTGGTGTTGGCGTAACGATCCAAAATAATCGGCGCCTGTGTTTCACTCGGGTCATAGCCCAATACTTTGCGGGCAATCAAATCGTTCATATGCCGGTTAGCCTGGTGTAGCCACATGCGCTTCAGATCGCCACCGGCCAACTCTAAGGAGGCCAAATGATCGGTGATCAATTTAGCCACCATCGGGCAAACTTCTCTAAACACCCGACGCCCTTCCTGCACAAACAGCTTATCCAAGGCGAGTGGGTCACTGTCCGTTACGCGGTTAAGGAACCCTGCATTATTACGGATCGCGTTGGAAAACTGGGTAACCAGACGCGTGCCAAGAATTTCAAACTGCTCATCGGCCACCGCAATAGCGCTATTTTCTAGTACCACAGCGGTACAAGCATCGCCGAAAATGAAGTGGCTGTCACGGTCTCGAAAGTTGAGGTGCGCCGAGCAAATTTCCGGATTGACCACCAGGGCACGCTTCACACTGCCGGAGGCTATGGCGTTGGCAGCCGTTTCCAAAGCAAACGTCGCTGAACTACAGGCCACATTCATATCGAACCCGTAACCACTTGTGCCCAAGGCCTGCTGCACCTCGACCGCCATAGCGGGGTAGGCACGCTCCAGGTTTGAGCAGGCCACGATCACCAGCTCGATGTCAGCAGCTTCTACCTTGGCAGCGGCCAGCGCCTGCCGCGCGGCAGCGGTCGCCATCTCGCACTGAATAGAGGGTTCGTCATTGCCCCGCTGCGGAAGTTTAGGCCGCATACGCTGTGGGTCAAGGATCCCAGCTGCATCGAGCACATAGCGGCTCTTAATACCGGAGGCTTTTTCGATAAATTCGCTGCTTGAATGTGCCAGCGGTTCGCGCTCGCCGCGCGCAATGGCTCCGGCATGCTGTTCATTCTCGCTGTCTACCCAAGCATTAAATGCCGCCACCAGGGCCGCATTATCAATGGCGTGTTCCGGTGTATAGAGACCTGTACCGGTAATCACCACATGTGTCATGCCAATCTCCTCTAAGCGGCTTGCCGACGTGACCGGCCATCAATGTAGCGTGCGACTTACGGCGAACCCATCACGTTACTGTGTGCGTAAAATAGCGGTTTTTCCAGCAACTTTTTTCAACCCCTAGCTAAACGCTAGTGATCTCTTGCCAGCGTTTTTCCAATCGTTTTACCGACACCACCATGTTAGTCCCCAACTGCTGTGCAAATAGCGATACTCTAAGCTCCTGCAGCCACCAGCCAAAAGCGACCAATTCAGGATCTTCCACCCTTCCGCGTCGCTCGCTTTCGCGGCGGGCATCAAAGCGGGCCTCTAATGCCTGGACATCTTGCATCATCATTTGATCGCGACCGCGCTCACGGGCGGCTTTTTCAAGCCGAATGAGCGCCGCCTCGGTGTAGCGCGGGTATTCGTCCAGCCAAGCGCCCGCATCGCGAATAAAGCCTGGATAGACCAGACGCTGCATCTGCGCGCTAACATCGCTATACACCAGCGCCAGAGCAAAATTAAGCTTCCCTTTGAGCACCTTACTGACCGCCAGATGCCATTTTAGCGCGGCCTCTACGCGTACCAGCAGTGCTTTCGCTTCGTCTACAAGCTGACCCTGAGTAGCGTTTAGTCGCTGGCTAAACTCGCCTTCCGAGCGCGGCAGGGGGTGCTGAGCAATCACCTGGGTAAACACCGCAAGCAGCAGATCGTCGATCAAAGCTTGTTTACTACCCACTTTGGCGAACAATAGCGCGCACTTCTCAACACCCGGCAGTTGTTTAATCGCTTTAACCTGTTCAGGTAGCTTGGCAATTGCCAGCCGAGCGATGCCCTCCTGGTGGGCAGCGTCAGCTTTTGCAGGGTGATCAAACAACGCCACCTTGAACTCGCTGGCGTCAAGACCGCTGGTTTTCGCAATCCTGCTTTCAGCGACCAGGGCAGGATACGCCTCTACGCGAATACCTGCCTGGGTGGTAACGCGCGAAGCGGGCAGCGGCGTCTTGGGTAGCCCGGCCACAGCGGGCTCTTGGCTAACCTGTTCAGCCAGTGCCTGGGCGCCTGCGCTGGCTGCCGCTTCAAAGCGCTGCTCTAAAGCACGCAGATCGCGCCCCTGCCCTAAGGTTTCTCCCGCGTGATCGACCACGCGAATATTCATGATCAGATGCGGTTCGAGCACGTCGAGGCGCCAGTCGTCGGGATGCACCCGCGTCGATGTACGGCGGCGAATGAACTCCCCCAAGGCCTCGGTTAACGGGCGCTGATCGGGCACCAGGGTTTCCAGCGCCGCATCCACCCAATCAGGAATCGGCACCACCTGGCGGCGGATGCTTTTCGGCAGTGACTTCAGAAGCGCAATACACTTTTCACGCAGCAGCCCAGGTACCAACCACTCCAGAGCATGCACCGGCACCTGGGGCAACATTGCAGCGGGAACGGTCAGGGTAACACCGTCATCCTCGGCTTCGGGGTCAAAGTGGTAGCTTACCGGATACGCGACGCCCGCCAGAATCAAATGATCAGGATACTGCGCCTGGGTAACGTCCTCCGCGTCGCGCGCTTTAAGTGAATCAATATCGAAATGCAGTAATTGTGGCTCTTGCTGCTCGGCCTGCTTGCGCCAGTGCTCAAAGCCCTTGCCGTTGACTATCTCCGCCGGGATCCGCTGGTCGTAAAAGTCATAGAGCGTGTCTTCATCGACCAGAATATCTCGCCGCCGAGCGCGATCTTCCAGCGCTTCGACTTCGTCGATCAACGCGCGGTTATGAGCAAAGAAGGCACCTTTGGTGTGAAATTCCCCTTCCACCAGCGCACGGCGAATAAACAGCTCCCGGGACTCCTGGGGCGCGATTGGCCCGTAATGTACCTTGCGCCGCGCCACAATCGGCAGACCAAACAGCGTGACCTGTTCAAAGGCCACTACCTGGGCGCGCTTCATTTCCCAATGCGGTTCGCTGTAGCTGCGTTTAACCAGGTGCTGCGCCTGGGGTTCAATCCACTGGGGATCGATTTTGGCCACGGTGCGGGCAAACAGCTTGGAGGTTTCCACCATCTCGAACGCCATGATCCACTTGGGCGACTTCTTGGCCAACCCTGAGCCTGGATGAATCATAAACTTGCGATTGCGGGCGCCGAGATACTCGCGGTTCTCCACCAACGTCCCCAGATTAGAGAGCAGCCCCGAGAGTAGCGCCTGATGCACCTTGCCCGACGTTTTACGCCGCGTTTGACGCGCCTGTTCTTCGCTCTCGTCTTCATTACGGGGCGGCGGCGCGGGCACGTCGATATCCATATCGCGCAGCAGTTGGCGCAGTTGGCGGAAGGTGTCGTGCCATTCGCGCATGCGCAGGTAGTTGATGTAGTGCTCGCGGCACCAGCGGCGCAGTTGATTACCTGAAAGCGCCTCACGGGCATTCTCAATGCCGTGCCAAAGGTTCAGCAAGGCGACAAAATCGGAATCCGGATCATGCCAGCGCTGGTGAGCTTGGTCGGCCGCCTGGCGCTTATCCGCCGGTCGGTCGCGGGGGTCTTGGATGGCTAGCGCCGAGACGACGATCAGCACATCGCGAAGGCTGCCGAATTCGGCACCCGCCAACACCATTCGCGCCAAGCGCGGGTCAATCGGCAGCCGCGCCAGCTTACGCCCAAGCGGAGAAAGGCGCTGCTTGTCGTCCACCGCCCCCAGCTCGAACAGCAGTCGAAAGCCGTCTTTAACAAAGCGGCTATCCGGTGGATCAACAAACGGAAAGGCCTCGATATCGCCGAGCTTGAGCCCCAGCATCGAGAGAATCACCGAGGCAAGGTTGGTGCGCTGGATTTCAGGGTCAGTAAAGCCGGGCCGGGATAGAAAATCCTCTTCGCTGTAGAGGCGAATGCACACGCCTTCGGCAATCCGCCCACAGCGCCCTTTACGCTGGTTGGCACTGGCCTGGCTAACCGCTTCTACCGGCAGTCGCTGGATCTTGGAACGGTAGCTATAGCGGCTGATACGCACGAGGCCGGGGTCGATCACGTAGCGAATACCGGGTACGGTCAGCGACGTTTCCGCGACGTTGGTGGCGAGTACAATGCGCCGACCGCGGTGCGGCGCAAACACGCGGTTCTGCTCTTCGTTGGAGAGCCTCGCGTAGAGCGGCAGAATTTCAGTGCCTTTCAGCTCGGCGCGGCGCAGGGTATCGGCGGTTTCACGAATTTCGCGCTCACCAGGTAAAAACACCAGCACATCGCGAGGGCCATGCAACCAGCCTTTTTCGCGCTCAACGGCTTCAATCTCTTCCACCGCGTGCAGAATACCCTCTTGCAGCGTGCGGTCTTCTTCATCGTCCTCGTCGCGTACCAGCGGCCGGTAGTGCACTTCAACGGGGTAGGTACGCCCGGTGACTTCCACCACCGGTGCAGGCGCCTTGGCGGTGCCGAAGTGTTTGGCAAAGCGCTCTACGTCGATAGTCGCCGAGGTAATGATGACTTTTAGATCGGGCCGCTTGGGGAGCAAACGTTTGAGGTAGCCGAGTAGAAAGTCGATATTCAGGCTGCGCTCGTGGGCTTCATCAATAATGATGGTGTCGTAACGCAGCAGCAGCGGATCATGCTGAGTCTCGGCCAGCAAAATCCCGTCGGTCATCAGTTTGACCAGGGTCGTCGGGCTGCTCTGGTCGGTGAAGCGCACCTGATAGCCCACCTGCTCACCCAAAGAGACTTCCAGCTCTTCCGCCAGGCGACTGGCGACACTGCGGGCGGCTAGGCGGCGTGGCTGAGTGTGACCAATTAAGCCACGGCGGCCTCGGCCCAGTTCCAAACACATTTTAGGCAGCTGGGTGGTTTTGCCTGAGCCGGTCTCCCCCGCCACCACCACGACCTGATGATCGCGGATGGCGTTGACAATATCCTCCCGGCGTTCGACCACCGGCAATTCTGGCGGGTAATTGAAGGCGACCTTTTGGCTTTCGCGCTGACTGAGCTGCTGCTGGGCACGACCAAGCTCGCGCTGCACCTCGTCCAAGCCACGGCTAATCGGTTTGCTATCACGTAGGCGACGGTTTAAACCAGCCAGCCGGCGCTCCAGCCGCTCTGCATCGCGCAGCATCACATCGCCCGCGGCCTGTTTCAGCGACGCAAGACGTTGACTATCGGTGGGGGCTGGGGATGTGTCGGTGGTCACGATTGAGTCGGCTTCCATTCGCTTGGGCATTTAACAAGAGATATTAGTAAGAGTTATAAAAAATCAACCCGCTCAATTGAGCGGGTCGTATAGTGTAACGCTTTCAGCTCCGCGACGCCTAACCACAAAGCAAGCAGGAAGCGGGCGAGCCCAGGTTTCCACAAGGGCGCTGTGAACCCATCCGTGGGCGCTACTTTCGCCATCTGACCGCCATGGATGGCGGAAATGCCGGAATTGTCAGGAATATTTTCCGGCCATGGCGAAAGACCCTTGTTACAACCTGCCCTCGCCCACTAATCGAGTGTTTATTAATGGCTATCTGATTACGTTTTTGAGGGCTCTTCGTCACGCAGCTGACGGCGGAGTACTTTACCCACGTTGGTTTTGGGCAGCTCATCGCGAAACTCTATGAATTTCGGCACTTTGTAGCCAGTGAGCTCTTTTTTGCACCAGTCGCGTAGTGTTTTTTCATCTAGCTGGTCATTTTTACTTACCACAAACAGCTTGATGGCTTCGCCAGCATTTTCATCTGGCACACCGACCGCGGCAGACTCAAGCACATCCGGGTGGGCTGCCACCACATCTTCAACTTCGTTGGGATAAACATTAAAGCCAGAGACCAGGATCATATCTTTTTTGCGATCAACAATGCGGATATAGCCATCATCCTGCAGCACAGCGATGTCGCCGGTGCGGAACCAGCCATCCTCATCGATGGCGTCACGGGTTTCATCTTCACGCTGCCAGTAGCCTTTCATCACCTGTGGCCCTTGCACGCACAGTTCTCCCGGCTCGCCCAATGCCACGTCGTTGCCATCGGCGTCGACGACTTTTACCGCGGTGCCTGCCACGGGCTTACCGATAGTGCCCAGTTGGATCGCACCGGTCGGGTTGAAGCTAACAATGGGAGAAGTCTCGGTCAGACCATACCCCTCGGCAATTGGGCAACCGGTGGTTTTTTCCCAACGCTGCGCCGCTGCTTTGGTCAGCGCCATGCCGCCGGAGATTGTCAGTTTCAATTTGGAAAAATCGAGCTGCTTGAAATCGTCGCGATTACATAGCGCATTAAACAGCGTATTGAGGCCGATAAAAGCGCTAAAGGGCACCCCCTTGAGCTCTTTGATAAAACCATCCAGGTCGCGAGGATTAGTGATCAGCAAAGAGTGGTTACCGGTTTCCATTAGGAACAGGCAGTTAACCGTAAAGGTATAGATGTGATAAACCGGTAGCGGTGCGATAACCAACTCTTCGCCATCGGTCAGATGAGTACCAATCGCTTCCCGCGCTTGCAGCATATTGGCGATGAGATTGCGATGGGTCAGCATTGCGCCTTTTGGCATACCCGTGGTGCCACCGGTATATTGAAGCGCGGCTAAATCGTCGGGGCTCCTCTTGACCTCGGTATGACTTAGCGAGGCACCTTTTTTTAGCGCATCACGGAAGCCAACCGCACTGGGCAGTGAATAAGCAGGCACCATTTTCTTAACGTGCTTGACCACTGCATTGATTAACCAGCGCTTGGGCACATCGTGCAAGTCAGCTAGCTGGGTGACGAGCACATGCTTGATATCTGTTTTATCGAGCACTTTCTCCAGCTTGTCCGCCATATTGGCCAAAATCACAATGGCTTTAGCGTTGGAGTCCTTGAACTGGTTGGCCATTTCCCGCTCGGTATATAGCGGGTTGGTGTTGACCACTACCAAGCCTGCGCGCAGTGCACCGAATACCGCCACAGGAAACTGCAGTACGTTGGGCAACTGGATGGCGATACGATCACCGGGAACGAGGTCGGTTTCATGCTGTAGCCATGCAGCAAAGTCTGCAGAGAGGCGGTCAAGATCAGCGAAAGAGAGCGTTTTTCCCATACAGGAAAAAGCTGGCTTGTCCTTAAAGCGTGTTACTGCGTTATGAAAAACATCCGTGACTGAATCGTACTGATCCAACCCTTCAAGCGCTGGGCCACGTAAAACGGCGGCGTTGGCGTGTTCGCTCATGGGCAATCTCCGCTATTGGCGTCGGCGTAAGTCACCGACCTTGTTGTTGTCGCTAGGCTCTATCTGAAAAAATAGGTTAAGAAGCCCAACGATATACGACCTCTAACAGGCTGTAAAACGATCGATTGAAACTGACGTTTCAACTTTAGCCCATAGTCGGGTTCACTTGATTTGCTGCTGCGTCCCTCATTCCAATTTAGTAGATCGTTTCTTTATGGACAGTAACGCGCCTGAATTTCTCCATCGCGCCAGACCAATAGCTCACCCGGCACCATGCGCTGCCAGGCTTCATTGTGCGTGAGCGGTTCAGTGGCAATCACTGAAACGATGTCGTCAGGCGTGGTATGTTCGGCAAAATTCACCGTCATCTCGGCGTCGGAGAGTTCCGCCTCGCCGAAGGGCGCGCAGCGGGTAATATGTGCAAGCTTCGTGGCGCAAAATGTATATAAATAGCCGCCATCGGAGAGCAGCATATTGAACACGCCCAGCGCTCTTAGCTGCTCACATAGCTGGTGCAAGCGCTCCCACAGCGTTGTGGGATCTGCTGGCGGGCAAGGAAATTCACGGCGAATCTCCCCCATTAACCAGCAGTAGGCGTACTCGCTATCGGTGCTGCCAACCGGGGTGTAGTTTCCTAACGCTAAACGCTCCCAGCCACTTAATTGCCCATTGTGAGCATAACACCAGGGTCGCCCCCACATTTCGCGCGTGAAAGGGTGGGTATTGGCAAGCTTTACGCCCCCCACGTTGGCCTGGCGAATGTGACTGATCACCACATTGGACTTAATCGGGTAATCGCAAATTAGCCGGGCGATAGGGGAATCGACGGAGGGATGGGGGTCGCGAAAATCGCGGTAACCGCCCTCTTCGTAGAAGGCAATTCCCCAACCATCGCGATGAGGGCCGGTGCCCCCACCGCGATGCAAAAAGCCCGAAAAGCTAAAACAGATATCGGTGGGCACATTGGCACTCATACCCAGCAGTTCACACATACGCTTTACCAATACATAGACACCCGGCGCTCTCTGCAAAAGCATGGAACCTAAACACAGGCATTAACCAATCACCGGTTCGCGACGGCGTGGTGATTCGCTTTCATCGGCACTCTCTTCTTCCTGGGCGACATACTCATCGTCCCCAGGACGGCGCCACCACCACAGAGCAACGCCAATCAGCGCGCCTAATGCCATCCCCAACACCAGCCACATTAGCCCGCCACGAAGTGCTGCGCCGTTGTTTTCTAAAAACCCAACCGCCGCCACCATCGCCGAAGGTGCCCAACCGGTATAGAATTCACCCTCTTCTATTAACGGCAGCCGGAAAGTGGCGGGTGCCCATATTGCCCCTGCCACCATCCAGGTCAGCACAAGACGTGGCAAGCGAGGCAGAAAAGTGAACGCAAAATAGACCGCGACAATCACTAACAGCGACAGCCCGTAATAACTCAACCACAGTAGTGGCGTTGAATTTGCAAACAGCATAATACCCCTCATATGGGTGAACTCACCCGACGTTGATTTCCCGTTATGGTACCTATCAATTTATGAAAGCACAGCAAGGCATACCTTCAGGCTTACCCGCTGCACACTATTATCGCGCTAATGACCCGCAATGGCACTGGTTAGAAGAGCGCGACGACCCACAGGTCAGTGCCTTTTTAGAGGCCGCTAACCAGCAACAAGCCGATTGGTTTGCCCCGCTTTCCCCGCTGGAGGAAGCGTTATACCAGAGTCACCTGGCGCGCCGCGAATTAGCCGTGACCAGCCTTAAGACAACGCTTGACCACTTCACGTTCTGGAACGAAACCAGTGCCGAAGATGATTACCCCTGCTGGTGGCGCCACCCCAATCGCCAGCCTGAACAACAGGAATGCTTTTTCGACGTTAGAGCCCGTGCCGCCGAGCAAGACTTTTACGACATGGGCGATATGGCGCTGTCACCCGATGAGCAGTGGTTGGCCTGGACAGAAGATACTCAAGGCGACGAGCGTTTTACTCTGTGGCTGAAAGCGCTGCCTAACGGAACGCCCGTGCAACTATTAAGCGATATTGGTGCGGGGCTTTGCTGGGCAGAAGATCAAACTGCCACTACAGCGACGCTGCTGTTCACGCGGTTTGACGACACTCAGCGCCCAGACAGCGTTTGGCGGCTTGCGCTTTCACTGATGGAGCCTGATGCTGCAAATGAGCCAGTATTGGTGCTACGGGAAGAGGATCCTGAGTTTTGGCTCGGTATTGGCAAAACGCGCTCGCGGTCGTGGCTGCTGCTAGAAAGCGGCTCAAAAGACACCAGTGAAATTCACCTATTGGCCGCTCACTCTCCTGATTCAGCCCCGCTGTGTATTCAGCAGCGCCAGGCGGGGGTTGAGTACAGCATTGATCACCGACCAGGCAGCTTTTACCGCCTGCATAACCAGGCAGGTGCTCAGTTCCAGCTCGACTTTCTGCCCGAAAGTCAGCTTGGTCAGCCCCAATTGAATTGGCAAACGTTAATCGCCCACCGTGAAGAAGCCACCCTGGAAGGCGTTGATGCGTTCTCTTGGGGGCTGATGCTGGCTGAGCGCGACCATGCCCAGGCGCAAGTGCGTTTGCGGCGTTTACTTTTCGATGCCCAGCATAGCTGCACCCTGGATGAGACCCTGGCACTGCCTGAACAACCCTGTTCGCAGATGCTTGAAGATGCCCCGCACTTCGATACCCAGGTAGTGCGCCTGCGCGAAGAGTCGTTTACCCAGCCGCCCAGCTGGTTTTCACTCGATCTAACCAGTGGCGAACGGACGCTACTGAAGCGGGTACCTGTTTACGGCAACTTACAGCCTGAACAGCTAGTCAGCCGCCGCCTTTGGGCAACCAGCAGCGATGGCGAGCAAGTGCCCGTATCGGTGGTGATGCGCGCCGACCTGGCGGATCAGCCCTTACCCACGCTGCTGTATGGCTACGGCGCTTACGGTGAGGCTCTCGACCCCTGGTTCTCGATCGCCCGGCTGGAACTGCTCGAGCGCGGTGCGGCCTTTGCCGTTGCTCATGTGCGTGGCGGCGGCGAGCGCGGCGAACCCTGGTATTTAAACGGCAAGATGGCCCACAAGGAGAACAGCTTTAACGATTTCCTGGCCGCCCGGGAAGCGCTTGTGGAGCAGGGTGTCAGTGATGCACAGCGCATAGCGGCCTATGGCGCCAGCGCTGGCGGGCTGCTGGTCGGCACCTGCATTAATCGTGCCCCGGAAAAGTTTTGCGCCGCTCTGCTAGACGTGCCCTTCTTAGACGTGCTGCGCACGATGCAGAACCCGGAGCTGCCTCTGACGACCGCGGAGTATAGCGAGTGGGGCAACCCTGAAGAACCAGAGGTCGCCGAGCGAATAGCCGCTTACTCACCTATCGATAACATTAAAGCGCAGATATACCCTGCACTATGGATTGAGGGCAGTTGGTTCGACACCCGTGTCAGCTACTGGGAGCCCGCCAAGTTTTATGCCCAGGTGGCACAACAGCAGCTGGGTTCAGCGCCGATTTTGATGCGTACCGATATGAGCAGCGGCCACGGCGGCGCATCCGGTCGATTCAAAGCGTGGCGCGATACCGCCCGCCAAGACGCGTTTATTCTCTGGGCACTGGGACTGCACTCGCAAGCATCTTCAACTGCTGAGTAAAGTGCTCGAAGGGAACTACATCGGCAGCACGGCAATAATATGCGACTCCAATTGCTGCTCGGGCACCTCATCTTGGGACACCGCAAAGCTGCGTACGCTGACGCCTTTGCGGTGAACCCGCTCGGCATCATTGCTTAACAGCGGATGCCAACCCGCCAACTTGCGCCCTTCAGCCACCCGCCGATAACCACAGCTCTGCGGCAGCCAGGTGAACTCTTTAACCAAGGCAGGCGTCAGTTGGGTGCAGTCGGGAACGGTTTCAAAGCGGTTCGCATAATCGCTGCACTGGCAACTGTGAATATCCAGCAAGCGACAAGCAACGTTCAGTACTGCTAACTCCTGAGTATCCTCGTCGTGCAACTTTAGCAGGCAGCACTGTCCACAGCCATCGCATAACGCTTCCCACTCCTGGGGCGTCAACTCTTCGAGGGTAAAGCGCTCCCAAAAACGTTCGCGCATTGCGGTCTCCATCGTCTCCTGGCTCATTATTACGAAATAACTCATTATGATGGGGGTGTATCTTGGTGGCTTAATTCAGCCAATAGTTCGGGCCATAGGGTCTGGAAATCGGCCTCTAACGCTTGATAATCGTCGTACAGCCAAGGCACTAAAGCAGCCAACTGATTGGGGCCAGACAAACGCCGCCCAATCCCGGCAACGGCCCGGCAGGTAAACGCAAAATCAGCATAGCCTCTTAGCCAGTCCTGCTCGACGAGAATCGGCATCATACCGGCCAGCCGGTTCGGCGCGGTACGGGCGGAGAGCAGTCGATAACAGCGCTCAACAATTGCTTCTTGATCCGCCTGCCCTGCCGTATCACGGGCCAGGAAATGATCCCACACCATATCCAGGGCTATCCCCGCATAACGCCGCTGCCCTGTTGGCGCACGCCGCCGTGCATTAACAACGCTAGGGTGGTTATCTACCCAGGCATCCACCCGACGGTGATGGCGAATGCCCAGTGCAGTAGCAGCAGGCCAATCGGCCAAATTGCGCCCCTTAACGCCATCGGCAATTAAATTGCCGTAGAGGAAATCATCGCTACCAGCGCTCACCAACCACGCATGGGCAAGAAAATTCATAGCCGGATGGCGCTACTGTTCGTCAGAACGGGCATCAGAGCGCGAAGCCACATGGGCACGATGCACGTCGAGCAAATAAGCCTCTTTGGGCGGCGGCATTTGCAGGTAGAACCCTTTGTCTTTAATCCCTTCCACCACGTCTGCCGCATTAACCCGTGACAATTTTTTGTCTGCGGTCAACAGCATGGTAAACACCGGTACAGGCTTGCCGAAGGTTTCAAGTAATTGCGCAGGGACGTCTGCAAATCCTTGACGCTTATCGACATATAAATACATTTCATCTTTACGCGAGCTTTTAAAAACCTCGCAAATCAGCTTGTCGCTCATTATGCTCGCTCCTCAAGGGCCTGGGCCAACGCGCCATTCAGACATTCGCCACGCCAACCGGTCGGCCAGGTGAGAGGTTCCCCTGCCAAGTCCTGCATCACCAGTGTTTCAATATCACGGCGGCGCATGAGCATTTCCGGTGCCACACCCAAGTCATTAGCTTTAGCGGTTACCGCCTTCTTGAGTGCTTTAAAGCGTGATTTGAACGTCGGGTGCATGGGGTCTGGCCAACGCTTGGGCAGCGCCTCTTCATCACAGTGCTGGGCCTGTTTGACCATTGCCAGCAGTGCGTCGCCCTCTTTTTTGATCAGCATCGGTTTAACGCCTTCCACCTCAGCGAGCTCGAAGCGATTACTGGGCATCTTTTCGGCGATCGCAAATAGCAGCTTATCGCTAATCAACCAGTTGCGCGGCAAGTCACGACGGCGTGTCTCGCCTTCACGCCAGGTGGTCATTAGCCGATACGCTTCCATTTGCCGGGGCGTTAAGCGCCACAATTGGCGTTGACGGGTATACCACTGCTGGTCGTTATCGACGCTGCGGCCCGCCTGTTCAATTAAGCTAGCACACTCAGCGTCTACCCATTCACGCCGTCCCAGCATGGCGAGTTTTTCAGCCTGAAGCGTCCAGACTTTTAACAAATAGATCACATCCAGAGCGGCGTACTGGCACTGCGCAGGCGACAGCGGGCGTAATAGCCAGTTTGAGCGGGTCTCTTCCTTAGGCAGGGTTTCACCGACCCAAAATTCGACCAGCTTTTGATACCCCATTCCAGGATTTTCGCCTAAAAATCCTTGTACTACCTGAGTATCGATTAACGGTTCCGGCAATACACCTGCCCAGTGCTGGAAGACTTCTAGATCTTCGCTGCAGGCGTGCAGTAACTTGATAGCACTATTTTGCAGCAGGGCTCGGAATTTATCAGTACACGGGACGGCTACCGGATCAATCAGATAAGCCTCTTCCCCCGCGGTGAATTGAACCAACGCCGGCACTGGAAAGAACGTGTTCTCTCGGAAAAACTCGGTATCCAGAGCAATTACAGAAGCATCGGCTACTTGCTCACACGCTGCATCGAGCGCCTCTGGAGTATCAAGCCATTGATAAGAGGGGGTCAGAGAGGACAAAAGCATTCTTCCAGGTTGGCGCAAATACTAAAGCATTTGCGTTTTAGGTAGGCTTATTCACTGGCAAACGGCAAGCGACCATTAAATGCACGGCTCAAAGTGCCGCCATCTACGTACTCCAGCTCTCCACCCATGGGAACGCCATAGGCAAGCCGCGAGAGTTTGACACCGTGTTCTGCTAGTAGCGAAGCAATATAATGGGCGGTCGCTTCACCTTCGATGGTGGGGTTAGTCGCCAACACCACCTCTTCGATGAGCCCTTCTGCAACACGCGCTTCCAGTAAGTCTAAACCGATCGACTCAGGCCCCACGCCATCTAGCGGCGAAAGGTGCCCGTGGAGCACAAAATAGCGCCCCTTAAAACCACCGGCTTCTTCAATCGCCAATTGATCGGCAGGCGACTCCACCACGCAAAGTAGTGCATCATCGCGCCGCGGGCTTTCACACAGCATGCAGATCTCTGCTTCAGTGAGCGTGCGGCAGCGCTGGCAGTATCCAACTTCATCGATCGCTTGTTGAATAACCGCCGCCAGACGCTGCCCTCCAGGACGCTCACGCTCAAGCAAATGCATCGCCATGCGCTGAGCCGTTTTGGGCCCAACGCCTGGCAATACGCGAAACGCATCCATTAACTGCTCAACGAGAGGAGAAAAACGCATTGCTTAGAACGGCATCTTAAAGCCGGGCGGAAGGTTCAAACCTGCCGTCGCTTCTTCCATTTTCTGTTTAGAACTGACTTCCAATTTGCGCACTGCGTCATTGACCGCCGCGGCTAGCAAATCTTCCAGCAACTCTTTGTCCTCTTCCATGACGCTGGGGTCAATGGTCACGTTTGAAACGTCATGGCGACCGTTCATGGTGACCTTGACCATACCGGCACCCGCCTCACCCTGGACTTCGGCTTTGGCGACCTCTTCCTGGGCTTGCTGCATTTTTTCCTGCATCTCTTGGGCTTGCTTCATTAAGTTGCCCATTCCACCTTTAAGCATGGTCTGATCTCCAACATACGTAGTTAAAAGGTATAGCTAAAACGAGTGTTTCTATCACGCGTCTAGAAAATGAGCTTAGCGCATAGCGTTGGCAGGCTTTACGCTGGATTCTATCAGCTTTGCCCCAAACGCCTGCTGTAACTTTTGTACATGGGGGTCGTGATTGAGTAGATCAACCGCCTGGGCATGACGCTCTTTATTAAGACGCTCTTCGCGCTGCCGTGGCGTCTCAAGGCTATTAGACAACTCGGCAACGTAAAACGCTATTCGCCTTGGCATGCCCTGCTCTTTTAGCGCCCGCTCAATGCGGGTTTGATGTACTTCCGCCTGCATGGCCTCTTGGCTGGGGTCGAGGCGCAGCGTCAGCAGCGTACCGTCGTCACTCTCGACCAGGCAGTTGCCCGCCAAGTTACGGGTTAAGCCGCCCAAGCCAAGAGAATCAAAGCACTGCAACCACTGCGCATTATCCAGCTTGCCAGACTGAATGTCCGGCCGGCTTTCTGGAAAGGCTTCTGGCGCTAACACCGTTGAGGGCTCCACCGTTTGTGGCTCGGCATCGGGTGAAGGCGCTGAGGCTGGCACTGGCTCAGTAACAGGCTTGGGCTCAGTAGCAAGTTCTGATTCAGACATAGCCTCTGGCTCAGAGGCTTGCTGGGGAGCTTCCACCTCAGCCGCTTGCCTATCCGCCTCGACTGCCCAAGGCGGTGGCTCTTGCAGCGGAGGCTCCTCTTCAGCGGCAGGCGCTGTCTGCTCAGGGCTTGGCTCTAATGGCGTTTCAGGCTGAACGCCTGGTGTGGAATGGACTTCTGGCTTTGCATCAGCTGCTGGCGAGGGCTGCGGCGCCGGTGATGGCGTCTCTGCTACTTGGGCACTCGTTTCGGTCGCTGCCGATTGAGAAGGCTCGCGGCGAAGCGGTAGCGGGGTACGCGGCGGTTTCGGTACACCCTGAGGGCGAAATGCCAACATACGCAGCAACGTCATCTCTAACGCGCTGCGCAGATCAGGAGCGTGCACCATGTCCCCACGCCCCTGAATACCAATTTGGTAATAGAGCTGAATGTCTTCAGCAGTGAAGCGGCTTGCTAGCTGCAGGATAGCATCACGATCACCGTGGCTGTTATCCACGGCATCCGGCACCATCTGCGCCACTGCCAAGCGGTGCAGTATGCTCGATAGCTCATCCAACACCGCGGCAAAGTCCGGGCCTTGCTCGGCTAATTCGGCCACTTCGGAGAGCAGGCGCTGTACATCCACATCGGCCAGAGATTCTGCCAGCCCAAGAATATGGCGATGATCCAGGGTACCCAGCATGGCGGCCACATCCGCATGACGAACGGCCCCCTGGCCAAACGCAATAGCCTGGTCGGTGAGGCTCATGGCATCGCGCATTGAGCCTTCCGCCGCCTTACCCAATAGCCACAAGGCGCTTTCATCAAAAGCGACGCCCTCTTCACCCAACACATAGGTGAGATGCTCCACCACGCGCTCTGGTGGCATATGTTTGAGGGTAAATTGAAGACAGCGTGAAAGTACCGTCGGCGGCAGTTTTTGCGGATCGGTGGTCGCCAACAGAAATTTAACGTGAGGGGGAGGCTCTTCCAGCGTTTTCAGCAGCGCATTGAAACTGCTGGTGGAAAGCATGTGCACCTCATCGATCAGGTACACCTTATAACGCCCTTGGGTAGGCGCATACTGGACATTGTCCAGCAGTTCCCGGGTATCTTCTACTTTGGTTCTTGACGCCGCATCGACCTCAATAAGATCAACAAAGCGCCCTTCATCAATTGCCTGACAGCTATCGCACTGCCCACACGGTGTAGAGGTAATGCCCTCATCACCACGTCCGTTAGCCGTGCAGTTCAAACACTTGGCAAGAATACGCGCCAAGGTGGTTTTGCCCACACCGCGAGTCCCCGTAAACAGGTAGGCATGATGCAAACGACCCTGATCCAGGGCATTGACCAAGGCGCGTTGAACATGGGCCTGGCCCACGAGTTCGTGGAATGTGCGAGGCCGCCACTTACGGGCCAGAACCTGATAACTCATGAAGCTGTACTTCCTTCGGCGGGCTGACTTGCCCCACGCTGTAGCCAGCGCGGGGCAAAGGCCACGATGCATAACAAAGACGATGCGAGAACAAACGCCATTCTAACGGTTGCACCGCAGCCCGCCAACCGCCTGAATAAAGCGGGCTATTTTAGACAACGCCTAGGCGTTATCACCACCTTCCGCCGCACCAGCACGCTCAGCAGCGGCTTTTACTAGCTTTTCCAGCTCGCCACTTTGATGCATCTCAACCACGATGTCGCAACCACCCACCAGCTCGCCTTCTACCCACAGTTGTGGGAAGGTCGGCCAGTTAGCAATTTTGGGCAGCTCGGCGCGAATATCCGGATTATCCAGAACGTTAACGAACGCAAAACGCTCGCCACAGCTCATAAGCGCTTGGACGGTCTGGGCAGAAAACCCACACTGAGGCAGTTGGGGCGAACCTTTCATGTAAATCAGGATCGGATTTTCGCTAATTTGACGCTGAATGTTTTCGGCAGTTGTGCTCATACTATTTCCTCGCTTATTGATGACCGATGCCCTCTCACTCATCTACTAGGCTTAGCCCTTGAACCAGATCCTTGAACCTGATTCTAAAACCTAGCCCTTGTAATGGGTACTTGAGACTAGTACTTAAGAAATCGTACTTAGAATAGTACCTGAGTAGAGCGCTCGGCTTTAACGTGTATATGGCATTCTACGCATGCCGTTCGCGTTGCGCATCCCCTGCAGCATAGCTAGGATAGTGTTTTTGCGCGGAGAGAAGCCCTTATGGCGACACGCCATTTCCTGACCTTGCTAGATTTGACCCCAGATGAGCTGGATTATTTGATCCAGCGTGCCATTACGATCAAAACCAATCTAACAACCCAAGGTCCTGTTTACACACCCTTCCCCAACCGTACCCTGGCGATGATCTTTGAAAAATCATCGACGCGTACACGGGTTTCGTTTGAAACGGGAATGGCACAGTTTGGCGGCCATGCACTCTTTCTCTCCCCCCGCGATACTCAGCTGGGTCGTGGCGAACCAATTGAAGACACCGCTCGCGTACTGTCTGAAATGGTCGATGCGGTGATGATTCGCACCTTCTCCCACGCTGGGCTGGAAACCTACGCCAGCGCCAGCAGCGTACCGGTGATTAACGCCTTAAGCGATGACTACCACCCCTGCCAGCTACTTGCCGACGTGATGACCTGGACTGAGCTACGCGGCAGCGTAAAGGGACGCACAGCAGTGTGGATTGGTGATGGTAACAACATGTGCCACTCCTGGATCAATGCCGCTCGCCAATTCGGTTTCCATCTGCGCATTTGCTGCCCGAAAGGCTACGAGCCCCGAGCCGATATTATGGCGGCCGCTGGCGATCAAGTAACGCTGCTGCACGACCCTCAGGAAGCGGTAAAGCACGTCGACCTGATCACCACCGACGTTTGGGCCTCCATGGGCCAAGAGGAGGAGCAGGCGAAACGTGAAGCCGACTTCGCAGGTTTCCAAGTTACTGAAGCCATGCTCGATCAGGCAGACCAAGACGTCCTCTTCCTGCACTGCCTGCCTGCCCATCGCGGAGAAGAGATCAGCCACACGCTGCTCGACGACCCACGTGCCGTGGTTTGGCAGGAAGCAGGCAACCGCCTGCATGCACAAAAAGCGTTGATCGAGTTTTTGCTTCTGGGTAAGGTCACTGAATAAACGATTTACTGCAAACAAAAAAAGCCTCGTTTAAACAACGAGGCTTTTTTCTAATATTGGGTGAAATTTTTGTTGGTGGAGCCTAGCGGGATCGAACCGCTGACCTCAACACTGCCAGTGTTGCGCTCTCCCAGCTGAGCTAAGGCCCCACGTGCTGTCTTTCCAACAGCGAGGCGGATACTACGGTGAACATTTACCGCGGTCAAGTTTTTACATCAGCAGCGGACAACTAATTCTCCTTTGTCGTTAGCTGTGGCACTCTATATGCACATATAGTTAACAAGATAGAGTAGTGTCCAAGGCCAACGCCTGAGTCCATGATGTTTCCAAGCAGGAGCCTGTCCATTGATCAGTGTACTTATCGCCGATGATCATCACCTAGTAAGAACTAGCATTGCTCACCTGCTAAATGAAGAGTGTGACATTAAAATTGTGGGCGAGGTCGACGATGGCGAAAGTGCAGTAACACAGTGTCGCCATTTAAAACCCGACATCGTGTTGATGGATATTCGCATGCCGGGCATAGGCGGGCTCGAAGCCACTCGACGCATTCACCGCAACATGGAAGACGTGAAGGTCTTGATCTTGACCGCGCATATGGAAGACAGCGTGCTGCGCCGCATGCTTGAAGCAGGTGCTTCAGGCTTTTTAAGCAAAGGTGCAGATGCGATAGAGATGACCGATGCCATTCGCCAAGTGTTTCATGGCCGCCGCTATGTCAGTCAGGAAATTGCCCAACGCCTGGCGCTTTCGCACTTCACCGAGGAAGATAATCCGTTTAGCCACCTCTCCCACCGTGAGCTACAGATTGCCCTGATGATCGTTAACTGCCAGCGAGTGCAAGATATCTCCGATCGCCTGCACTTAAGCCCTAAAACGGTAAACACCTATCGTTACCGACTCTTTGATAAACTACAGGTTGCCACCGACGTCGAGCTTACTCACTTAGCGCTCCGTCACGGGCTGGTCGAGGGGTTTGACGCCACCCAAATATAACCCCTATCTTCCCTGCTGTTATCGGGTACCGACACGCTAATATGACCTTTGATTCAAAACAGTTCTTGAGCTCGGTAAGCTCCTCGCCAGGGGTTTACCGCATGCTCGACGAGCAAAGCAATACGCTCTATGTGGGCAAAGCCAAGCGCTTAAAGGCACGCCTAGCCAGCTATTTCCGTGGTCAACTGAATACCAAAACCCAGGCCATGGTGGGGCGTATCGCCGACGTTCAGGTCACCGTCACCCGCACGGAAACTGAAGCCCTTCTGCTCGAACAGACGCTGATCAAACAATTGCGTCCGCCTTATAACATTTTACTGCGCGACGATAAGTCCTACCCGTTTGTCTTTGTTACCGACCGCCATCCTTACCCGGCACTTGAGTATAAGCGCGCCCGTCAGCGCAGCGACGATGGTCGCTACCTAGGCCCCTACCCTAGCAGCGGAGCCGTGCGTGAAAGCTTGGCGCTGATGCAAAAGATATTTCATATTCGCAACTGCGAGGACAGCGTCTTTGCCCATCGCTCACGCCCCTGCTTGCAGTATCAGATTCATCGCTGTAGCGCTCCCTGCGTCGACTATATCTCCGCCGAAGACTACCGGCGCGACCTCGAACACGCAGTGATGTGCCTGGAAGGCAAAAGTGAGAGTGTTACTCAAGAACTGATGGAGGCGATGGAAAAGGCCAGCCAGGCACTCAACTTCGAGGAGGCCGCCCGTCTTCGCGACCAGGTTCAGCAACTGCGCCAGCTTCAGCAACGCCAGTTTGTCGACACCGGCGGCGGTGATGCGGATATTTTCGCCCTCGCCCAGCGCCCCGGTGCACTGGGCGTTTCGGTGTTGAGCGTGCGCGATGGTCGCCTGCTGGGGGCGCGTCATCACACGCCGAAAAACGATCTGGATCTACCGCTTGAAACGCTGCTCACCGAAGTAGTCAGCCAATACTATTTCGGTCAACCGCACAACGTGCCCAGCGAAGTGATTACCAGCCACCCGTTAGACGACAGCGAGCTGATTGCCGAAGCGCTGACCCAACAGGCGGGCAAGCGCATTCGCGTTACCAGCCAAGTGCGCGGCCACCGCGCCCAGTGGCAACAGCTCGCCATTACCAACGCTGAGCAGCAGCTAGCCTCTCAACTGGCCAACCAAACCCAGCTCACTCAACGCTTTACCGCCCTGCAGAAAGCGCTGGGCTTAGCGGACACACCGCAACGCCTGGAGTGTTTCGACATCAGCCATAGCCACGGCGAGGCGACCGTTGCCTCCTGCGTGGTGTTTGATCACCAAGGCCCACGCAAAAGCGATTACCGCCATTTCCGCATTGAAGGGGTAGCCGCCGGTGATGACTACGCTGCCATGCAGCAGGCCCTAACCCGACGCCTTAAGCGCGTGAAAAGCGGTGAAGCAGTCGCCCCTGACATCCTGATCGTCGACGGTGGCAAGGGCCAGCTCAATATGGCCCGCGAGGTGTTTAAAGAACTCGACATCGTCAACATCATTCTACTGGGTGTCGCCAAAGGCACCACGCGCAAGGCGGGGCTTGAAAGCCTGTTTGTGGAAACAGCGGACAATCCGCTAGATTTGGACCCTGCCTCCCCCGCCCTACACTTGATCCAGCATATTCGTGATGAATCACACCGTTTTGCCATTGCTGGCCACCGCGCTCAGCGCGATAAAGCGCGACGCACTTCAACCCTACAAGATATCCCCGGCATTGGCCCCAAACGTCGACGGGAATTACTGCGCTTTTTCGGCGGCCTGCAGGGCGTGCAAAAGGCCAGCCGCGATGAACTCGCTCGCGTACCGGGCATTAATGCGTCGTTAGCCGAGAGTATTTACCGAGCACTCAACGGATAAACGCCCGTTTGGCATGGATGCCATCGGCCAAGGGGGATAGAATGAGGCCAGACACTTCGAATCCTCTGATTTTCCGGCAAGGATCGCTCTCTGCGATGAATATACCCAACATACTGACACTGGCGAGAATCGCCTTTATTCCGCTGCTAGTGGTGCTGTTTTATCTACCCTTCAGTTGGAGCATGCCCGTGGCGGCCGGTCTATTTGGTCTGGCCTCCATTACCGACTGGCTGGATGGCTATTTAGCGCGACGCTGGAATCAGTCAACGCCTTTTGGCGCTTTTTTAGACCCAGTGGCTGACAAACTCATGGTGGTCGTCGCCCTAGCGCTATTGATCGAGCGTTACGACACCCTGGTGCTGACGCTCCCTGCGCTGGTGATTATCGGCCGGGAAATTGTCATTTCGGCGCTGCGTGAGTGGATGGCTGAAATGGGCAAACGCGGCATGGTGGCGGTTTCTTGGATAGGCAAGCTTAAAACCACTCTGCAAATGGTGTCACTGCTGATCTTGCTGGCGCTTCCACCGACGCACGAATTTGCGCTGTTAGGCGTTGTAGTACTATATACCGCCGCTATCCTAACGCTGTGGTCGATGATTCAGTACCTAAAAGCCGCCTGGCCGCATCTTAGCCGCTCCATGTAAGCTGCTGATAAGTAAATAAGGAACACACGCTAATTCATTGATTGACAACGCGGTGGCGATCCGTATAATTCGCCCTCGAGTCGAGCGGGAATAGCTCAGTGGTAGAGCATCGCCTTGCCAAGGCGAGGGTCGGGAGTTCGAATCTCCTTTCCCGCTCCATTTTGGATGTGTGGTATTGAAGGCTAGGGTCGTGAGCTGGTGCGCCAGTCCGATCGAATCTACTTTCCCGCTCCAATGACTTTTGAGGCTGGATGGCAGAGTGGTTATGCAGCGGACTGCAACTCCGTGTACGCCGGTTCGATTCCGACTCCAGCCTCCATCTTTGTGTAGCAATGGTGTTTTAAGTAGAACGAAACAGCATTGCGATGTGATCTTTTTGTGATGTATAGCCCGGATGGCGAAATCGGTAGACGCAAGAGACTTAAAATCTCTCGGGGGCAACCCCGTGCCGGTTCAAGTCCGGCTCCGGGCACCATTTCTGTTTTTTTACTTCCCCTCCAGCTTTTCTTCTTCAGTCATTTATTTCCTGTATCGGTTTTCTTTACGCGGCCTTTTACCGCGCCTATTCGCGTACTCGAACATCGCGCAATTGTCTCCCCGAATATCACTCATTTCTTAAGCCGAAGCATCGCTAAACGCTAATCGCCGCGCTATGATGCCTGCCTTCTAACTTTTCGCGCGCGACGAAGCTAGTGACGTTTAGGGTTTGCAATATTTCGGTCAGTATCAAGGGGGAGCGGGCACCATGAGCACGCCAACATCCGATGTACTTATCATTGGCGGCGGCGTCGCTGGGCTCACCCTTGCCTTGGAAGTGGCTGACCACAGGTCCGTGACGCTGGTTCGCCCTGCACAAGATGATCAAGGCGCCAGCCGCTGGGCTCAAGGCGGCATTGCGGCCGTGCTCTCGCCGGATGACGACCTTGACGCGCATATCAATGACACCTTGGTGGCTGGCGATGGGCTATGCGATATCGAGGCCGTTCGCTTTACCGTTACCCATGGGCCCGCTGCTATTCAGTGGCTGATTGATAAGGGTGTTCCCTTTACACCCGAGCACGACCCTGCCGCACGCTACCCATATCATCTAACCCGAGAAGGCGGCCACAACGCACGGCGGATCATACATGCTGACGACGCCACCGGCCGTGCCGTGGTGGATACGCTGGTAGACAAAGTAGCGCAGCACCCCAACATCACCCAGCGCAACGATCTAACGGTGGTTGGCCTGCTACAAGATCCCCAAGGTGCCTGCCGCGGCGCCTATGGCAGCGATGCCAACCACCAGTGGCACTCGCTCACTGCGCGCCATACTGTATTGGCCACTGGCGGCGCAAGCGGCCTTTACCGCCACACCACTACGCCCGCTCCTAGTAGCGGCGAAGGCATGATGATGGCTGCTGAGCTGGGTGCTCGGTTAATGAATCTAGAGTTTCAACAGTTTCATCCAACCTGCCTGTTTGACCCCGAAGGCCCGGCGTTTTTGATAAGTGAGGCGGTTCGTGGTGAAGGCGGGCATCTGCTCAATGAGGCGGGAGAGCGTTTCATGCTGGCGCTGGATAAGCGCGCGGAGCTAGCCCCGCGGGATGTCGTCGCCCGCGCCATTGATGCAGAAATACAGCGCAGCACTCTGGGCCACGTGTGGTTGGATATTCGCCATTTAGGTGAAAAGGCAATTCGCCACCACTTCCCCACTATTCTGGCGCACTGTGCCTGCCGGGGGATTGATATCACCCAGCAGGCTATCCCCGTGGTGCCTGCCGCCCATTATAGCTGCGGCGGTGTCGCCACCGACTTGCAAGGCGCCACGAACGTTGCCAACCTCTATGCCATCGGTGAAACCGCCTGCACGGGGCTTCATGGCGCCAACCGTATGGCCAGCAACTCGCTGTTAGAGTGCTTGGTATTTGCCCGCAGCTGTGCACAAGCGCTGTTAGCCGACGTGGAACAGCACGGCCAAACGACCAGCGGTAGCGGATTTCAGCCCCCGGCGCAGGCTGCGGCGACTGTCTTACCCAAGGCAGTACTCAGCGATATACGCCAACAAATGCGCACCACCATGAGCCAGCATGTCTCCATTGTGCGCAGCGCCACCGGGCTAAGTACTGCCCTGACGCACTTGAAGTCACTGCTAAACAGTGTGGAAGAGATTCAGGGGGCCCTAACAGCCCCGGAAGGCAAACGCTTGCACCAGACACTACAGTTAGCACTATTGACTGTTCTCGCCGCTCAGCAGCGGCATGAGTCACGCGGACTGCATTACTCCACCGACTGGCCTAGCCGGCAGCCTGAAGCCGTTGCTTCTTCTCTTGCGATGAACGACTTAACAGACGCGTTAGCAACAAACCGCTAGCGGCCCGGACGATGAAAGAGCTTGCGCGCCTCACGCAAGCTTTGTTGAGGCGCGCTATCAGGCCAGAGCCAAACCCGCTGCTTACCCACATAAAGCCCTATTAACCAGGGCCCTAGATAGTCACAGCGTACTCGATCCGTATCGCCCAGAGCCTCATTTCGCGTGAGAGCCCCCTCTTCAGGCTGCGACTCGCGCAGCCAACGACCTTGAACTTGTGGCGCCGTCGACGTCAGCGAGAGCACGCCTTTGGGTTGACGAAGATAGCCGCGCCATCCAAGGACAACGCCTAACACCGTTATCGCCACCGCCGCTGGCATGCCCCCTATCCAATAGCTCAGCGCCACTATCCCGATCAACAGCCCACATTGGGCTAGTAGCCAATACTTAGAGGGTACGATAGGCAGAATTATCGGTGGTTTCAGCATGTTCAACGATCATTTGTACGATACGCCGCTGGCTAGGCTCCTCGGGCCACTCTCGGTGCATCAGCCAGACAAAAAGATCCTGATCCTCGCCTTCAATGAGCTGCTGGTAGGCCAGTTGATCCGTTTCGCTAAGATGGTCAAAACGCTGTTCAAGAAATGGAATAAGCAGCAGGTCAAGCTCCCACATACCGCGCCGGGAGTGCCAGTAAAGCCGTTTGCGCAAAATGGCTGCTGGGGAATTATCGTCGTTCAACGTCAGCCGCTCCAATTATATAAATGAAAGGCCAGTATACCTAAGCTGTGGGGTCGCGCCAGCGCCCTCCATCGCCTATGCTGTTAAAGAGTGTAGAACCTTGTTTTATCTGAATTGTTTTATACTGAATTGCGCAGTATGCTGAATTTGATGTTAGCGAGGTCGAGAGCGCATCACGGCCTTCAATGTTCGCAGGGAGCCAACCGATGACTAAATCTGAATTAATCGAACAAATTGCGATGCGTCAGCCGGAGTTATCCGCCAAAGATGTTGAAACGGCGGTGCGTATTATCCTGGACGACATGACGGATTCTCTAGCTAGCGGCGGTCGCGTTGAAATCCGTGGTTTCGGCAGTTTTTCACTGCACTATCGGGAGCCGCGGGTAGGGCGCAATCCAAAAACAGGCGATGCAGTCGATCTGGAAGGTAAGTATGTGCCGCACTTCAAGCCTGGCAAGGAGCTACGCGAGCAGGTAGACGCTAGTCGAGCACTAGGCTACTAAAACGCGACTATTAATTTCTGTGGGATGACGTCGCCGCTTGAGTCGTACACAATAGCGCTACCGTGAACGTCACAGACTAGGAAACTCACATGCGTTGGATCAAAGGGCTGATTTTAGCCGTTATTTTGCTGATAGTAGTGCTGGTAGGGATTCTGTTTGCCGTTAATAATCAGCAAACCATTGCCTTAAACCTTATCTGGCTGGAGTTGCCAGCGGTATCACTCTCGGTTTGGCTACTCGCGACCCTGGTGTTTGGCGTCATACTCGGCATGCTCGCCATGCTAGGTGTCTACGTGCGGTTAAAAGCCACCCTGGCCCGCAGCCAGCGCCAGAATAAGCAGCAGCGTAAAGAGCTCGATAGCCTACGCACCCAGGAGTTTAAGGAACTGGCATAAATGCTGGATGTCGCGCTGCTAAGCGTACTGTTGGTCGCCATTGCCATTGGTTACGGGTTAGGTTATCGCCAAGCCTTACGCCGCCGACATCGCCCCCATCCGCCTGCGGCCTCGTCTCAAGGCCTCTCCCGGGACTACTTCGTCGGGCTTAATTACCTGCTTAATGAGCAGCCCGACGAAGCGATCAATACTTTTATCAACGTGCTAGCGGTCAACAGTGACACGGTTCACACCCATATCGCCCTCGGCAAGCTGTTTCGCGCCCGCGGAGAGGCCGACAAAGCCGTTAGCATTCACCAAAACCTATTGGCTCGCCCTGCCCTTTCGCAGCACACCAACGAACAGATCCAGCTTGAACTTGCTCGGGATTTTATGGCGCTTGGTGTTCATGACCGCGCCCAGCGGCTACTCAATACCCTGCTGGAGCATAGCGGTGATGATGATCACCGCTATGCTGCCAAACAGCTGCTCGTCGACTTATTAGAGCGTGAAAAAGCGTGGCAGCAAGCCCTTGACGTTATTCAGCCGCTGCTTAAACAGTATCCTAAGATGCGTCGCCCCGCGGCGCACTGGCTATGCGAGCTGGCACTGGAAGAAATTAGTGAAGCCAGTCGACCTCTGGCGAAAAAGCATCTCAAAAAAGCCCTGCAGCTGGATGAGAAATGCGTTCGCGCCACCCTGATGCTGGCCGAACTAGAGATGGACAACGGGCACTATGCCCGCGCTATTGAGCGATTAGACAACATCCCCGGCCAGGAGATAGCGCATATCCCCACCATGCTGCCTGCCCTCAAGCACGCCTATATGCGCAATAATGATGACACCGGCTACGAAGCGCACCTCTATCGCCTGCTTGAGCTAGCGCCTTACACCAGTACCATTATTGCCCTAGGTCAGCTCGTTCATCAGCGTGACGGCGTCGACAAAGCGATTGAGTTGATTGGTGAGCGATTGCGCGCCGTGCCGAGTTTAGGCGGGCTGGATTATTTGATCGATCTGTATATTGAAAGCCAGCGCCTTAGTGGAAAACCTTCCCCGGATACGCGCCTACTGTTACTAAAACATCATACCGATGCGCTGCTGCTTAACCGCACGCGTCATCGCTGCCAGCGCTGCGGCTTTGCTAGCGACGCGTTACAGTGGCAGTGCCCCAGTTGCCGCTTCTGGGGCACGATTAAGCCGGTCATTGGCGTGGAGGGCGAATAGTGCTCACAAAGCTAAGGTATGCAGAAATATTTAGTGCCCCTCTAGCTCCGCCTCAATCGCCTCAAGCGCTACCATGGGGTCGTCAGCCTGAGTAACGGGGCGACCAATGACCAGGTGGCTGCTTCCCGCTGCCATAGCCTCATTGGGGCCCATCGTCCGCTGTTGGTCATTAGCGACTGCAAAACTTGGCCGAATACCAGGGGTCACTTTCAAGAACGACTCACCGCATAGCGTTTTGATTCGCGCAGACTCCTGGGCCGAGCAGACCACCCCTTGCAAACCACTCTGCTTGGCCAGGAGCGCTAAGTGCTCCACGTGTTCTGCCAGTGGCGTTTTGATCCCCAGCTCTGCCAAATCATCGGTCTGCATACTGGTCAATACGGTAACGGCGATTAGATGGGTCGTTAAGGCGTTCTGATCCAGGCGTTGCACGGCCGCCTCCATCATTCGCCGCCCACCGCTGGCATGTACGTTGACCATCCACACGCCCTGCTCCGCCGCCGCCTGCACAGCGCTGGCAACGGTATTGGGAATATCGTGGAATTTAAGATCCAAAAACACCTCAAACCCGCGCCCATGCAGCGCCTCAAGCACTGCCGGGCCGCTACGGGTGAACAGTTCTTTACCCACTTTCACACGGCATCGGGTGGGATCCAACTGATCAGCCATGCACAGCGCGGCGTCTAGCAACGGGTAATCAAGGGCAATAATAATCGGGGAATCGGTGACCACAACGTTACTCCAAGTACGTTTTTGACCATTATATCAGCCTCTCCCTACTCCTCGCGCCCTCATCATGTAAGCCATTTGCCATATATCCATAGCTAAAATCTTACAACTGCTGTCATATATCGCTGACATAAACACGCTTTAAATAAGGCTAAGTTAACAAGTGCAGCGGCGTTTATCTTGCCCACTGATAACGCGGGCACAGGTAGAAACCTCTACACGACGTCGCATGTGTAAACACAAAAAACCAACGCTATTAAAAGGATCATTGCATATGAAAATGACACTTAAAGGAATGCTGGCCGCACTACTGTTTAGCATTAGCTTAGGGCTTTCCAGTGGCGTGCTGGCACAAGATGTAGCCCCGATTAACGTCAATACTGCCGATGCTGAACTGCTGGCCGAACTACCAGGGATCGGCCCCAGCCGAGCCGACGCGATCATTGAAGAGCGCGAAACCAATGGCGTCTTTGAAAGCGCTGCAGATCTTGAGCGCGTCAGCGGCATTGGGCCTGCCACCGTTGACCGCATGCGCGATCAAGTGACATTTGAATAGCCTCATTGGAGAGCATGTCGCTCGTTAACACCACAGTGCCCGGTGTGTATAAGCACCGGGCACTGTGAATAGCGCACGTTAAATCATCCACATATCCATAAATTTGTGTACCGGCATCGCTTCAAGTGTTGTTTGATGGCTGCACAGCTCGGCGATTTTTTGGCAACGACTTGTCGGAAAGCGAGTTGCCAGATTGCGCTCAAACTTTTCAACCAATAGCGGCATCCCCTCTTCCCGACGACGTCGGTGGCCGACCGGATACTCCACTGTCACTTTATCGGTCGCACTCCCATCGCTAAAAAACACCTGCACTGCATTAGCGATAGAGCGCTTCTCAGGGTCGTGGTAATCCGCCGAATACTCGGCGTTTTCTTCTACCACCATTTTATTACGCAGCTCATCTATTAGCGGATGAGCTGCATGAAAGCTGTCTTCATAGTGCTCGGCGGTAAGCGCACCAAAGATAAGCGGCACCGCTGTCATGTATTGCAGGCAGTGGTCACGATCCGCCGGATTGGCGAGTGCGCCGGTTTTGGAAATAATCCGAATAGCCGAATCGTGGGTGGTGAGCACGATTTTCTCGATATCGGCCAAGCGGTCTTTCACCTGCGGATGGAGCGTCACGGCGGCTTCACAGGCGGTTTGAGCGTGAAACTCAGCGGGGAAGGAGATCTTAAACAGAATGTTCTCCATCACGTAGCTGCCAAACTCCCGCTGAAAGCGTAGGCGGCGGTCAGCTTCCGGTTTGAGGCTCAAATCTTTGTTGGCATGACTGAACAGCACATCGTAGAAGCCCCATTGGGGCGCCGAGAGCGCGCTGGGAATACCCATTTCACCGCGCAGGGCGATATCCGCTAAGCGCACGCCCCGTGAGGTGGCGTCCCCTGCGGCCCAGCTTTTACGTGAACCAGCATTTGGCGCATGACGATAGGTGCGCAGGCTCTGACCATCCACCCAGGCGTGTGAAAGCGCCGAGAGCAACTGTTCACGATTGGCGCCCAACAGCTTGGCGGCCACCGCCGTAGAGGCGACCTTCACCAGCACCACGTGATCGAGGCCAACCCGATTGAAGCTATTCTCCAGCGCCAGCACGCCCTGAATCTCATGGGCCATAATCATGGCGTTGAGCACATCGCGCATCGCAAGCGCAGCGTCGCCTTGTGCAACCCGCTGCTGGGAAAGGTGGTCAGCAACGGCGAGTATCGCGCCAAGATTGTCGGAAGGGTGCCCCCACTCGGCGGCAAGCCAAGTGTCGTTATAATCCAACCAGCGAATGATACAGCCGATATCCCACGCCGCCTTAACCGGGTCAAGGCGAAGCGAGGTGCCCGGTATCCGCGACCCAAACGGTACTACCGTGCCCTCCACTATCGGGCCTAAGTGCTTTGTGCACTCTGGAAAACGCAGCGCCAACAGCCCGCAGCCAAGCGTATCCATTAAGCAGTAGCGAGCGGTTTCCAATGCCTCATCGGACGCCACCTGATAATTGAGTACGTAATCGGCAATAGCCTGTAGCTCGGGGTCGTAATCGGGCCGCTCATTGGCTTCGGATGTGGCAGACATGGATCTATCTCCTACTGTTGAATCACCTACTCAGTATGGCCCAAGGAATGCGTCCTAAAAGCTGTCACCAGGAATTCTCACAAATCCTTCCATCAACACCCGCGCGCTGCGGCTCATCAGTGCCTGTTCGATATGCCAACGCCCTTCCACCAGGCTTGCCTCAGCTCCCACCCGCAGGCTGCCGGAAGGATGCCCGAAGGTGACCTCGTTTCGTTTACCGCCACCGGCGGCCAGGTTCACTAATGTGCCTTCAATGGCCGCCGCCGCAGCAATGGCAACGGCGGCGGTGCCCATCATGGCGTGGTGCAGCTTGCCCATGGAGAGCGCTCGCACCAGCAGGTCGATATCCGTCGCCAGTACGTTTTTACCGCTCGATGATACGTAATCCGCCGACGGCGCTACGAAAGCCACTTTGGGCGTGTGCTGTCGTTTACCCGCTTCGCTGACATCACTGATTAGCCCCATGCGCACAGCACCATGGGCACGGATAGTTTCAAACATCTCAAGCGCCCGGCTGTCACCATTGATGGCATCCTGCAGCTCGGCGCCGGTATAGCCAATGTCGGCGGCGTTAATAAACACGGTGGGAATACCGGCATTAATCAAGGTTGCTTTCAATATCCCCACGCCTGGCACATCAAGCTGATCAATGAGATTACCGGTGGGAAAAATGGCTCCCTCGCCATCGGCCGGATCCATAAAGGCCACCGGAATCTCGGCAGCAGGAAAGGTCACGCCATCCAGCTCAAAATCGCCAGTTTCCTGCACTTCGCCATTGACGATAGGCACCCGTGAGACGATGGTTTTCTGTATATTCACCTGCCAAATGCGTACCTCGGCCACCCCGTTTTCAGGAATACGTGCAGGATCAACAAGACCATTGCTAATCGCAAAAGGGCCGACCGCCGCGGAGAGGTTGCCGCAGTTACCGCTCCAATCCACATAGGGCTTGTCGATGGAGACCTGACCGAACAGGTAATCCACATCGTGTTCTGCCGATTCACTTTCAGACAGAATCACCGTCTTGCTGGTACTTGAAGTGGCGCCCCCCATACCATCAATCTGCTTTTCGTAAGGGTCAGGGCTACCGATGACACGCAGTAGCAACTGATCCCGCGCCACGCCTGGCTGCTGGGCCGCTTCGGGTAGGTCGCTTAGTTTAAAAAACACGCCCTTACTGGTGCCGCCGCGCATATAGGTGGCTGGAATTTTTATCTGCGGCACACGGTTGTTTTGAACTGACTCGCTCATCATTACCACTCCTAAAAATAACCCGGTGCTCCAAGCTTTATCTGAAAAGCTAAAGGCACCGGGTTCACTTGGTCAGCTAGGCCGTTTCAATTAAGCCGCCGTGGACTCAAGAAAGTCCTGGGCAAAACGCTGCAGTACACCACCAGCAGTGTAAATAGACACCTCCTCGGCGGTGTCCAAACGGCACTTCACCGTAACCCGCTCGCTTTCACCGTTTTGGCGGTGGATCACTAGGGTGAGCATCGCCCCTGGCGAAACGGCGCCTTCGACATCAAAGGTTTCAGTGCCGTCCAGGCCCAGTGTCATACGCGTAGTCCCGGGCTCAAACTCCAGCGGCATCACCCCCATCCCGATCAGGTTGGTGCGGTGAATACGCTCAAAGCCTTCGGCGGCGATCGCTTCCACGCCCGCCAGCGCCACGCCTTTAGCCGCCCAGTCCCGTGAGGAGCCCTGACCGTAATCCGCCCCGGCAATAATGATCAGCGGCTGCTTGCGGGCCATGTAGGTTTCAATCGCCTCCCACATGCGGGTGACTTGGCCTTCCGGCTCTACCCGCGCCAGCGAGCCCTGTTTAACGTTGCCGTCGGCATCGCGCACCATCTCGTTGAACAACTTCGGGTTGGCGAAGGTAGCGCGCTGGGCAGTCAGGTGGTCACCGCGGTGGGTGGCGTAGGAGTTGAAGTCTTCCTCCGGCAGGCCCATTTTGGCCAAGTACTCCCCTGCCGCGCTGTTCAACTGAATCGCGTTGGAGGGTGAGAGATGATCGGTGGTGATATTGTCCGGCAAAATTGCCAGCGGCCGCATGCCTTTCAGGGTGCGCACTTTAGCCATATTGCCCTCCCAGTAAGGCGGGCGACGGATATAGGTGCTCTGGGGCCGCCAGTCATATAGCGGGCTGACCTGAGCGCGGGCACTCTTATCCAGATCGAACATGGGAATATAGGTCTGGCGGAACTGCTCCGGCTTCACCGACGATTTAACAATCGCATCGATCTCTTCGTCCGCTGGCCAGATATCCTTCAAAGTGACAGGATTTCCCGCCTGATCCACGCCCAGGACGTCTTTTTCGATATCAAAGCGAATCGTGCCCGCGATGGCATAGGCAACTACCAGAGGCGGTGACGCCAGAAAGGCTTGTTGGGCATGGGGGTGGATACGGCCGTCGAAGTTACGGTTGCCGGAAAGCACGGCGGTCGCATAGAGATCACGCTCAATAATCTCCTGCTGGATTTTTGGATCCAGCGCTCCAGACATGCCGTTACAGGTGGTGCAGGCATAGGCCACCACCCCAAAGCCGAGGCTTTCCAGCTCGCTCATCAACCCAGCTTCTTCCAGGTACATCTTGACGGTTTTCGAGCCCGGCGCCAGCGACGACTTCACCCATGGTTTACGCAGCAGACCCAGCCGGTTAGCGTTGCGGGCGATAAGCCCGGCGGCGACCATATTTCGTGGGTTAGAGGTATTGGTGCAGCTGGTAATGGCGGCGATGATAACCGCGCCGTCGGGCATTTTGCCCGCTTTCTCTTCCGCCTGTGCCGCCTCAAGCCCAACAGCAATACCACGCTGGGCAAGCTCTGAAGTTGGCAAATGGGCGTGGGGGTTGGAGGGCCCCGCCAGGGTGCGGGTTACCGACGAGAGGTTAAAGGTCAGTACCCGCTCGTACTCAACCTCGGTCAAGCTATCCGCCCACAGGCCGGTGTGCTTGGCGTAGGTTTCGACCAGCGCCACCTGTTCATCTTCACGGCCGGTAATTTTCAGGTAGTCGATAGTTTGGCCATCGATGTAGAACATCGCCGCGGTCGCGCCGTATTCGGGGGTCATATTGGAGATAGTGGCGCGATCTCCGACCGTTAGCGCGTCGGCACCTTCACCGTAGAACTCCAGGTAAGCACCAACCACCCGCTCTTTACGCAGGAACTCGGTAATCGCCAGTACCATATCGGTGCCGGTAATGCCGGGCTGCAGCTTGCCGGTCAGCTCCACGCCGACGATATCCGGCAGGCGCATCATGGAGGCACGGCCCAGCATGACGCTTTCGGCCTCCAGACCACCCACACCTACGGATATAACGCCAAGGGCATCGACCATGGGCGTATGGCTATCGGTACCCACACAGGTATCCGGATAGGCAATGCCGTCACGGTTCTGCACCACCGGTGACATCTTCTCCAGATTGATCTGGTGCATGATGCCGTTGCCGGGAGGAATTACATCGACGTTCTCAAAGGCCGTTTTAGTCCAGTTGATAAAGTGGAAGCGGTCATCGTTACGGCGATCTTCAATGGCGCGGTTTTTCTCGAAGGCGCCCTCTTCCGACCCTGCGTGCTCCACTGCCAGTGAATGATCGACGATTAGCTGGGTGGGCACTACAGGATTAACCTTGGCGGGGTCACCACCCTTCTCGGCAATAGCGTCACGCAGCCCGGCCAAATCGACCAGAGCAGTCTGGCCTAGGATATCGTGGCAGACGACACGCGCGGGGTACCAAGGAAAATCCAGGTCACTCTTGCGCTCGATCAACTGTTTTAGCGCATCGGTGAGCAATTCAGGATCACAGCGACGCACCAGCTGCTCCGCCAGCACACGAGAGGTATAGGGCAGCTGTGCATAGGCACCGGGCTGGATATCTTCCACCGCCTCGCGAGCATCAAAAAACTCAAGCTCTGTGCCAGGCAGCGGTTTACGGTATTGGGTATTCATAGCAGGCAGACTCACAAGAAGGGGGCTGAAAAAAGCCCGGTGTCCAAGTCACCGGGCAGCAAGCGGTTCAGTCTCGCGCTTCTATCGGCACCCACTCGCTCTTCTCGGGGCCAGTGTAATCGGCGCTAGGGCGAATAATGCGGTTATTGGCGCGCTGCTCAAATACGTGCGCCGCCCAGCCGGTCAGCCGAGAGCAGACGAAAATCGGCGTAAACAGCTTGGTGGGTATATCCATGAAGTGGTATGCGCTGGCGTGGAAGAAGTCTGCGTTACAGAACAGCTTCTTCTCACGCCACATGACCTCTTCGACCCGCTCAGAAACCGGGTAAAGCACCTTATCACCCACATCGTCAGAGAGCTTCTTGGACCAGTGCTTGATAATCGCGTTGCGCGGGTCGGACTCGCGATAAATCGCATGCCCGAAGCCCATAATTTTATCCTTACGCTCCAGCATGCCCATGATCTTGCTTTCTGCTTCTTCCGGCGACTGCCAATCCTCGATCATCGCCATGGCCGCTTCGTTGGCGCCGCCATGCAGTGGGCCGCGCAGCGACCCAATCGCACCGGTCACGCAGGAGTGCATATCGGAAAGCGTCGAGGCGCATACCCTTGCGGTAAAGGTAGAGGCGTTAAACTCGTGCTCGGCGTAAAGAATCAGCGATACGTTCATGACCCGCGCATGCAGTTCAGAGGCGGGCTCGCCGCGCAGCATATTAAGGAAATGCCCGCCTACTGAGTCATCATCCGTTTCGGTATCGATGCGCACACCGTCGTGGGAGAAGCGGTACCAGTAACAAATAATCGAGGGCAGCACCGCCAGCAGCCGATCAGCAACGTCTTGCTGCTGATCAAAATTCTCCTCGGTTTCTAGATTGCCCAGCATTGAAGTGCCGGTGCGCATTACGTCCATCGGGTGAGCGTCTTTGGGGATCTGCTCAAGTACCGTTTTTAATGCATCGGGCAAGCCGCGCAGGCTTTTGAGCTTGCTGATGTAGTGGTCTAGCTCACCCTGATTAGGCAACTTGCCTTTTAACAGCAGGTAAGCGACCTCTTCGAATTTGGCTTTTTCAGCCAGCTCTTTAATATCAAATCCGCGGTAGGTCAGGCCTGAGCCTGTTTTACCTACCGTACACAGCGCGGTGGAACCAGCGCTCTGGCCACGCAGTCCTGCTCCTGTTGCGGGTTTATCAGCCATGGTGTGTCTCCTATTACTGCTTTTATTTTTACTATCGATTTATGAATAAGGTCGTTCATTAAACTTTCGGCAAAGCTATCTTGGTGAGAGGACAGGTTTCCGCGAGGGCGCTGTGAACCCCTCCCTGGGCGCTACTTTTGTCATCCATGACAAAAGACCCTCGCTTCAACCTGTCCTCTCACCAGTTTGCAGAAGAAATCATTTCCAACTGCGCTTCATCTTAACTGGCGGTTTATTGGTCATCGCCTTTCTCGGCAAACAGCGCGTCCAGCTTCTGCTCAAAGTCGTGGTAATTGAGAAAATCGTAGAGTTCGTCGCGGGTTTGCATCAGCGGCACCACGTCTTTTTGGTGGCCGTTGTCGAGGATGCTTTGATAGACCTGCAGTGCCGCAGCGTTCATGGCGCGGAAGGCCGAGAGCGGGTAAAGCACCATGCGGCAGCCAACCTCGCCAAGCTCCGTTTGAGTAAACAGCGGAGTAGCACCGAACTCGGTGATGTTAGCCAAAATGGGTGCATTGACCCGTTCACAGAAGGCTTTGTAATCATCCAGGGTATGAACCGCTTCAGCGAAGATGGCATCTGCACCGGCTTCAACGCAGGCGTTGGCACGCTCAATGGCAGCATCAAGCCCCTCTTTTTGAAACGCATCGGTGCGAGCAATCAAATAGAAGTCGGGGTCGATCTTGGCATCGGCGGCAGCTTTAATGCGGTCGACCATCTCCTGCTGAGAGACAATTGCTTTATTGGGGCGGTGTCCACAGCGCTTTTGAGCCACCTGGTCTTCCATATGTACCGCGGCCACGCCAGCGCGCTGCATTTCTTTTACCGTGCGTGCAATATTGAAGGCACCGCCCCAACCGGTATCGATATCCACCAGCAGGGGCAGCTCGGTAGCGCCGCAGATACGGTGGGCATCTTCCACCACATCATTCATGGTCGTCATGCCCAGATCCGGCAAGCCGAACGAGGCGTTAGCTACGCCGCCACCAGAGAGGTAAATGGCTTGATGGCCAACCTTGTCGGCCATTAGCGCTGTATAGGCATTAATGGTGCCTAAGATCGGCAGCGGACGGTTAGCCTCAAGCGCGGCTCGAAACCGGGCGCCGGGAGTCATCTGGGACATGGGGTGTTTCTCCTATTGCTAATTTCTAGTTATGTTTTAGCTGCGTGATTAAGAGCTTTGCGATTTAGATGCTGACTCTTCGAGGGTCGCTGCATAGCGATCCGCCACATTGGCGCGGGAGGCGCTGACATGGCGGCGCATGAGCAGCTCGGCCAGCTCCGCATCGCCAGCTTCAATGGCATCAACAATGCGATGGTGTTCCACAAAGGCGCGCTGCGGTCGCGTGCCGCTAGCACTGAACTGAGTGCGATAAAGGCGCACAAGGTAGTAAAGGTCATCACAGAGCAGGTTCATTAGCATTTTGTTGTGGCTGCCCTGAACGATGCAGTAGTGAAAATCGAGATCGCCTTCGCGCTGGTAGTAAGCTTCGCCACGCTTTAAATCCGCCTGACCTTCGTGCAGCGCCAGCACATCCCGCAAACCCTGAACCTCTGCCGGTGACATATGCTCAGCCGCCAAGCGCGCCGCCATACTTTCCAGGGCTTCACGCAGGTCAAACAGCTCTAAAAGCTCTTTCATTGAGAGCTTAACCACCCTTGCGCCCACATGGGGAACCCGCTCGATGAGGCGGTGTGCTTCCAGGCGGCGCATCGCCTCGCGCAGCGGCCCACGTGAAATACCGTAGGTTTTAGACAATCCCGGCTCGGTGATCTTACTGCCGGGAGCAAGCTCGCCGCGTACGATGGCATCCTGCAACTGATGAAATACCCGCTCGGCGAGCGTGCGTACTTCAGGGGTTGCCATTTCATGCGGCGAGGAATCGGAATAAGAAGAAGAAACAGGTAAGCTCATGGCGAATTGTCGACAATTAGAAACATAGCGAAACTTTAGCCCCGCGAACCACCGCCGTCAACCTGCTTATAAAGCGACTTTATACATCTTTCGTTGTAGGCAAAAAGTCTAGCTGCAAAAACAGTGTCAACAATCCTCTTCCGAGCGTGAGAAATGCGTCAATCGTGCGACTGGTGCCGATCTTCAACGACCTCTAACATATGCAGCCCTTTTACCGGCCAGGCGTTTGCTTAATGAACCAGGCGTTGACGATAACTGCCCTGCCCTATTCACCCGACCCATTGGGTATATTCGCCTGCCTACGTGCTAGGCCCGGCGCGGTGCTGCTCGATAGTGGCCGCCCTATCGCCACCGGTCGCTTTGATATTATCAGCAGCGACCCACTTGCTACGCTGGAAGTTACTCATCATGGCGAAGCGAGTATTGCGTCAGATCAGCTTAGCCCACCGGCGCACTTGGCTAACGATGCGTTTGCCCTTCAGCAGTGGCTACTGGATCAACTGGATATCCCTGATGAAACCAGTGAACTCCCTTTTCTAGGCGGGCTAATAGGCTACTGGGGCTACGATTTAGGGCGTAAAACCTTATCGGTTCAGAGTGCTCAGGCAAGCCCGGTCACCTTACCGCAAGCCCGTTTGGGGCTTTACGACTGGTGTATCACCCTGGATCACATGGCCCAGCAGGCGTGGCTAATCGCCACTCCGCAGCGTCGTGAGCAGGTGGAAAACTGGCTTACCAAGACGCCAGAGCCAACTAGCGCGTTTACATTAACGAATACCTTTAAAGCAGAACTTAGCCACACCCAATATGTCGCACGCTTTAACGCCGTGCAGCGCTATATTCGCGCGGGTGACTGCTATCAGATCAACCTGGCTCAACGCTTTTATGCCGACTACCTAGGGGATGAGTGGCAGGCGTACCTGCAGTTACGCAAAGCGACCCCCACACCCTATTCAGGTTTTATGGCCTGGGGCGATAAGGCCGTACTGTCACTTTCACCCGAGCGGTTTATTCAGTGCAGCAACGGCGAGGTCGAAACACGGCCGATTAAAGGTACCCGCCCGCGAGGGGCCACACATGAAGAGGATCAGGCGCTGGCGGCACAGCTATTGAGCAGCACTAAAGATCGCGCTGAAAATGTGATGATCGTTGACCTGCTGCGCAATGACCTGGGTCGCGTCTGCCAGCCAGGCTCCATTCGCGTTCCGCAGCTATGTCGCTTAGAGAGCTACCCTAACGTGCACCACCTAGTTAGCGTGGTGCAGGGAACGCTGGCCGGTAATTACACCCCGCTGGCACTGCTTAAGGCGGCCTTTCCTGGCGGCTCAATTACCGGTGCACCTAAAATTCGCGCGATGCAGATCATTGATGAACTAGAACCCTGCCAACGCAGTGTTTATTGCGGCAGCCTTGGCTATGTCGATGTACGTGGCAGCATGGATACCTCCATCGCTATTCGCACTATGGTTGCCGAGGCGGGAAGACTGCATGTATGGGGCGGAGGGGGCTTAGTAGCAGACTCTCAAGCGGACGAAGAGTACACCGAGACACTGGATAAAATTCGCCATCTTATTGGCGCTTTGGAATAAGCAACGCGAGCTCTATATCAAAAAGGAATATAAAAGCCAAACTAAACGGTATTGGGGTTCGCTGCCTCCTGTTTGGTAGCCTAGTCAGTATTATTTAACTTCCGATTAGGAGGCAGTATGTCCTCAGAGCTTGAAGCGATTAACAGAGATTTCGCAAATAATCCTCAAGGATTAGTTGAGTGGGCGCTGACCCAGGGTGCACGACCTATTTGCACCACCAACTTTCGCCCTTTTGAGGCGGTGATTCTTCATATGGTGACCCAGGTGCGCCCGGATATACCCATTGTGTGGATGGACAGCGGCTACAACACCGAAGCGACTTATCAATTCGCTGACGAAGTGATTCAACAACTCAACCTGAACATCGTGAGCTTTGTACCCCGGCGCACGCGCGCCCACCGCGAGGCGCTGGAAGGCCCCATGCCGGGTATCGACGACCCGCGCCACGCAGCCTTTACTCAGGAAGTTAAAATCGAGCCCTTCGAGCGTGCGCTGCGTGAAATGCAGCCCGACGTATGGTTCACCGCACTGCGCGCTGAGGACACCCCCGAGCGCGCAAAAATGCAGCCGGTTAGTCGCAACAGCGATGGCCTATTGAAAGTTGCCCCGTTGCTGCAGTGGAGCGCCAAAGATATGTACCAGTATCTACAGGCGCATAATCTGCCCAATAACTTCGATTACTTCGACCCTACCAAGGTGGAAGAGAAGCGCGAGTGCGGGCTACATTTGCAGCACTAACTCCACACTGCGGGTTAATACTCCGGCAGGTCCAGGTCGTCAAACAACGACTGCTCATGGCGCGGGCCTGCCGTTAATGCTTCATCAACCCGGTCGCGGGTTAAATGAGGCGCAAAGCGCTCCAAAAAATCATACATGTAACCGCGCATAAAGGTGCCACGACGGATACCAATTTTTGTCGTAGAGCTGGCAAACAGGTGGCTTGCATCCAGTGCCACCAAGTCATCATCAAGCGCCTCGTCCACAGCCATATGCGCCACAATGCCAACCCCCATGCCCAGCCGTACGTAGGTCTTGATCACGTCGGCATCGGCGGCGGTTAGCACCACATTGGGCGTTAACCCTTTCGCTTTGAAGGCGTCGTCTAACTGCGAGCGGCCGGTAAACCCAAACACGTAGGTGACCAGCGGATGTTCACCGAGCGCCTCCAGGGTCAACGGGCCCTGATGAGTGGCTAGCGGGTGCCCTTTAGGCACCAGTACGCAGCGGTTCCAACGATAGCAGGGCAGTAGCACTAAATCGGTAAATAGCTCCAGCGACTCGGTCGCGATGGCGAAATCGGCCTGGCCTTCACTGACCATCTGTGCAATCTGCTTGGGCGTACCCTGCTGCATATGCAGCGCCACATCAGGATATTTAAGGGTGAATTCGCTGATAATGGGCGGTAGCGCATAACGGGCCTGGGTATGGGTCGTAGCAATGGCCAGGCTACCGCGGCGCTCATCGCTATGCTCCTGAGCCACCTGCTTGATGTTTTCGGTGAGACGCAGTACCTGCCCGGCCAGGTCAATAATTGACTGCCCGGCAGGCGTCACACGTGTCAAGTGCTTACCACTGCGCGCAAAAATCTCGACGCCAAGCTCATCTTCTAACAAACGTATCTGTTTAGAGATCCCCGGCTGTGAGGTAAATAGACTTTGCGCTGTGGCCGAGACGTTCAGGTTATGTCGATTGACTTCCCAGATATAGCGGAGCTGTTGTAGCTTCATATCCTCACCTTATTTATTCTCTATACAGATCTATGTAGACCGTATCTTGATGTAGGCCGAATCTTTAAGCACACACAGGCGCTGATGCCACATCACGCCTGACGGATCGTGTCGTCACACTCGGCACTCTACAGCACCATATAGAATAAAAAACACCAAAATAATACTTTTATATTATAAAAAAACGCCCTACCAGCACCCTTTAATTTCTGCTATTTAGTTAACTCACTGTGCAGGAAATTTGCCAGCAACCTTCGCGCCCGCTAACATCTGCCCACACTTATCGCGATAGACACGAGGCGCGCTTAAAGAGCACCAATGGATCGCGTAATGACCGTTGCTCCATTTGAGGCAACGAAACAGTAAGAGCAACGCAAACGGGAGAAGCAAATGGCTAATAATGTTGATGTCACCAACGCCAATTTTGAGCAAGAAGTCCTCAACGCTGAACAGCCTGTGCTAATGAAGTTCTGGGCGCCCTGGTGTGGCCCATGCAAGGTCATGGCCCCGGTCGTTGATGAAGTAGCTGCAGAACGTCAGGAAAGCCTGAAAGTTGTTAGTGTCAATGTAGACGACGCACCAGAAATTGCTGCCGAGCAAGGCGTCCGCGGTGTACCTACCGTCATGCTGTTTAAATCCGGCACCAAAGTCGCTTCACTGGTTGGCGCGCAATCTAAGTCACAACTGACGCAGTTCATCGAACAAAACGCCTGATGAATGTGTAGCACTTGTAATAGCCGCCGACTCTGTCGGCGGTAACACGCCTTCGCTAAATTTCCTGCCTAATTTTTGCGTTTCCACGGTGGCAAACTTGCATCGCTTACCCGAATATCTTTTACACGACGCCTTCCAGGCCCTAACAGCCTAGCGATCCACCGTGTTTGTGGGTGACTATCAAGTGCGATCTTCAACGTCATCGTTAGTACCACCGAAAGTAGCATCCCCGCCGCACCAAAGATCCACCCCCATACCACCAGCGATAAAAACGCCACAAATGTAGAAAGCCCCAACGCCTGCCCCATTACCCGCGGTTCAATCAGATTGCCGAGCACAAAGTTGATGACCAAATAAGCAGAGGCTAGCAGTAACGCCTGAAAAGCACCGCCGTCTTGGGAGACCAACAGCAGCAACACGGGGGGTACCGCCGCCAGCGCGGAGCCAATATTGGGAATAAAGTTGAGTGCAAAGGCCAACACGCCCCACAACAGCGGAAAATCCACGCCTACAATCATGCAAGAGAGCCATACCAGCGCCCCAGTGGCCAGGCTAATCATGGTTTTTACGGCTAGATAGCGCTTCAGCGTTAAGCTGAACTCACTAAAACGCTTCAAGCTAGGTGCCGGATTTTCCAGTGCGCGGGAAATTTTATCGCGCACGTTCAGCGTCTCGAACAGCATGAATATAACCAGCAGTCCAACAATGATGCTCTGCATAAAGAGGTTGCCTAGCTGCCCCAGTAAGGCAGGCATCCAAGAGCCCTCATCCTCCATTTCAAACAGCGAGTTAATCTGGTCGGGGTTAATTGCTAGCCCGCGTGAAGAGAGCGCATTAAGTAAATTCCAATACTGCTCGTAGAGCCGCGACTCTATTTCCGGCAACGCCGTCACGAAGGTACTAAAGCTATTGACCACTAGCAGGCCAATCAGCGATATAAACGCCAGCAACACCATCAGGGTTAAAAAGGCTGACAGCCGCATGCTCAGCCCACAGCGATGCAGCCACTGCACTGGGGAGGTACATACTACTGCGATAAATATCGCGAGCAGCAACGGCACTAATAAATCAGCACCTGCTTTCATTCCTGCAATAATCACTACCAGCGCAGCGAGCGCCAAGGTGGCATTGAGGGGAATACTGCGGTAATCCTCGTCCGACAAGTTCGACATAATCCATCCCTAGCTTGTTGTCCATATATAATGGCTGCATTCGGCATATTGCACAAACCGTGCAAATAATAAGCAACTGTTTTGCGACCACTCTTCCGTGCTGAACTTTCTTTTCTACTTCGCTTCAAAGCTACGTCTACTTGAATGATTTATACCCGGTTTTAACTTGGCGGCGCCACTGCCCGCTCACTAAGGAAAACATTTATGCAAGCCATACCAGCTAACCTTCAAAAACCAGGCTCTAAACGTTTACGCAATGGCCTACTAGGCGGCGCTCTATTGGCACTCCTTAGCGCTCCTTTTGCACACGCTTCACCGTCAACACCGCCCCAGCCAAGCTTGCATGTTCAAGCGCAGTCTTGGGTTGAGGTAGAACCCGACAAGGCCACCCTGAATGCACGATTGTGGGATAACACACCCGCCCTTTCCACCTTGGAAGAGAGCGATAGTAGCGCACTTAGCGATGCCCGCGAGCGCTTAGAGACCCGCGCCAGCGAATTAATCGAACAAATGGAAGCCACCGGCCTTGAACGCAATGCCATCAATGCAGGCTCGTTAAATGTCTACCCTGAGCATATTCAAGGGCCACGCAATGAAGATGGCGAGCATGAGACCTTGCAGCGTACACGTCTTGAGCGCCCGATCACCGTCGAACTCACCGACCTTGATCAATTAAGCGAGGTGTTAGACGCGCTAATAGCCGCTGGTGTTAACTCATTGGATGGCGTGCAGTTTGATCTACAAGACCGCGACGCCGCCACCGACGAAGCGCTGGTTAAAGCGCTGGAGAAAGCGCAACACAAAGCAAACCTGATGGCCGATAGCTTAGATGCTGAGCTTGGTCATGTGCAGCGCATTGAAGAGACGCAATCACCTATCTTCCAGCCGCGCATGATGGCGATGCGGGCAGAAAGCGATGCTGCTGGCGCCAGTCAATCCGGTGCCGCCAGTGATTACAGCCCCGGCACCATCCGCATTGATGCCGGGGTTAGCGTTGAGTGGGCGCTTAAAGGGCCAGACGCTCCACGCCGCCCAGATAGCGACGTAGCGGCTCAGGAATAATCACCGAGCCATCCGCCTGCTGGTGGTTTTCAAGCACCGCCAGCAGGCAACGACCAACCGCCAGCCCTGAACCGTTCAGCGTATGTAGCAACTGCGGCTTTTTGGAATCCGGATGGCGATACCGCGCTTGCATACGCCGGGCCTGGAAATCCTCGCAGTTAGAGACAGACGAGATCTCCCGGTAAGTCTCCTGGCTGGGCAGCCACACTTCCAAGTCGTAGGTCTTCGTGGCCCCAAAGCCCATATCCCCAGTGCATAGCGTCACTACGCGATACGGCAACGCCAGTGCCTGCAGGATCGCCTCTGCATGACCACGCATCTCTTCCAACGCTTCGTAGCTCTTCTCCGGCTCCACAATCTGCACCATCTCGACTTTATCGAACTGATGCTGGCGGATCATTCCGCGGGTATCGCGCCCGTGCGAGCCCGCCTCGGAGCGGAAACAGGGCGTATGTGCGGTAAGCTTCATCGGCAATGCCGCTTGCTCGATAATTTCATCGCGTACAAAGTTGGTCAGTGGTACTTCTGAAGTGGGAATCAGGTGATACTCGCGCTCATCGTCCAGCTTGAACAAATCTTCGCCAAACTTCGGCAGCTGGCCGGTGCCCATCAGCGAATCGCGGTTGACCATATACGGCACGTAGCACTCTTCGTAGCCGTGCTGTTCGGTTTGGGTATCCAGCATAAACTGCGCCAACGCCCGATGCAGGCGCGCTATGGGCCCACGCATGACCGCAAAGCGAGCGCCAGTGATTTTAGCCGCCAGCTCAAAATCGAGATAACCCGACTGCTTACCCAGATCAACGTGATCCAACACCTCGAAATCAAACTCCCGCGGCGTGCCCCAGCGGTGCAGCTCGACATTCTCGTCTTCGCTTTTGCCTTCCGGCACGCTTTCATGGGGCAGGTTGGGAATACCGCTGATAGCGTCGTCCCACTCTTCCTGGACGTCGGCCAGCTCGCGCTTGGCTTTATCCAGGCGATCGCCTAAATCGCTGACTTCATCCAGCAGCGGCTGAATATCTTCACCGTTGGCCTTGGCTTTACCAATCGCTTTGGAGCGCATATTGCGCTCATTTTGCAGCTGCTCGGTTTGCGTTTGCAGCTCGCGGCGACGCGACTCCAGCGCCTGCAATCCCGCTTTATCAAGCACAAAGCCCCGGCGGGCCAGTTGTTGAGCAACCGTGTCAAGATCACCGCGCAGCAGTTTCGGATCGAGCATGAATCCTGTCCCTTGGCCTGAAAACAATAAAAGCACCGCGCCAATGCGCGTGCATAAAGGGGTCTATTGTAGGCAAAAGCGCGGCGAGGAGCTATGGCCGGTATCACCAGACGCACGTTTAGCTACGCTAAAAGGCTCCAGCACCAGAGAAGTCAGCACTAGCTAACGCCACACTCCAGTAGCGCGTGGTAAGCCTACGGCGCACCCGCGAATGCAGCGCATAGCGCTGCTAGAAGGTAGCGGCACGTAATAAGTTTGCACTATCGCTAAGCAAGGTTCAGTTATCGAATCGACTGTATGTGCTATGACCACTCGGCATATCCATCCCAGCCCGTTAGCCAAAAGTGATAGAGTGCCCGCCGATTCGTCTAACGAATCGATAAATAATAGGTTTTAACACTTTTGACAGGAGAAGCGCAGTGCAGGAGACAGCACAGCAAGGAAAGTTTGCCTGGTGGCGACGAATTGCCCTATGGAAGAAGATTCTCGCCGGCTTGGCGTTGGGTATTTTGGCAGGCGCGCTATTAGGTGAGACCGCCAGCGTGTTTAAACCGCTGGGCGATATTTTTATTAACGCCATTATGATGCTGATTGTGCCACTAGTGTTCTCCACTCTGGTGGTGGGTATTACCTCAATGCGCGACCCCCAGAAAATGGGGCGTATTGGCGCGCGTACCATTACGCTCTATTTGGTCACCACCGCCTTTGCTATCTCCATTGGTCTGGTACTTTCCACCCTGCTGCAGCCGGGCGTGGGCGTTGATTTAAGTTTTGACTCTGAAGTGGCCGCTAACGAAGCGCCATCGCTGGTCTCTATTCTGGTTAACTTAGTGCCGCGTAACCCGTTGGACGCCCTGGCCAACGGCAACATTATGCAGATCATTGTGTTTGCCATTGGTTTAGGTATTTCGCTGACGTTGATCGGCGATAAAGGCGAGCCGGTCATGAAGGTCTTCGACAGCTTTGCCGAGGCAATGTACAAGCTCACCGGCATTGTGATGGCGTTTGCGCCCTTCGGCGTATTTGGCTTAATCGCCCACGTCTCTGGACAGTACGGTTTAGAGATATTGCTGCCGCTGGCCAAGTTGATTGGCGTTGCGTACCTGGCCAGTATTCTCCACGTGCTAGTGATCTACTCGGGTTTGATCTCGCTACTGGGGCGGCTAAACCCCATGCGCTATTTGCAGGGCAGTCTGGACGCTATTGTTGTGGCGTTCTCGTCCGCTTCTTCTGCGGGCACCCTGCCGGTCTCTATACGTTGCGCGCAGAAGAACCTGGGCGTTTCCGAAGGGGTTTCAGGGTTTGTGTTACCGGTAGGCGCCACCATCAATATGGATGGCACCGCGCTTTACCAGGGCGTGGTCGTGCTATTCATCGCCCAAATGACTGGCACTGATTTGAGCATGATGGATTACGGCATGATTGTCGCCACCGGCACGCTGGCCTCCATTGGTACCGCAGGCGTACCAGGCGCTGGCCTGATTATGCTCTCGATTGTGATGGCCCAGGTTGGTCTGCCGCTGGAAGCTATCGCCGTGGTCGCGGGGATTGATAGGATCCTTGATATGGCACGCACCAGCGTCAACGTTGCCGGTGATTTGATGGTGACAACCCTGGTAGGTAAAAGCGAAGGGGAGCTCAATGAAGAGATCTACAACCGCCGCTAGTATGAACTCAGGCATTTATAGCGTGTAAAGAAGCGCAACTCATTATGCGATCAGCAAGCATCCCGTCACAGAAAAACACTCGGCAAATGCTAGGTGTAGGCAGGGATGCTTTGATACCGTCTCTCGATAGCAACTGCAAGGGGGATTTACCCTCCTTGCAGCTAGTATTTACTTTGGGATTTCAACACGCCAAACGCAATACGCGCCAATTCCGCATAGCCGCTTCCAACACCAATAACGTTGGTTTGCCACGGGCTCAAGCTTCAGTTTGCTGGCATCAATGCCGATACATGCCATCACGTTGTCTCGCGTTGTTCGTACAGCTTCTTTCGGAGTGCTAAAGACTTTGGATACCGTTCAAATTTACGTGATAAAGAACATCTACGAAGCAGGGCCAATGCCCTTGTTCATTTGGAGACTCAGTTGACGATGGACAGTTTCAAGCTCCAAACCCAGGAATAAAGAAAAATTCAAAGCATCAAAACAATCACGAAAACATCAATTTATATAAGTCCCACCGTTAACATTAATAGTTTCTCCAGTGAGAAAATCAGACATACTGGACGCAAGAAAAAGCACAACATCTGCTACATTTTTAGGTGTTCCTAACCTTTTCAAAGGCACATTAGATGTGACTTTTTCAAAGTAATCATCTGACCATTGTTTAATCATATCGGTTTCAATAGGACCAGGACTAACACCATTAACATTTATATTATACCTTGCCATCTCAAGAGCAAGATGCCTTGTTAAGTAATCAATACCAGCTTTAGATGCTCCATATGAAGGGGCAGCATTCTTATGCCCCGACTTAGCAGCACTAGAACTGACATTAACAATTTTACCGCAGCCCCTCTCGACCATATGAGATAAAACTGCCTTGCTGAAATAAAAATTTCCATTCAGGTTAACATCGACTACATGATGCCAATCTTCTAACTCAACATCTAAAGTAGCGCTGCGCATATTAATGCCAGCATTATTTACCAATATATCAATTTCCCCAAAATGTCCTATTGTTTTCTTAGAAACCTCTTCTGCAGTTTCAGGATTAGTAACATCTCCAGCAAAAACCAAACACTCCCTTCCCATTTTCTCCACATCACTGCAAACTTCATTTAACAGCTTTAAGTTTGTACCAACAATAGCTAAAGAAGCTCCACTCTCAGCCAGCGTAAGAGCAATACTCCTGCCTATGCCTCTACTAGCACCCGTTACGATCGCTACCTTATCAGCTAACATCATCGCCATTAACCTCAAAAATGAATTCAATTACCAATTGATAGCTTATTACATCAACAAGTCCGGTAGGAATGTCACAATTTTCGGGAATACAATAATACTAAGTATAGACACAAGATAAATAATGACAAAAATGACAATATGTTTCATCATTTTCAGTACGTTTGTACCGGCTATTTTTGCTGACAATAAAGTAGACAACCCATAAGGCGGCGTTACCGTCCCCAGCCGAATAGCCATCACCGTTACAATACCTGCAACAACCGGATCAACGCCTAATTCGCGTATAACAGGAACGGACATAGGCACAAAGATTAGCATGGCTGAATTTGGCTCCATAAAGGTACCAAGGATAAAATACAGCAACACCAGCACTAATAAAAAAGTAAAGGCGTTAAAATCATTTTCAATAATAAAACTAATGACTGGATCTAGCGCTTGATAATAAGATAAGACCCAAGATAAAAACGAAGCAGCGGCAATCAGTATATAAATAGAGGCTGAATCCGTCACAGCCCTGTGCATAACTTCTTTATAGTTTTTAAAGCTTCTTTCCTTTTTAATAAAGAAGGCCACAACAAATACATACACCACGGCAATCGCGGCGGCTTCCGTTGCGGTGAATACACCTGCCATTATCCCCACAATGACAATTAAAAACAAACTAACGGGAAAAATGCTTTTCTTTATCGCCAACCGCTTGGAAAGTTTATCATCCTCACTTAAACCAAGAAGTTCATTACTCACAGGCCCAACATTATTTTTATGAGCATAATAGTAGGCGTAAAACATTTGGGTTGCACCAATCAGAACCCCTGGAATAATCCCTGCTATAAACAACGAAGCGACAGAGGTCTGTGATAAAGCACCATACACTATTAATAAAATACTAGGAGGTATTATCGACCCTATGGTAGAAGATGCAGCGGTTATCGTTGCTGCAAACTCTTTGCTGTAACCTGCTTTTACCATAGCAGGTATTAAAATTCGGCCTAGCGATGCAACATCTGCTACTGAAGAGCCCGATATAGCCCCAAAAAACACACTCGTTACAATATTTATATGTGCCAGGCTGCCTTTCAAGTTACCCACTAAGGATTTAGATATATAAATTAAGTCATCTGTTACTTTTGTCAGGTTGAGCAACGCACCACAAAAAATAAAGAGCGGGATCGCTAACAGCGTAAAGCTTGAAAAGGACTCGATCATAACAGAACTAGCTTGAGTCAAGCTTACGAGCGGCTCGAAGATGATAGGAATCGCTGCAGCGATAACTATACTGAACGCAACAGGAACGCCAATCAACAAGCAAACAAGGAAAACAGAAATGATTGTCAGCAAAATCATTTACTTTGGACCTCTTTCTTATGTTTCTTAAAAAACAAGCCCCTAGCATTGAGCAAATGAAAATAAACCATGAGTATCGAGCCCACCAAGAATGCTGAATAATAATAAATTAGGGAAGGCTGCGAAGAAAGAAATCGAATCGATACTAATTCCGACCTAACCAACCCTGACTTGAAAGCAGCAACGCCAATAAAAACCAGTATCACGATACCCACAAGAGTAAGAAAATAGACGATGGTATCTCTTATTTTAGTTCCTCTTTCGCTCAAATAATCCGAGAGTATGTCAATTTCCAAATGTGCCTTTTCCTTTACTGCTATAGCAGACCCCAAAAAAACAAGCCACAGTAGAGAAAACTTCCTTAACACCTCTAGCTCCGGTATGGAATAAGAGAACACATACCTTGTGATCACCCCAGTAAACAACGTTACTGAAATTAGCACCAGCATAAACATACCAATTAAGGATACCGATCTTAACAGTACAGAACTGACTTTTTCATGCCACATGTCACAACCTCCAAAGAGGCACTGCCCTAAAACCTTAGGGCAGTACAAACTCACTATCAGTTAAAGATTTCGTTAACGACATCTTCCACATCATATTTTTCAGCCAATGCATTTAGCTGAACCCGCGATCTTTCAATAAAACTCTCTCGATCAGGATCTGTAAAACTCACACCAAAATCATTTTCTAACGTTGCGATATCTTCTTCAGTTTTTTCAAAAGCTTTACTGATATATTCAGGCTGAACAACATCCCGTGCTCTTTCGATTGCATCTTTGTGCTCATCAGACAATGCTTCGTATCGTTCGTTATTCATGACCACAAAGCCAAGATCTAAACGGTGCTGTGTTCTAGCTATGTATTTCGCTACTTCGCCAAACCGCTGTTGAATCATTGCATCTAAACTATTTTGCGATCCATCTGCGACGCCTGTCTGTAGCGCAGAGTATACTTCGTTAAAGGCAATGCTCGTGGGGTCAGCCCCTAAATTACGCCACCACTCAAGCTCAGTAGACCCTGTGCCACTGCGCATTGTTTGCCCTTCTAGGTCTTCAACAGAATTAATGGGGAAGGTACTAATGATATTTCTTTCCAGGCCGCCCTCATACATAACGGTTGTCAAACCAGGATTTTCTACCAGCAAATCCTCGAAATATGAGAGTTCACCTTCTGTATTCACGATAGATTCGAAATGTTCTCTATCTTTAAACAGATAATAAGCACCCAGCACTTCAAACACGGGATTTTGTTCAGCGAACCAGCCTGAATCTGAGTAGATCATATCAATATCACCAGAGATGACTGACTGATATAAGCTAGAGGCGTTGCCTAGGGTTCCATCAGTGTGAACGGTGACTTCGATCTCTCCGTTACTCTGACTTTCAATTTCTTCGCCAAATGCTGTAAGCGCTCTTGCTAGCAGTGAGTTCTTAGGTGTAATCGTCGCAGCTACCAACTTCACTGTTTCTTCGCTTGCGGAAGCTTGCTCAGAATCTTCATTCGAGCAACCACTAATGACGGTAAACAAAGCTCCTGACAACAATAGAACTGTTGTTTTGTGCAACCTAGTCTTTTCTAAAATCATTGTTTGTTCTCCTTAACACAAACTAAGCGTTTAACCCGCTCTTGTGTGATTGTATTAGCGGTCTGTAACGTTGGGCCTCAGGGCGACTTCGTAAAGGCGCCGCATACGATATCGACTGCGCAAAGACTCAACCGAAGTGAGGCAGTCGCATACAACAGCAATAAAAATCGAAGGCACTGAATCAGTGACCTGCAATTTATCAATGCTGTTGCTCCTCTTCACGCCTATTGGCATCAATAATCTCTCTCAACGCTCAGCGTCCTACCACAATGGCTTCAGCCAACAATGTTGTCAATTATGGAAATACATAAAATTCATCTTAAGAAAATATACAAAAACAAGTCATTGTTAATAAAGAACTTTTAAAACATATAACCTTTTAGTCTATACGCTTATTTTTATTCGATAACTTGACAACATCTTTTCCAATGATGATGCTCATCGTCATAAAGGCAGCGATAACACACCCATGCCGCTAAGGAGTGAGTACAAAAAATGACACCTGACGAAATCGCAGCAAAAATGAACGGGGCCTCCGTCTCGCGACCTGGCGGGACCGAAGCTATTCTGCCGTCAGAAGCCGTACAAAATCATGCCGCTTTCCTATCCGCCCTTCCCGATGGCGCACTGCTTTGCACGTGGTTCGGGGGAACACTCGAAGGCAAGTCGGATATCTCAATTCACGCATCAGTGCTGTCGCCTAACGCAGATACCTGGGGACCCGCGCAACGCCTTACCGACGACGCGGCCCGGTCTGAACAAAATCCAATCATCTTTATATCGCCCGAGGGCGAAATAATTCTGTTCAATACGGCTCAACCTTCGGGCAATCAGGATGAAGCCAGAGTGATCATGCGCCGACTTGAGGTAAAGGGCGCGCATGTAACCAGTGGCCCCAGCCGTGACCTGGGTTTGCCGGATGGAACCTTTATCCGCGCCCCACTGAGTGTTAGGCAGAACGGCGAGTGGTTGCTGCCATTATTTCGCTGTAACCCTCGCCCAGGCCAACGCTGGAATGGCAGCTACGATACGGCTGCGGTAGCGGTCTCGAAAGACCAAGGCGAAACATGGGCAATTACAGATGTGCCTAATTCGCCAGGGGCGGTTCACATGTCAACGGTAACGCTCGAAAACGATAAGCTGGTAGCCTTCTATCGTCGCCGCCAAGCAGATTTCGTACACCGCTCAGAAAGCCTCGATGGCGGCCAAACCTGGACATCCCCCACGCCCACCAATGTCCCTAACAATAACTCATCAATTGGCGTGACACGGCTCGCCGATGGGCGAATCGCTATGGTTTGCAATCCAGTCTCAGCCGCAATGTCTCAGGATCGCCGCGAGTCTCTGTATGACGAGCTAGGCGAGGAGGATGATCGGCCAAATGCTTCGGGCGGCTGCCAGCCGATCTGGGGTGTTCCACGCGCCCCCCTGGCGCTATGCCTTTCCGAAGACAATGGACGCACCTTCTCTTATCAAGTCGTTATCGAGGAGGCCACAGGCACATGCCTCTCCAACAACTCGGTGGACGGTCGCAACAAGGAGTTGTCTTACCCCGTCATTCTGCAGCGAGACAACGGCCAGGTGGAAATCGCCTACACCTTATATCGCCGAGCTATCAAGCATGTTCGGCTAAACCTTGATTGGATCAACGGAGCAGCCGTATGAGCGATATTCTCGGTATTACTATGGGCGACCCCGCTGGAGTCGGCCCCGAAATAACCATCAAGGCGCTAGCCGAGATGACGCCCGAAGAGCGATCTAGAACACGCGTTTTTGGCAACCTGGCGACCTTAGAGGCAGCCCAAAAGGCAGTCGGCACATCCATTGACCTTTCAGGCTTAGTCGAGGATGTAGACATTCCGGGTGCTCCATTGCCCTGGGGCCAACTTAGCCACGCGGCTGGGGATGCTGCTTTTCGCTTTATTGAGAAGGCGGTTCGGGCGGCTCAAGACGGCTCTATTGGCTGCATTGTCACAGCGCCGATTAACAAGGAGTCGCTGAACGCGGCCGGTCATCATTATGATGGCCATACAGGCATGCTACGCACTTTAACGGGAGCGGATGCGGCCTACATGCTGCTGGCATCTGAGCGGCTGGAAGTGATCCACGTATCGACTCATGTCTCACTAAAAGATGCCATCGAGCGTGTGACTCCCGAGCAAGTGCTCGTGACGATTCGCGCCGGCTACGAGCATATGCGCCGTATGGGTGTCGAGTCTCCCCGTATTGCCGTCGCAGGACTTAATCCTCACTGTGGCGAAAACGGCTTATTCGGCAATGAAGATATTGAAAAGATCAAGCCAGCCGTCGCCATGGCGCGAGACGAAGGCATGAACGTTGAAGGGCCCATTTCAGCTGACACTGTCTATTATCGCGCCTACCAGGGTGAATTCGACTTAGTGATCGCCCAATACCACGATCAGGGCCATATTCCGATCAAGCTAATCGCCTTCGACTCGACGGTAAATGTCTCGGTGGGACTGCCGATCGATCGCACGTCAGTCGATCACGGCACGGCTTTCGATATCGCCGGCACTGGTAAGGCCAACCACACCAACATGAAAGCTGCCATTGCCTATGCGCGCAAACTGGTAGCAGGCAGGTACACATCATGACAACCAACGATTTCGGCGGCGTGTACTGTGCCGCCGCCACCCCCTTTACCCAGGACGGAAGCCCTGATCACGCCGCCTTTGCACAGCATTGTCGTGCGCTTATCGAAGAAGGCTGCGACGGTATCGCCCTCCTTGGCACAACCGGTGAAGCAAACTCGTTGGGTCTGAAAGAACGACAGGAGCTCCTTGAGCGGGTGATTGAAGCCGGTATCGCGCCATCGCGGCTGATGCCAGGAACCGCACAAACCAGTGTGGCGGACACCGTAGCGCTGACGCGACACGCGGTCGAGGCTGGCGTAAAGGCGGTCGTGCTGCTGCCCCCCTTTTATTACAAGGGCGTCAGTGACGAAGGGCTCTTCCGCGCCTATGCCGACATTATCGACCAGGTCGCCGATGACCGGCTGCGCGTGATCCTTTATCACATTCCTCAGGTCTCCGGGGTAGCGATTTCGCAGGCGCTCATTACTCGCTTGCAAGCCGCCTACCCCGGCATTGTGATCGGGATCAAAGACAGCTCAGGTGATCTTGACAACATGCGCCGCACCATCACCGAGTGTCCAGATTGCGCTGTGATGGCCGGGGCCGACCCGCTGATGCTGCCGCTTTTGCAATCAGGAGGCGCTGGTTGCATTACGGCCAGCTCGAATTTGGTCGCGGTGGATTTACGCATCGTCTTCGATAAATGGAATGATCCCACGCACCAGGCTGAGGTTGAGTCGGCACAGGCGCGCATCAATGCATGGCGCGAACTCACCAACGCCTACGTTCAGCTACCCACCGTCAAGACGATGCTAGCCCGTCGCCGAGGCCTAGATAGTTGGACACGCGTTCGCCCGCCGTTCATTGAGCTTTCTGATGAGGAGCGTGCGTCGGTCTTAACGCGAATGGAACAACTTGAGCATGAGGACACAGCATGAGCGCAATCGATAAACCGATCACCATTCACCAGCCTAAGCGGCTGGAAGTGGGGGCCGGAGCCTCTGCTCGTTTAGGCTCATGGGCGGTCGGGGTCGAGCGATCGCTCGTCATCGCTGACCAGCACACGGCCAGCTATGCCGACGCACTAGAGCTGCCGGGTAACGTCACCATATTCGCTGACGTTACACCCGAACCCGACACCAGTGTACTTGAACGGGCAATTGCTTTCGCCCGCGAATGCCAGCCTGATCTGGTCGTGGGTCTCGGCGGCGGTTCGGTGATGGATATCGCCAAATTGGTCGCCGCACTTTGGGACGGTGAACAAGCGCTTAAAGACGTTGCGGGTCCGAACCGCGTGCAGGGGCGCCGCACTCTCCTCGCCCAAGTGGCGACAACCGCCGGCACCGGGTCCGAGGCGGGTATTCGCGCCCTGGTTACTGATCCGGATTCGAAGTCGAAAATCGCAGTTGAAAGCCCATATTTGCTGGCCGATTTCGCCGTACTCGACCCCGTGCTTACTTACTCGGTACCGCCTGCTGTCACCGCGGCGAACGGAATCGACGCCATGGCGCACTGTGTCGAAGCATTCACCAACATCAACGCGCACGACCTGATCGACGGCTATGCGCGAATGGGAATGTCCTTGATCGGCAAATACCTGCCACGCGCGGTCGCCGATGGTCAGGACACCGAAGCACGCGCCGGCATGATGCTCGCCTCGTATTACGGCGGAATCTGTCTAGGACCAGTAAATACCGCCGCGGGCCATGCCCTCGCCTATCCCCTGGGAACACGCCTCAGTCTTCCACATGGCCTATCCAATGCGATCATTTTTCCACACGTGCTTGCCTTTAATGAGTCTGTGCACTCAGAAAAGACGCGCGAAATCGCAGGTGCGCTGGGACTTCACTTCGATGGCTCCGCTGGATCGTTGTTTGATTCGGCGTATGCCTTTTGTCGAGATCTCGGCGTCGAGATGCAGCTTGCCAAACATGGCGCTCAAGAAGAAGACCTGTCTACCTGGGCCGAAGAAGCACATGGTATCCGCCGCTTGATGGACAATAATCCACGCGATATGACCGTTGACGATGTGCTTGCGATATACCGAGCTGCGCTCTAATTCACGGAACTTAAAAACCACCAGGCCTCAGCCCCATCGCTTTGAATAGCCAAAGCTATCTCTAGGCCTGCAGGTGATTGGAAATAACGGTTCAGCGAAATAAAAAAGAGATCCCCAATGGCGCCCAAGATAGAAGCTTTGAGACTCATCATTATTGCTGACGACCTCACCGGTGCACTCGACTCTAGCGCAGCATTTGCACGGTATGGGTTTCGCACCTATGCCGTGACCTCACCAGAGGCCATCGCGCGCGCGTTGGCCGAACGACGCCCAGAGGTTTTGGCCGTCTCGACACAAACGCGTGACGCCTCCCCAGAGGATGCTAAAGAGCGAGTCGCTCAAGTGATGCGGGCACTGCCTAGCGGCACACTCATTTTTAAGAAGGTTGACTCCCGGCTCAAAGGACCGATTGCCGCTGAGCTAGACGAAATCCCTTACCATAGAATCGTCGCCATGCCGGCAATCCCGCAATTCGAGCGGATCGTTGTCAACGGCTGCGTCAGCGGCTTTGGGGTGGACGCACCAATCTCGGTCGGCGATGCGCTCGGCCACCATGCCAGCAGCGCCTGTATACCTGATACGCTCCATGACGAAGAGATGGATCAGTGGATTGGCGCTCATACCACCGACACCCTATTTTGGGGTGCACGCGCGCTCGCAGAACGCTTGGCAATGCACATGGCCGATCATGCGACTCCGCAAGACCTGCCGTTGTCGTTCCCGCCAGCGCTATGTATAACCGCAGGGTCAAGGGATCCGATTACATTGGCTCAGATTAAAGCGCTGCTCTCAGCTAAACTTGATGTCGTACATATACCGGCGCCCAACGGCTGCTTAGACGCAGAGCCGCAGCAAAACGCCCGTATAACCGTGTTGCAGGCCACTCCCGGCGCCACATCAATACCGGCTGCAACGGTGGCAACGAATCTCGCTGCGTCGCTCAAAAAGCTAACCCCAGAGAATGACGTTACCTGGTTTCTCACGGGCGGAGCGACGGCTGAGGCTGTGCTGCTAAGTAACGATATACTGGAAATGCAAATACTCGGTGAAATTCTTCCCGGCCTTCCCGTCTGCCGAACCGAAAATACGGTATTTATTACTAAGTCGGGTGGCTTTGGCGCGGATGATACACTGGTAAGGGTCGCCGAAATGATTTGCAAAACTTAACGGAAAAGCCGCATGAGTGATCAACGAGAACCCACATCGGGACGCCGCAGTTTAGGCGAGATGGTCTACGACCAGATGCAACGTGCGATTAAGTCAGGGTCTTACCAAGCTGACGAGCGCTTACCGACTGAACATGAGCTTGCTGCAGAATTTCAGGTATCTCGCCCTATCGTGCGCGACGCACTGCAGAAACTACGCGAGCAAGGGCTGATCTATTCCCGGCGCGGTGCTGGCAGCTTCGTACGAAGCTTCGGCCTGCGGCAACCGTTGGGTTTCGGACAGATAGAAAACATTGCCGATTTAGAAGATTGCTATGATTTTCGCCTTAGTGTCGAGCCGGGAGCAGCAGCCAGGGCTGCGGAAAGGCACAACGAGGAAGACCTTCAACTCATTAAATCCGCCTTGAAATTATTGCGCGATGCAACCAACCGTCGCCGACATCATGAGGACGCAGATTTTCAGTTTCATTTGGCAATATCGCAGGCGTCGGGAAACCGCTATTACGCGACAGCAATGGAAGCACTGGAAGATCACATCGCCGTTGGCATGCAGTTTCACGGGCTCTCCCTCAAGGCAACGCCCGATGGCCTGCAACATGTGTTTGAAGAGCACCGCGCTATCGCTGAGGCGATCGAACAGCGTCACCCAGAACTCGCGCGTGATCTCATGCGTCAGCACTTGACCGGGTCGCGTGACCGCTTGTTCGAAGGAAAGCGACGCGCCACGACTTCCAGCCCTATGACAGCGACAAAGTAATTCTTATGTTCTTGCCTGGGCAGCGACGTCACTACCACTATGAGAAAGCCTCTGGCAGCTACTTTATTCCTACCAGCACAGCGCCATGGTTGTACCACACAGAAAAAACGCCTGGTAAGTCGGATGCCTACAAGGTTGGGCGAATGAAGAGGGGTTCGCAGGTGCCCGCGGTGATTAGCAGCGGGCACTGCGCTCTCTCCCTTTCATAACCTTCTCTACAGCAGTTGTGATTCGCACGGTTTCTCGGCAACCTATTAGCATCATTTTTAGCCGAGCAACGCTGCTATGCCTACCGCTTTTGATCAAACGCTCATCGCCATCGATGCCCTGCATGCCGAGGATCCGCGCTCCACGTCGCTTGCCGATGGCACATCCATGCCCCAGGAACTGGCTTATGCCCAGCGCATGAGCGACTGGCTAGACCGCGTACATGACGCCCCAGATGAGGTGCTGCGCTTAGCCGTACGCGCCCAGCACTTACAGCGCTGGTTAGTGCCGCGTGAGGAGTACCCCGAAGGGCGCGTAGGCTACTTAACCTGGCGGCGCGACCAGGGCAAGCGCGCAGGCGATACCACCGCCCAGCTAATGCGCGACGCAGGCTACAGTGACAAAGAAGCCGAGCGCGCCACAGCGATTATTGGCAAGAAAGGCCTGGGCCGAGACCCCGATGTACAAGCGCTGGAAGATTGCGCCTGCCTGGTGTTTCTAGAGAACTACTTTGCCGATTTCTCGCGCAAGATCGAGCACGACCATATGGTGCGCATTGTGCAGATGACCTGGCGTAAAATGTCACCCCGCGCCCATGCACTAGCCTTGAAGCTACCGATGTCGGATGCCTCATTAGCGCTGGTAAAAGAGGCCCTGGGAGCAGAGTAAAGCGTTACAGTGAGATGCAGCGGGGCAGCCGCTGCGGTAAAGTAGCGGTCTTCTTTTATTGCGCCCCCGGCACTGACGGCTTGATCAACTATGATTGCATCCTTGGACACCCGTACCGCCCCGTTCGAACGCTTGGGCAATGAGTATGTACGTTTTTTACAGGCTCTTAAAACGCGCGGCTTTGAAGGCGAAATAGCCCCCGATTACGCCAACCGCACGGTGCTGGCGACGGATAACTCGATCTACCAGCGCCTGCCCCAGGCGGCGGTCTACCCCAAGCATGCCGAAGACCTAGAGCGCCTTACCCGGTTGGCCGCGCAAACCACTCACCGCAGCATTGTATTAACGCCCAGAGGCGGCGGCACCGGCACCAACGGTCAGTCGCTCACCGATGGCATCGTGGTGGATGTCTCCCGCCATATGAATCAGATCCTAGAGATCGATGTGGAAGCACGGCGGGTGCGCGTTCAGGCGGGCGTGGTGAAGGATCAATTAAACGCCGCGCTCAAACCCCATGGGCTGTTTTTCGCCCCGGAGCTTTCGACCTCCAACCGCGCCACTATAGGCGGCATGATCTCTACCGATGCCAGCGGCCAGGGTAGCTGCGAATACGGCAAAACCCGTGATCATGTGCTGGAGCTCGATACCATTTTGATCGGTGGAAAGCACCTGCACAGCCGCGCTTTAACATCGGACGAAGAGCAGGCTGAGTGCCAGCAGGAAGGTATTCTGGGCCGCGTACATGCCACCGCCGCCAATATTATCGACCAACAGCGCGAATTGATTGCAGCCAAGTTCCCGCCGCTCAACCGTTGCTTGACCGGCTACGATTTAGCCCATCTGCGCGATAGCGAGGGGCAGCTCAACCTCAACAGCCTGCTGTGCGGCTCGGAAGGCTCGCTGGGCTTTTTGAACGAGGCGGTGTTGAATGTGCTGCCGATTCCCAAGCACTCCACTCTGGTCAATGTGCGCTACACCAGTTTTATGGATGCACTGCGGGATGCCAAAGCGCTGATGGCCGCTAGCACCTCTTCACAACCTCAGCCGCAGGCGCTACAACCCCAGCCGCAGGCGCTGCGCCCTACTTCCATAGAGACCATCGACGACACCGTGCTGCAGTTGGCCATGGAAGACTTCGTCTGGGACAGCGTGGCGGAGTTCTTCCCGGCAACCGCTAACACGGCGATTCGTGGCATTAACCTGATCGAATTTAATGACGACGATGAGAGCGCCCTCGTCAAGCGGGTTCGCGCCTTCACCGACCACCTAAGCCAAGACACCACCGTTGAGCGCCTAGGCTACACCTTGGCCGAGGGGCGCGGGCAGATCCAGAAAGTCTACGCCATGCGCAAGCGCTCGGTGGGTTTGCTCGGCAATGTGCAGGGCGAGAAGCGGCCGATTCCGTTTGTGGAAGATACCGCCGTGCCGCCGGAGCACTTGGCGGACTTTATCACCGAGTTCCGCGCCGCGCTGGATGCCAGAGGGCTCGCCTACGGGATGTTTGGCCATGTCGACGCCGGTGTACTGCACGTGCGCCCCGCCATCGATATGAAGGATCCCGAACAGGAAAAACTGATTCGCGCGGTGTCCGATGAAGTGGCGGCGCTGACCCAGAAATATGGCGGCCTGCTGTGGGGCGAACACGGCAAAGGCGTGCGCTCGGAGTACTCACCTAAATTCTTTGGTGAGCTCTATCCCAGTCTACAGCGGGTAAAAGCCGCCTTTGACCCCTATAACCAGCTTAATCCTGGCAAGATCGCCTCGCCTCTCTCTAACCCACCCGGGGCGGCGGGCATTTCCACCTCGCCCGAAACTGCGGGTAAGCCTCAAAGCAGCGAGCTAATCGCCAGGGATAGCGATCCCGATCTGTTGACGGTGGATGGCGTGCCCATGCGCGGTCAGTTTGACCGCACCATCGATGAGCGCGCCTGGCAGGCCTACGACGCCGCGGTGTACTGCAACGGAAACGGCGCCTGCTACAACTACGACCTTGATGACCCCATGTGCCCGTCGTGGAAAGCCACCCGGGATCGCCGCCACTCACCCAAAGGCCGCGCCAGCCTGATCCGCGAGTGGCTGCGCCTGCAGACCCAGGCGGGAATCGATGTTGTTGAGGAGTCGCACAAGAAAAAAGCCGAAGGCGGCTGGGGCTTTATTAAACGCTTTCCGCTGCGGGTGGCGAATACTCTAAGCCGCAAGCAGCACCACGACTACTCCCATGAAGTTTATGACGCCATGGCGGGTTGCCTGGCGTGTAAGTCCTGCGCGAGTCAGTGCCCGATCAAGGTCAACGTTCCCCAGTTCCGCTCGCAGTTCTTGGAGGTCTACCACGGCCGTTACCTGCGCCCGCTGCGCGACTACGTGATTGGCGGCACCGAGTTTATGCTGCCTACCCTGGCCAAAGCCGCACCGCTGTATAACGCAGTGATTGGCCAGCGCTGGGTAGAGCAACTGATGCGCCGTACGCTGGGCATGAGCGACTCCCCGGCGCTTTCACGGGCCAGTGTTAAAAAGCAGCTGAACGCCTGGGGCGTTGCCGAGGCAACACCGCTCTCACTGGCCCTGTTAACCGAACAGCAGCGTGCCAATAGCGTGATTATTGTCCAGGATGCCTTCACCACCCACTTTGAAGCCAAGCTGGTGATGGACGTGGTGGAACTGCTCTCGCGCCTCAATCTACGCGTGTTTGTGATGCCCTATTCGGCGAACGGCAAGCCACTCCAGGTACAGGGTTTCTTGGGCGCCTTCGAACGTACCGCCGCCAAGCAGGCCGAGCGGCTACGCACCTTGGCCCGCTTTGATATCCCCCTGGTGGGTATCGACCCGGCGATGACGCTCACCTATCGCCAGGAGTACGTCAAAGCGCTAGGTAATGAGGCGGTGCCGGAGGTGCTGATGCTGCAGGAGTGGCTCACGACCCGCATCAATACGCTAGCGCCCAACCAACTTAAGCTAACCGACCCCGGCTTTAAGCTGCTCTCCCACTGCACCGAGAAAACCAATGCACCGGGTAGCCCTAAAGCATGGCAGCAGGTATTTGCGGCGTTTGGGTTAGAGCTTGAGCTGATGGCCACCGGCTGCTGCGGTATGTCTGGCACCTATGGCCACGAAACCCGCAATGCCGCTACGTCCAAAACGATCTACGCCCAGTCGTGGCAGCCCCAGGTGGAGGCAGTGGAGAACAGCGGCAAACTATTAGCCACGGGCTATTCCTGCCGCAGCCAGGTGAAGCGTTACTCGGAACAATCATTACCGCACCCGCTTCAGGCACTGCTTGTGTGCCTAAAGCAAGCAGGTTAAAAGAACAGCCTTTTCAGCGCCAATCCCGGATCACTTTCGCGCATAAAGGCTTCGCCAACCAGAAAGCCGTTAACGTTATGATCGCGCATTAGCTCAACGTCATCGCGGGTATGAATACCCGATTCGGTAATCACCGTGACGTCCTCAGGAATGCGCGGCAGCAGATCCAGGGTGGTATTCAGGCTGGTTTCAAAGGTATGCAGATTACGGTTATTGATGCCGACCAGCTTTAGATCCAGTGCCAGGGCACGCTCAAGCTCGTTGGCATCGTGCACCTCGACCAGCACATCCATACCCAACTGATTGGCCTGCTGATGCAGGTCGCGCAGTTGAGCATCATCCAGGGCGGCAACGATCAGCAGAATACAGTCCGAACCAATCGCCCGCGCTTCACAAACCTGATAGCCATGGGTGATAAAGTCCTTGCGAATCACCGGCAGCGTGCAGACGTCCCGAGCGGCAATTAGATAGTCTTCATGGCCCTGGAAAAAGTCGGCGTCGGTAAGCACAGAGAGACAGGCAGCACCGCCCTGGGCGTAGCTTTTGGCGATATCCGAGGGGTGAAATTCTTCGCGAATAACGCCTTTTGACGGTGAGGCTTTTTTCACCTCGGCGATAATCGCCGGATCACCCGTTGCGATGCGCGTATTAAGCGCCTCAATAAAGCCACGCGGGGTGCTCTGCTGCTCTCCTAACGCGAGCAAATCCGCCTCTGAAACGGCCTGACGGCGCTCTGCCACCTCCTGGTCTTTGCGAGCAAGAATGCGCGTTAAAATAGTCGGCGTTGCCTGTTGAGTCATGGTGGTCTCTTACTGTTTAAAAACGCTGGTGAAGTGCGAAAGCTCTCTAAGCTTCTCAAGCGGCAGTTTAGAAGCTTGCGCGTCCTGGGCTACCATCACACCCTCTTTTAACGTATCCGCGACGCCCGAACAGTAGAGCGCGGCCCCTGCATTTAGCGCGACCATATCGGCAGCGGCACCTTCACCGGAAAGCGCGGCCTTAACCAAGCGCAGGCTGTCTTCGGCGCTGGCGGCTTTCAGCGTTGCCAAGCTTTGGCGCTCAATACCCAGCTCTTCGGGTGTAATAGTGTACTGGGTAATCTCACCCGCTTTAAGCTCGGCTACCAAGGTGGGGCTGGCCAGAGATATCTCATCCAGGCCGTCCTCGGAGTGAACGACCATCACGTGGCGACTACCCAAGGTTTGCAACACTTCCGCCATCAGCGGCACCAGCTCCGGCGCGTAAACACCCAGTACCTGATTGGGGGCACCAGCAGGATTGGTCAACGGGCCCAAAATATTAAACAGCGTGCGCACGCCCATTTCACGGCGGGGGCCAATGGCATAGCGCATGGCCGGATGATGATTAGGCGCAAACATAAAGCCTACACCCACCTGCTCGATACAGCGCGCTACCTGGTCAGGCTTGAGATCCAGGTAGATACCCGCCACATCGAACAGATCCGCACTACCCGATGAAGACGAAACGCTTCGGTTGCCATGTTTGGCCACATGGGCACCAGCGGCAGCGGCGACAAAACTGGCGGCGGTGGAAACGTTAAACAGGTTGGCGCCATCGCCACCGGTGCCGACAATGTCCACAACGTTTTCAGCACTCAGTTCAACGCGCTTCATCAACTCGCGCATTACTTGAGCAGCGGCGCTAATTTCCGCGGCGCTTTCACCTTTCATGGCGAGGCCTACTAACAGGCCACCAATTTGTGCATCGCTTGCATCGCCGGTCATAATCTGACGCATCAAAGCGTGCATGGCATCGAAAGAGAGGTCTTCGCGGCGCATCACCGCATTAATCGCATCTCGCATTTGCATGAGCAGAGGGGCCCCTAAAAGCGTGTGAAACCGGCTATCAGCCGCGTTTTAAAAAGTTGGCCAACAGCTCATGGCCTTGGCGGGTAAGAATCGACTCGGGGTGAAACTGCACCCCTTCAATATCCAACTCGCGGTGACGAAACCCCATGACTAAACCGGGGGTTACGTCGTCATCACCTGTCCAGGCAGTGATTTGTAAACAGTCGGGCAGGCTCGCTTTATCGACCACCAGGGAGTGATAGCGGGTAACCTCAACCGGGTTATCCAGCCCTTCAAACACGCCTTGGTTAGCATGCAGCACAGCGGAGGTTTTACCATGCATCACCTGCGGCGCGTGCACGACCTTGCCACCATACACTTGGCCAATCGCCTGATGGCCCAGGCAAACGCCTAAAATAGGCAGCTTGCCTGCAAAGTGTTTGATGGCGGCCATAGAGATGCCCGCCTCGTTGGGCGTGCAGGGCCCAGGCGACACCACCAGGTGTGTCGGCGCCAGCGTTTCGATCTGCTCAATGGTGATTTCGTCATTGAGGTGAGTGATGACTTCGGCGCCAAGCTCACCCAGGTACTGGACAATGTTGAACGTGAAACTGTCATAATTGTCCAGCATCACCACTTTTTGCGCTGACTGTTCCTGTGATGGCTGTTTATGCACCGACTGAGCTTGCGCCATTGCCCCACTTACTCCGTTGTGTCATTTCGACCACAGATTAAACCGTTAATGGAGTGATGATACCGCAACCGAGCACTCCCTTGCAGGGGTTAAGTGTCAACCAGCCCCCTCCCCTTTAGACCACCAGCGCTATGGGCGATAAATCACAGCTTTGGGGATGCCACACCGATGCCGCGAATAAGAAACCGTTCAGCCAGTCATAAGGCACGCTATGCTTAGGAGTGTAATACTATTCAGCATAGTGGCACTTTTCACTTGAGGGAATCCTCCCTTGGGTAATACTTCTTGCGGCCTCGCATTGCAGTGGAACTGGCAACGGGCCACCGCAGTCTTTATTATCTGCCGTCTTTTTCGATAGTTTTTTTAGCCAGTTAGGAGCGTGGGATGTCAAAGTGGTTTACCTGGGTGTGGGCGCTCTTATTCGTCGCGCTGATAAGCGCTGCGCCAGCTTATGCCAACACAACGCTGCGCGTAATTGCCTCCTTTTCAGTCATGGAGGAGCTGGTCAAACGAGTGGCGGGTGACACTGTCAGCGTCAATGTCATTGTGCCACGGGGAGAAGATGTTCACCGCTGGGAGCTAACCCCACCCAACGTACTGGCGTTAGAAGAGACGCATATTGTGTTTTATAACGGGCTTGGACTAGAGCCTTGGATACGCCATGTTGAGGCGATGTCTGACGACCAGCTAACGCTAGTGGAAGTGGCTAAAAAGGCCGACTATACGCCGCTGACGATTTCCACCGGTCAGTATAAAGGCGAGCCAGACCCGCATATGTGGATGGATCCAGAGGGCGCTGCAGCCTACATCGATGTCATTGCTGAGACCCTGGCCGAGCATCTACCCGAACAAGCCGATGCGTTTTATGCCCGCGCTGATGAGGCACGCAGGGCGCTGAACAATCTTAACCAAGCGGTAAAAGAGCGGCTTGAAGGTATTCCACAAACTAACCGCACATTACTAACCAGTGAAGCAGGTTTTGGTTATTTTGCCCGCGCCTACGCCTTTGATGCTCAAGGGGTGTGGGGGGTTAACCACGAGACCCAAGGCAGCGCCCAGGCAATGGCCAAGATCAGCGAACAGCTTGCCGAGAAACGCCCCCCTGCGCTGTTTTTTGAAAGCACTACACCTAGTATCCATATGGACGCCCTGTCCCGGGAGGCTTCACTGCCCCTAGCAGGTCCGCTGTATGTCGACTCGCTGAGCGGTGAAGATGGCCCCGCTGCCAACTACGCGGACATGCTGCGCCATAACGCTGAAGTGATGCATACCGCGCTAGGGGGCGCCACGGCCGAGTAAGTAAGCGACCGACCAAGCCTAGTCAATGACCTTTGTGGGTCGAGGCGCGTTCAACAGCAATTCAGTTAACGAACTGAGCACTAGGTCGGGATGGCTATTCTCTATCGGCTCCCCATGGTTATAACCATAGGGCAGCGCCAGAGTAGTAAAGCCTGCCGCCTTTCCAGCCGCCATATCGTGACGTGAATCGCCGACCATCACACATTCAGTTGGCGGTATTTGGCAATAGTGCGCAGCGTGAAGCAGCGGCAATGGGTGGGGCTTCTTTTCGGCCAAAGAATCACCGCCGAGACATAGGGTAAAATAGTTCAGCAGCTCGAAGTGATTTAACAGCGGCTCAATGAAGCGTTCGGGCTTATTGGTAATCAGCACCAGGGTCAGACCTTGCTGGTACAGCGCCTCTAGGGCTTGCTTTACGCCAGGGTAGAGTGTTGTCAGGGCATTAGGTGCAGCGCCGTAGTGCCCCATAAACGCATCATAGGCGCGCTGTTGCAGGCTAGGTTCTGGCGGGGCTTGCAACGCCCAGGTCAGAGCTCGTTCCACTAATACCGGCGCGCCATTGCCCACCCAATCCCGCACCTTTGCCTCATTCGGCTCGGGTAAATCCAGCTCGCTTAACGTGCGTGCCACGGCGGCGGCAAGGTCGGGCACTGAATCGATCAGCGTTCCGTCCAAGTCGAAGGCAATTAGCCGTTTTCCCTGTAGCACTGGGTGTCGTTCTGAGTAGTGGCTTGGATGTATTTTCAATGCGCTCTGCCCCATTTTGATTTAAAAACCATTTTACCTGCTCCAAGCAAACGTTCGCATTAGTCAGACGCATCAGAACCTTCTATGCTGGGGCTAATTTAGTTAAGGAGGTAGTGATATGCCCACTCCCAGAATCGTGATTGTCGGCGCCGGTGCTGGCGGCTTAGCCCTTGCCACACGATTAGGCCGCACCTTGGGTAAGCGCAAACGCGCAGAAATTGTGCTGCTAGACCGCAATACCACCCACGTATGGAAACCGCTGCTCCACGAACTGGCCACCGGTGTACTGAACTCCAGCATGGACGAGGTGGATCTTCGCGGGCATTCATCGGCTCACTTCTACCGTTATCAGCGCGGTTCGCTAACCGGCATTAATCGCGAGCAACAGACGCTGCAATTAGCGCCGATTCATGATGAAGATGGGCAAGAGGTACTACCCGCCCGCGAGCTTGCCTATGACTATCTGGTCATGGCCATAGGCAGCGTTTCCAACGATTTCGGCACGCCCGGCGTGACAGAGCACTGCCACTTTATTGATTCACCCGAGCAGGCCAAGGCGTTCCAGCGCGATATGATCAACACCTTTCTGCGCTATACCGACCCCAACCTACGCCAACATACTCAGTTAACCATTGGTATCGTCGGCGGCGGTGCAACAGGGGTAGAGCTTGCGGCCGAATTATTTGACGCTTCGCGCATGCTCAATGCCTATGGGGTGACGTCCGTGGATCACCAGCAAATCAGCGTACACCTACTGGAAGCGGCGCCGCGCTTGCTTCCAGGGCTTTCTGAGCGGGTCAGCCAAACTGTCAAAACAGAGCTTGAGAGCATGGGCGTAACCGTCCATACCGATACCGCCGTTAAAGAAGCTCAGGCGCATCAGTTGATCACCGGTGACGATGAAGTGATCAAGACCGATATCAATGTGTGGGCAGCGGGTATCAAAGCGCCGCCGTTTTTGGCGGAGCTAGGCCTGACAACGAATAAGAAAAACCAAATTGAAGTAAAAAGCACCCTACAAAGCGTCGATGATGAGAAAATTTTTGCTCTAGGCGACTGCGCCAGTTGCCCGATGGGTGAAAGCGGCACGGTGCCTCCTCGCGCCCAGGCTGCTCACCAGCAGGCTAAGCTGCTCGCCAAAAACCTGGTCAATAAACTGGAAGGCAAACCGCTAGCCGATTTCCGCTATCGCGATCACGGCTCGCTGGTATCGCTGGCCCGCTACGATGCTGTGGGCAATTTAATGCGCAGCTCCGCCTCCCGCGGCCTGTTTTTAGAGGGCTGGCTGGCTCGCCAAGCCTATGCATCGCTCTACCGGATGCACCAACTCTCTATTCATGGGGCGCCGAAGACGGGGCTGGCCTGGCTGGTCGATAAGCTTAATCGTTACTTAAAACCGCGCATGAAATTGCACTAAACGACACTTATTTATTACTTGGCCAGCGCCGCTCGCATCTGCTTGATCACCGTGTCATAGCCGTGCGGGTCGCTGGCTTGGTGGGCGCTGAAAATGGCGGAACCTGCCACAAAGGTATCGGCGCCCGCTGCGGCGATCTCGGCGATGTTATCCACTTTCACCCCACCGTCGATTTCCAAGCGAATAGGCCGTCCTGACGCATCAATACGCGCCCGCGCTTCACGCAGCTTGTCCAGCGTGCCGGGAATAAAGGATTGCCCACCAAAGCCTGGGTTGACGCTCATCAGCAGCACCATATCGACTTTATCCATCACATAGTCGAGATAGGAGAGCGGCGTGGCCGGATTAAATACCAGGCCGGCTATGCAGCCACCATCACGGATCAACTGCAGCGAGCGATCAACGTGCTCAGACGCTTCCGGATGAAAGGTGATATAGCTGGCACCCGCCTCAATAAAGTCGTTGATCATGCGGTCTACCGGCTTAACCATTAGATGCACGTCGATGGGCGCCGTGACGCCATGGTTACGCAGCGCCTTACACACCATGGGCCCAATGGTCAGGTTGGGCACATAGTGATTATCCATGACGTCGAAATGCACCACATCCGCGCCTGCAGCCAGCACGTTATCCACCTCCTCACCCAGCCTGGCAAAGTCAGCCGATAAAATAGAGGGTGCAATCAAGAAATCCTGCGCAGCGGTCATATTCCATTCCTGCTTATCAATCAGTAGACGAAGGGTAGTCACTCGATATACCTGCGAATGTGCAGGCAAGAGAGCAAAGCCAGGCCGCTATCTTAGCAGAGCTGCTTAGCAGAACCACGTATCAGCTCTTTGCATGGCATCACACATATATTCTTAAATAGAATATAAAACATGATTGTAATTCCACATTGATAGATTTAATCTTGCCAATATTGCGACACTAAGCGCCTACTGTTTTTAAGGAGTTTCTCTATGGCACTGCCAACAATTTTCCGCCGCAGCCTGATTGCTATTGCGTTAGGCGTTACGGTAAGTGGAACCGCCGCCGCCCAAGAGCGGGAGCTACTTAACTCATCTTACGATATCGCTCGCGAGCTGTTTGCTGCGATCAACCCCGAGTTTCAAGCCTGGTGGCAGGAAGAACACGGTGAAGAGATTGCCATTAGCCAGTCTCACGGCGGCTCTTCCGCACAAGCCCGTGCCATCCTTCAGGGTTTACGTGCCGATGTGGTGACCTTTAACCAGGTGACCGACGTACAGGTACTCGCCGATGCTGGGCTGGTGGCCGAAGATTGGCAGGATGCCTTTGAGAACAATGCCTCCCCCTACTACTCCACCACTGCTTTCCTAGTGCGTAAAGGCAACCCTAAAGGAATTGAGAGCTGGGACGACTTAGTCAAAGAAGATGTACAGATGGTCTTCCCCAACCCGAAAACCTCGGGTAACGGTCGTTATACTTACTTAGCCGCCTGGGGCTTTGCCGAGAACGAGTTCGATGGCGATGAAGAGCAAATCGAAGAGTTCATGCGCACTTTCCTAGCCAATGTGGCGGTATTCGATACCGGCGGTCGTGGCGCAACCACCAGCTTTATCGAGCGTGAAATTGGCGATGTACTGATTAGTTTCGAGTCTGAAGTCAACAATATTCGCAAAGAGTATGGCAGTGACGACTACGAAGTAATCGTGCCACCCGTTAGCATTCTGGCAGAGTTCCCCGTTGCCGTTGTTGGTGAAAACGCAGAGCGCAACGGTAACAGCGATTTGGCCCAGAGCTATCTTGAGTACCTCTACACAGAAGAAACTCAACGCCTACTGGCAGGCTTCAACTACCGAGTGCATAACGAAGCCGTGGTCGAAGAGTTCGCCGACCAGTTCCCGGAAACCGAACTGCTTGAAGTAGATGAAGTGTTTGGTAGCTGGGATGAAGCCATGGAGACCCACTTTGAGGGTGGTGGCCTTCTCGACCAGTTACAGCGCCGCTAATATTCACTCATGAGCCAGCCTGAACTATGAGTCAACTTGCCTCCTGGCGAACCGGCAGCACCCGTGTGCTGCCGGGTTTTGGCCTTTCTATGGGTATCAGCGTGCTGTTTATCTCGCTGGTGCTACTACTCCCTATTACGGGCCTGTTCGGTCAGTTAGCGGAGCTTAGTTTTGCCCAATACTGGGCGATCATCACCGAAGGACGCGTGGTTGCCAGCTATATGGTCACCATTGGCGCGGCAGCCGTTGCAGCGATTATCAACGCCATATTTGGCTTATTGCTGGCGTGGGTGTTAGTTCGCTACGACTTTCCTGGCAAGCGCTTACTCGATGCCTTAATGGACCTCCCCTTCGCGCTACCCACCGCAGTGGCAGGCATTACGTTGGCAACCCTTTATGCCAGTAGCGGCTGGATGGGTGGATTGCTGGAGCCGCTAGGGTTTCAAGTCGCTTATACCTGGGTGGGCATCGCCCTGGCCATGGCCTTTACCAGCATCCCGTTTGTGGTGCGCACGGTGCAGCCGGTGCTGGAAGATATGCCAGTGGAAGTCGATGAAGCCGCTATGTCATTGGGTGCTACCGACGGCGTGGCCTTTCGCCGCGTGATCTTGCCGCATATCTGGCCTGCCTTGGTGACCGGCACGGGGCTGGCGTTTGTTCGTTCGCTAGGCGAGTTCGGAGCGATCATTTTTATCGCCGGTAATATGCCTTATGAAACGGAAATCACCGCGCTGATGATTTTCGTCAAGCTGCAAGAGTATGACTATGCAGGGGCCTCGGCGATTGCTTCAGTGGTGCTGTTTGTCTCCCTGGCGCTGCTACTGGCAATTAATATTTGGCAGGGCCGCTTTGTACGCCGTCTGCATGGAGGTAAGGGGTAATGCGTCGAATTGGTGATGCGCCGCTTATCCGGCGCCTGCTGATAGGTGCCGCTCTGGTGCTATCAGCACTGTTTTTACTGCTGCCGCTGGTGGCCATTTTTGCTCAGGCATTCTCCCAGGGCGTTATGGTTTTCTGGTCGAATGTCAGTAACACCTTCACCCTGCACGCGATTGGTCTGACGCTGATGATTGCGCTACTAACCATTCCCGTGTGCCTGGTATTTGGCGTTGCCCTGGCGTGGCTGGTCACGCGGTTCAGCTTTCCTGGGCGGCGCATTCTGCAAACGTTGATCGATATCCCCTTTGCGGTCTCTCCCGTTGTCGCGGGTCTGATTTACTTGCTGCTGTATGGCCGCAACGGCTGGATCGGCACTTGGCTGGACGGCCATGATATTCAGCTGATGTTTTCTTGGCCGGGCATCCTCATGGTGACTATCTTTGTTACCTGCCCCTTTGTGGCCCGGGAACTGATCCCGTTGATGCAGGCCCAAGGCTCCCGTGAAGAAGAAGCAGCCGTGACGCTTGGCGCTACCGGCTGGACGACCTTCCGTCGCGTCACACTGCCCAACATCCGCTGGGCACTGCTGTACGGCGTTATCCTTACCAACGCCCGTGCGGTGGGGGAATTTGGGGCTGTTTCAGTGGTTTCCGGCGCTATACGCGGCAAGACCAATACGCTACCACTGCACCTTGAGCAGCTTTATCAGGATTATAATGCCGTGGGGGCCTTTGCCTGCGCGGCGCTACTCGCCTTTATTGCCCTACTAACGCTCGCCGCCAAGGCCGGGCTGGAATGGCGCGCAGCGCGCCGGGAGGCATTTGCATGAGCATTCACTTACACAACATCGCTAAGCACTTCGGCATTACCCAGGCGTTAGAGCCGATCAACCTGGATATTCACGAAGGCGAGCTGGTCGGCCTGCTTGGCCCTTCGGGCTCGGGCAAAACGACGCTGCTGCGGATTATTGCCGGCTTGGAAAATGCCGACCGCACCGCACAACCCAGCAAGATTTTGTTTGGCGACCGCGACGTGACCAATGTACATGTGCGCGACCGGCAAATTGGCTTTGTTTTCCAGCACTACGCGCTGTTTCGCCATATGAGCGTCTACGACAACGTGGCCTTTGGCCTGACCGTGTTGTCGCGTAAACGCCGCCCCAGCAGCGGTGAGATTCGCGCCCGGGTGTTTAGGCTACTTGAAATGGTCAAGCTGGAGCACCTCGCCAACCGCTACCCTGCTCAGCTTTCCGGCGGCCAGCAGCAGCGAGTATCGCTAGCCCGCGCCTTGGCAGTGGAACCGGAAGTACTGCTGTTGGACGAGCCTTTTGGCGCACTTGATGCCAAAGTGCGCCAAGAGTTACGCCGCTGGCTGCGCCACCTGCATGACGAGTTCAATTTCACCAGCGTCTTTGTCACCCACGACCAGGAAGAGGCGCTGGAGCTTTCCGACCGCGTCGTAGTCATGAGTAACGGCCGTATTGAGCAAATTGATACTCCCGATGAGCTCTACCGGGAGCCCAAAAACCGCTTTGTGTTTGAGTTTTTAGGCGATGTAAACCATCTGGAAGGCAAAGTGACCAACGGCGTACTCACCTGTGGCGACGCCTATTGGCACGTGGATCTACCCGATGGCCATGAAGAGCTGCTGCTACGCCCCCATGAAGTGCGTCTAACCGAGCAACCCACCTCTGAGAGCCATCTACCGGTCACTATCACGGCGATCTCACCGGTGGGCGCAGAAGTGCGCGTGGAGCTAGAGGCGGATTGGCTCGCCCAGCCTTGGCTGGCTACCGTGCGCCATACTGACTTTGAGCACTTGGCGCTACGCCGCGGGCAACGCTTATTCGCCCACCCCCGCCACTGGCGACGCTTCCCCAAAGCAGAGTCGAAAGCGACGGAGCAAAGCCGCGTGGCATAACGCTGCGGAAGCGCTAGCTGCCCTAAATGGAGCAGCTAGCGTTGACGTTTCATCGCATTAGCTCAAAAACGCATTTGCCTAAAGGTCAGGCTCACCCGCGGCTCAACATCTTTCTTGGTTTTAGGCAGACTATGTAGCCAGTTTTGTTGTGTAGTACCTTTCATAATTAACAGACTGCCGTGCTCTAAATTAAGCGACACGCTCTCCCCTGTTGGCTTATGCTTAAACGAGAATTTCCTTGCGCCGCCTAGGCTCAACGCCCCGATTGATCCACTCTCAACAAGGTCTTTTTCGGCGTCACTGTGCCAGCTCATGCCTTCATCGCCTGAGCTATAAAAATTACCCAGACACGAATTAAACATCTCCCCGCAGTGGCGCTCCACCACCTGCTTAATCTCTCGTAAAAAATCAGGCCATACTAACGCCATCTTTGCATATCCTGAGTATGTATAGGAAACCGGCTTATCCGCATACCAGGCTATTTTCCTCTTTGTAACGATCTCTTTGCCGTAAATAAACGCACGATCATGCTCCCAGGTTAATTCGCTTAGGCACTTATCCAGATACATATCGGCGGTAACTGTATCCAAGACTTTACCGTGGTAGTAAACCTCACCATCCCTTGGAAGCAGATTAATCAACTTCATATCGTCGTTTTCAACCAGATCCATTTTCCCCCCTCTAATGCCCGAAGCCGCGGAAAGCGGCGCCAGCCGCCCCGTGGCACGAAGCCAACCCCGACGCCTCAAACCATAAGCCTTCACATTCCGGTTTAAAAACACGTAACAAGAGCAAGAAACGGGTTTTTTCGATGCTATCAAAAGCCAATACTGCATTGCCATGGAGTAAAAAACCAAGAAACACCCTGACCACTCCAGATAAAAAACTTAAAAAAGCCAACCATCACTTAGCGGCTTGAGGCTAAGAGAAAATCTTGGAAAGGGACATAAAATGAGAGCAATAGACTATATACGACTGCTGTCGCTAGCCGCTATCTGGGGAGCAAGCTTCCTTTTTATGAGAATCGCCTCACCGGCGATAGGCCCAATCAACACAGCATTTTTTAGAGTCTTTTTTGGCCTCATTGGTTTGGCTTTTATCATCGTTATCATACGTAAAAGCCTGGCGTTCAGAGGCAAACTAGACAAAATTTTGATTTTGGGTGCTATAAATTCAGGCATCCCATTTCTTATGTACAGCATAGCAGCAACACTACTACCTACTGGCTATTCAGCGATTCTAAATGCGACAACGCCTTTAACAGGTGCCATGATTGGCTTTTTTATCTTTAGCGAGAGTTTAACTATAAAAAAATGGCTGGGCGTAACGCTAGGAATTGTTGGCATCACTGTTATCACCACTGTGGGTGACTCAAGTATCGTTGGCAACATCTATATTGGCGTGGCTGCCTGCATGATAGCCACTATTGGTTACGGCTTTGCTGGCTTTCTTACCCGCAAGTGGATAACCCAACAGGGTGGCCTGGATTCAACGCTGGTTGCGTTTGGCAGTCAAATAGGCGCTACCGCTTTTCTCAGCCCTTTTTTGCTTTGGAATATTTCATCTGGCCCCAGTATCGACTGGCTTCAAGGTGATGTGTGGATCAGCCTGTTCGCAGTCGGCTTTTTATGCACCTCCCTCGCTTATATCCTTTATTTTAGATTGATTGCCGACATTGGGCCGTTACGGTCACTCACCGTTACATTCTTGGTGCCACCCTTCGCGGTGTTATGGGGCTTTTTAATCCTTGATGAAACAATTTCCAGCGGATTCTTACTTGGCTCTTTGATCGTTTTACTTTCCGTTTGGCTAATCGTGAGTCCCGATTCTCAAAAAAACAGCCTAACGGGCTAGCTTGTTTCACTGCTTTCGCATTCACAACGGTGTGCAAAGGCAATATACAGTGAGACATCGGAAGTGATTGAGCAAAGCCACATCGCCAGAACATACCGCCAACGCGCTACCCGCGTTATACTGGCGTTTTAGCCATAGCGGAGGAAGACCATGCTTCGGCGTCACTTTTTACGGATTTCGGGTGTACTGCTTGCCAGTGCATGGCTTGCTGGTTGCGCAAGCCCCCAATACTTACAGCTCAGCCCTGAACGCAGTACCCAGGTGCCGCAAGTTGGCTCAGGCCAGCAGGTGACTGTGATTGCCCAGGATGGACGCGAGAGCGACATTATTGGCAATCGAGCAGGTGGTGGTATGTCGACGGCGCACATTACCGTGAGCAGCCACGAGTTAATTCCCCGTCTCCAAGAAGAAGCTGAGCGCGCGGTACGCGATATGGGCTTTAGCCCCACCACCGAGCAGGCCGAAGGCCGCCCGAGCTTAACCCTGGAACTTGCCAGCCTGCACTACGCCCGTGGCGACAGCGGCCAGCCACTGGTAGATGAAGCACGTCTTGAAGGCGTTTTCCGCGCTATTGCTAAAAACAAGGGCACTACCTATACGGGCACCTACACCTCGCGCCGTACCCAGGGCTACGCCCTTAAGCCCGATGCCGACAGCAACGCACGGATGCTTAGCGACCTACTTAGCGATGGCATGAACCGCGCCTTTAGCGATCCAGAACTGGCCAATTTACTCGCACGCTAAGATTACCCTTTATAGAAACACCTCTGACTCGGGCTGCGCCTCTTTACTCCTAGAGCCGCGGCCCGCGTCGTTCAAGTGCCCATACGCTTTCCGTTCGGCCACGCTCATCGGGGCTGCCCTCTTCCAGAAACGTCAGTATGAAGTTGGGGGTGAACAGGCTTTCGATTTCGCTGTTGGGCACGCTATAAGGCGGCCCAGCACTGCCCTCAGGATGCGACAAACTAATCAGCAACCCCTTGGCACCAGGCGGCACCAACTGAGCAAGGTGAAACGCATAGCGCTGCCTTGTTGCAGGTGGCAACGCTATCAGCGAGGCGCGATCATAAAACGCCCCGATCTCGGCGGCTTGCTGGATATGCAGGTGAAAAAAGTCCCCGCACCATAGCTCCACGCTGCCTTGGCGGGAAATCGTAAAATCTGCCTGACGGTAGCGGGATACCGATGTGCTGCGCTGAGCCAAAAACTGCTCAATGGCTTCCGGGGCAAACTCAATTCCCAGAACGGGATAACCCTCGTCTGCCAACCAGCGCATATCAAGGCTTTTACCGCACAGCGGCACCAATACCTTGGTGCCTTTAGCAACGCCGAGCGACGCCCAATGACGCAGCAACGCCGGGTGTGCCTGCTGCAGGTGAAAGCCTATACGCCCTTCTTGCCAGCGCTTGCGCCATTGATCGCTCATTATTTGGCCACCGTGAAGTCGATTGCACTAGCGAAGAGGAGGCTTATCGCGCCGTTAAAACCAGCGGTCACGCTTTTTACGCCGCCTCGGTAGGTGCGGCACAATCAGTCCCACCAACAAGCCTGCGCCAGCCACACCGCCGCCATACATGAAGTAACGCATCAGCAGGTCTTCCTCCTGGGTTTCCAGCCGCGCTTGAAGCGCCCTAACTTGCCGGCGGGACTGCTCCGCTTGCGCATCCAGCTCTTGGTTGCTGGCCTCAAGCTCGGCAATGCGACTCTCACGCAACTCTAGAGTCTCAGTCATTGAGGCCGTACGCTGTTCCCAGGTTTCATTGATGCCCTCAAGCTCGGCGGTGAGTTCCTCTACCTGGGCTTCTAACGCAGGTAGCTGTTCAACCGCACTGGGTGTTTCTTGAAGCTCATTGCTCAACACCCAGACCGCATTGCCATCACTGTTGCGCACTCGGGTGTAGTCACCGCTGGTTTCCAGCACCTCTACCTGCTCGCCTGCGTTGAGCGTGCCAATAATGCGGTAACCATCAGTTGGGCCGCTGCGCACATAGGTGCTCAGTTCATCGGTCACCCAGGCTTGGTTAGCAGATTGGGCAGTGGCATTGAGGCTGGTAACACTGAGTAAAATGCCAGCCGCAGCGGCGTAATTTCGATAACGAGTTCTATTTACTAGCATGACATCATGTCCTGATTAAAAACGCTGCAAGGCGGACGAAGCCAACAGCGCTTATCGCCTAACTTAGCGGTGCGCTTGTCTCATACGCTTACCCTTCTCCGCGCGGGGGCAACGGAAAGGGACGGGGGAACTCCGCTACCCGAGTATCGGTTTTGACCGCTTTCAATGGTCCTTCGCGCTCTACTTCATCAATGCGCACAATCGCATTTAACGGTAGGTAGCTACGCTTGACGCCATCGAAGGTTCGTTGCAATTTTTCAGTTGCAGGGTCAACCACTACCCGTGAAGCATCGTCAAAGACAAACTCCTCGACTTCAATAAAGCCCCAGAGTTCGCTTTGAAAGATTTCTCGGACGTATAAATCCCAAATTTCACCCTGCTGGTGGACCACCACACGGTAGATCGGCTTGGCCGCCATCTTGGCCTAATCCTCTTGCCATTCGTACATTAAAAGTTGAACCGCCTAGCTTACCATATTCCCATCGCCGCGCCTTTAGGCTTAACCCTTAGCAAGCTTAGTGTTAATACGACGGACAAAGCGCTCATTAGCCGGGCATGCGCCTCTCATGTATGGTAGCTAGCGTGGTTTAGCAATAATATTTTTTCACCAAGTAGGAGTCATCAACATGCAGAAGGATCCAAATAAGGGCTATATCGCTCTGTTAGGCTGGAGCCTCAATGCGATTGAAGCGGCCGAAAATTTTGACCGTCGCTACATTGTCGTTGCACCTGATTGGGCGGAAGAGTATTGCCAAAAACACGACATTCCCTACGTGCCTTGGAATTTCGAGCGACTCAATGACCGCTCGATGGAAATTGCCGAGACGCTTAAAGAGAAAGGCGTCGATGTCGCCATTCCGCTCTACGAAGAGACCGTTGAATGGGCCGGGGCCATCAACTCTGTGCTACTGGATAACCCGCGCCTTTACGGTCAGTCGTTGCTGCTACGCGATAAAGCGTTGATGAAGCGTCGCGCCCAACTCGGCGGCATCCGTGTGGGTATTTTTGAAGAAGCCCACGATAAAGAAGATGTCGTGCGCTTCCTAAAGCGCGTTAACCAGACACTGCTTAAGCTGGACGGCGACCCCAACGACCCGATTCACCTTAAAGCGTTTGATAAAGCAGGCTGTCTTGGTCATCGCGTTATTCGTACCCCAGATGAAGTCGATACCATCCCGGAAGAAGAGTTCCCGGTACTGATGGAATCGCACCTGGATGGCTGGGAATTTGCCGTTGAAGCATGGGTTCACGATGGCAAAATCGCTTTCTTGAACATCTCAGAGTACGTGACGCTGGGTTACTCAGTGTTTGTGCCCGCATCGCCTGAACTTGAGATTTACCGCGAGCAGATCACCCAACAGATCGAGAAGTTAATTAAAGCGTTCGACATTGAGTTTGGCTTGATCCATCCGGAATACTTTGTCACCAGCGATGGTGAGATGTACTTTGGCGAAGTAGCTTACCGTCCGCCCGGCTTCAAGGTATTCGAGCTGCTAGAGCGTGTTTACGGCTTCAATGCTTACCAGGCTTCCATGCTGGTGTTCGACCCGAAAACCACGAAAGAAGAAGTGGCCACGTTCTTTCCGAAAGAAGTGGTCGATGCCGATGGCTTTGCCGGTTGCTTTGGCGTTTACCCCCGCCGTCGTGTGGTCAGCCGCTTGGAAATTCCCGAAGAGACCGAAGATCACCCCTACTTCGAGTCTCATGAGCTAACCTCACCAGTAGAAGAAACCGTTACTAAACGCACCGCGTTTGGTACCCATTGGGGTCTGGTCTACTTCAAAGGCGAGGATGCGCATACGATTCGCGATCTGCTAAAACGCCAAGAAGACCTCGACTTCTATGTATAATCCCCGCTAACGCTGGGATAAGGAGTCACCGTGGAGACAGATCAAGTGACGTCTTCTCAAGAAGATAGCAAGCTCAATGGATTGTTGAGCAAATTTGATGACGCCGTTCGCCTGCTTACCCAGGCGCCCGCCTTCTCAAAACCCGCCAAGCTGCCGCGTGTGATGGACACTGCGCGTCGAGTACTGCTTCAGGACGGCGGTTGTGCAGCACTGGAGACCCGCGCGCAAGCGTTTGAGGACTCCGGTGTATTTTTGGGCTCCGATTGGGAAACACCCCAATATTTGGTGCCGACTCTGACAACCTTCTCGCTGAAAAGCGCGGATGCCAATGTTGTCGTCATTGAGGCGCTAAGCGAGCTTCGGCTCCTAGCTGTGGCTAAAGGCAATTTTGAGCATCCACTGGTGTCCGCAGAGCATGCTCACCATTACCTGACTCAGGTAATGGCGATCAATTTGTGGCTACTGTTTTTACCGCCCAGCGAAGCGGAGCGGGAAACCCAGGGGCGCCTGGCCACTATTCCCCGCCAGCTTTTCCAGCATTTAGCCGAGCGCATCGGCTACGAGCACATTGTTGATCGCCTGATCGATGAGATTTGGCGCATTTTAAAACAGCGCCCTATTCAGGTTGATTCGATCAAACAGATGATCACCCAAATTGCGCTGTGTCAGGCCAACCCGGAAATTGATCTTAGCGCCAGCGGCCAGGGCGCCGACCGCCTGGTGAGTTCGCTTTATGGCCCAACTCAAGCCTGTCGTGAAGACCCTGGGGTCGACGTTTACCGTGATCGGTTAGAACGTATGGATCAGGCTGCTTTGCAGGCTGAATCCACCGGTTTCGCCCGGGCGATGCACGACACCGGCCTGGTATCGCCATATCACGCCGTATTACTGCGTCATCTACTCGAAGAGGGGGATCACTTACTCTCCGAAGCACTGGGCCTTTCATCTACCGGCCGCGACTGCCTGCTCTGCTACCGCGAGCTTGTTCAAGCGCTAATTCGTGGCGGCGTTTACCCTGCTACCGCTCAAGCGGTTTACGGCCTGGCGCTGATGCTTGAACGCGGCATTCTCTATCAGCCGCCGGTAGCACCGGCAATGTGGCGTCAGCTTAATCTACCGCTATCAGAGTGGGCACAGTCGCGACTCTCCATGGCCTATGGCGACACTGTTTCTCCCCGGGCACGCTTGATTGAGGGCGTGCTCTGCATGCTGGGATTACCGCTAGGCGTTGGTCAGGGCAACAACCCTACCTGCCAGTCGGCACGGGCACTCTCCATGTGGGCCTATAACGACCCAGATTACCTGCTGCAGATGGTGGCCTGGGCGGCCCGGGATGACGAAATCATTATGCATTTTGAAGGACAAGCCATTTCATCAATGGCGAGTCTCTCAGGTGTGGCGACCCAGTTACCCATCGATCTCGACCCGGTTTCGCTGATTGTCGTGCCGCACTTGGATCGAATTTATGCCGAAATGGGCCGGCGCTGCATTGGCCGTGAAGGTGACCCTCACCGCTGGGTGAATCCTGAATTTCACGGCTGGTGGTCTGGCCGCGGCTTTCGCATCAATGTCGACGTTGCCACCGGTCAACTAAGCGATGTGGACGACTTTATACGCCACTTCTTCGCTTACTATCACCCTTATTACAATGGCAACCAGCCGCTGATTCACCCTCAGCCAGCGGGCATTGCGGTCACCGATAGCGCGGCGCGTTTTATCGGCTGGCACGCGATTACTATTTTGCGGGCCTCTCTCGACCCCTCTGATGTTATGCGGATTTACTTCTATAATCCCAACAATGATAGCGGGCAGGATTGGGGCGATGGCGTCATTGTGAGTACATCGGGCAATGGTGAACGTTTTGGCGAAGCCTCGCTGCCTTTTGAGCGCTTTGCATCGCGGCTGTATATTTACCACTATGATCCCCTGGAGCGCGTTGACATCGCCGACGTCACCAGCGAAGAGGTGGAAAATGTCAGACACTTCCTGCATCGGAGCTGGGGAGCCTCGCGCCTTCCACCTACCGAGCTACAGGCGGATCAAGGCTCTAACTCAACCCTCCCCCATTCACCGCTACCCGAAACGCCTCGCGACGAAGGGTAACAAGTACGCTTAGCGACACTTTCAATCACTATGATGCGACTCGATCAATTGTTGGTCATCCAGGGGCTGGCCAACTCGCGTACCCGCGCCCAAAGGCTTATTCGGCACGGGCGGATACGGCTTGCCGAGAACGGTAAGCCGTTAACCAAAGCATCCGAAAAATGGCCCGACGATACCCGGTTTGAAGTAGAGGACGATCCCGAAGAGCGCTATGTGTCCCGAGCAGGGTTGAAATTAGAGGCGGTGCTCACAGCGCTTGAGCTGCGTTTTGATGACGCTGTTGTGCTCGACATTGGTCAATCAACCGGCGGCTTCAGCGACTGTGCGCTGCACTTTGGCGCCCACCATGTGATTGGTGTAGAGGTTGGCCACGGACAGCTTGCACCTGAGTTGCGCAGCGACCCACGCGTCACCTGTCTAGAGGGGATAAATGCGCGCTCGATGAGTAGTAGCGAAGCCCTCAATAGCGCGCTTGCTGCTTTCCCCATTGATAGCGCCATCATGGATGTGTCGTTTATATCGCAAACGCTGATTCTGCCCGAGATTGCTGCCCTGCTGCCAGCGGGCGGTCAGTTGATTTCGCTGGTGAAACCGCAGTTTGAGCTAAGCCCTGGCGCCCTGGATAAACGTGGCGTGGTACGCGACGCTAAACGCTTTGCAGAAGTGGAGGCCAACATTCGTCGCAGTTGCGACGCCTGCGGACTTACCATTCAACATTGGCAGGAGAGCCCGATCACCGGTGGCGACGGCAACCGAGAATTTCTCCTGCATGCAGTAAAAGAGCCTTAAAAAAGAGAGCTTAAAGTGCATTACGTAGACGCAGGGGGCAACTGATTCGCCGACTGCACTTTAACCTCCTCGCCTTGCTCAGGGTGTAGCCACACATCCATCTGCTCAAACGCCACGCGTATACCCGCTTCGCGAAACAGCGCATCTATACGGCAGTTGATTTCATCGGCAGCAAACAGCCGGTCGAGCAGATCATTGACGAAAATACGCAGTTCAAAATTGAGGCTGTGCTGTCCATAGCTTAAACAGAAAACCTGAGGTTCTGGGTCGGTTAGCACGCGGGGGTTTTCGTCCGCCACCTTACGTAATAGCTGGTGCACCTTGGCCATATCGGAGCCGTGGGCCACACCGTAGGTGAGCACAACACGGGTGATATTATCCGACAATGACCAGTTGATCAGTTGGTCAGTCACAAAGGTTTTATTGGGGATAATAATCTCTTTACGGTCGAAATCGGTGACAGTGGTCGCACGGATACGGATACGGCTGACGGTGCCGTGCAAATTTCCCAGGGTAATCGTATCGCCAATCCTAATCGGGCGCTCAAACAGGATGATCAAGCCCGATATAAAGTTGGCAAAAATTTCCTGCAAGCCAAACCCCAACCCCACACTCAAGGCGGCCACCAGCCACTGCAGCTTGTCCCAGGAAACGCCCAGGGTCGACAGCCCCATGACAACCCCCGTACCCACAATGGTGTAGGAGAGCAGCGAGCTAATGGCATAGGCGCTGCCCTGTTTCAATGACAGCCGGGATAGCACCATCACTTCTAACAGGCCGGGTAGATTGCCTGCCATGATAAAGGTAATAGCGACAATCAGCAGTGCAGCAAAGACGTCGGATATCGATAGAGCGTTATCGACCAGATCCCCTTCTTGCGCCTCCCACAATGACACGTTGTCCAAATAGCCGAGCACCGAGAGCAAGTCTGACCAGACCAAATAAAGCAGCGCACTGAAGCCGATCAAGACAATCAACTTGGAAAGCCGCAGCGACTGGCTATTGATCTGCTCCATATCCAGCGGCGGCTCTTCCACGACTTCGAGACCACCTTCCGCCCCTTCCTGCACCTGAGCACGACGGCGCGCCAGAGCACGGCGATAGGCAAGCCGCCTTGCAGCCACCGCAAGGCTTCTTACCAAGGTCGCCTCCACCACAACCCATAACCCCAGCAAGTAAAGCGTGATCGCGAATCGCCCCACTAGGTGCAACGCGGTGTATTCGTAGCCCCAAACTACCAATCCCAACAGCATCAGCGGCACCGAGGCCATCGCAAGCCCCAGCAGCAAGCGAAACAGGCGCACGCCAAAAATAGGGATATGCGCCAGTATCAACTGCGCCAGCCACCAGCTCATCGCCAACAACCCAAGCGACAGCAACCCCAACGCAACGGGACGCAGTGCCAGCGGGGTTTCCATCTCTCCAGACATCGCCGCAATGGCTATGACAGGCACCAAGGAAATGCCTAACCCACCTAACAGCTGGCGTAACCGAGCGTTGTAGTGCGCAGACCAGGTAAAGTGGCGCTCGGCCACGCCATCGGCGACCAATAGCCTGCGGCCCCAGGCGACCACCGCCCAACTTAACGCCAACTGAAGCAGCGCAGGGGCAACGCTATTAGCCAATGGCCCAGTTGCTCCCAAGAGCCCAACCCCCACCCCGGCCAAGGCCAGCGGGCCGGAGAGCGCTAGCAGCGCATTCAGCAGCACCGCTTTGGGGGTATGCAGCTGGGTATCGCTTTTTAACCGACCAATCTGCGAGTGCAGTTTGTCCAATCGGGCTTTAATCTGGCGTCGTGACCCGATTAATACCAGGCTTAATACCATCAGGGGCGCCCCTCTGAGCACCTCCCAAGAGAGCCCTTTCCAGCGAGTGGGTAAAATGGCTCGCCACTCCCCTTCCTGCCACTCCAGCTGGAGGTTGCGGGGCAATTGACGCAGCCAATTGATATCTAAAGGGCGACTATTAGCAACCCAAAACAGCTGCTCATCAATGGTTTTACGCAGCTCACTGGTCGTTGTGACCAGCTGCTGCTGGTTGAGCTGAAGCTCAATCGCCGCACTTAATAAGCTGCCGTAAGACTGTTCCAACTGCTCGACCAGCTCACGGCGGGATTGATAAAGCTGCGAAAGGGAATCGATCAGTCCCGGCGTCGCCTCTATGCCCTCCTCGGACAGCCGCGTAGCAGCATACTGTTCGCTTTGGCGTAGCTGATCGCGCTGGCGGACTAAATCAAACTGCTTTAAGCGCAAGTCGGCAATTTCGTCCTGCAAATCCCGGGGCGCAGACAACGGAGGCAGCGACTTGCGCTGTTCGCGCAGAATTCGCGACAGCAGTTGACTGCCGCGAATAGCCTCGATTTGCTCATTAAGGCTACGCTGTAGCTGACGCACGTTCTCCAACTGCCGCTGGGCTTCAATATTGTCACGCACAACAGTATTAGCACGGTCGGTTGCCCGTAGCAGCTCCAGGCTTAGGGTCTGGTTGGTTTGCTGCGCTTGCACCACCACCGGATGTCCCGCGGCGATCAGCGGGTTATCCCTGGCAGCGTCGGCAATGGCTTGTTCAGAGGCCAACCGACGCTGCCGATCAATCACCCCTTGTAACATCGTTAGCTGCTGCTCTTGATAATCGACCTGCAGCATCAGCACATCGCGCCGCTCCTGAGCTAATTCGCGCAGGCGGCTGTTAGCGCTTAGCTCGCGCTGATAAAAGCTTACTTCGCGTTCGGCCAGCGCCCGTTCAAGGCGTAATTGGATCAGTTGCGCATCGCTAAGGGCAGAAAGTTGACGATCCGCCAGCAAAGCCTCGCGCTCATCGTGCTGTCGGCGTAAACTTTCCGCGCGCTGAAGGGTTTCCGCAATGGATTGCTGGGCCCGCTCAGGGAGTGTTTGAGCGGCTAACAGTTGCGAGTTCACTTCCGCCAATTGGCTTTGCAACTGCTGCAGCTCGACCACGGCGTTAGTTTGCAACGTTTCCAGCTCGTCGAGGGGGCGGTCGCTCAAGTCGGCAACCGTTAGCTGCTGCGAAGCTTCTTCCGCTTCGCTCAACTCGCGCTGCAGGCGTGCTAACATTTCAGGGGCTTGTTCTACCCGGGTATCTAGCGCGGCAAGACGCTCGTCAACAGAAGCCAGCCGCTCATAAGCTTCGAGGGCCGCTTCCAGGGCCTCTTTATCGTTGGCCTGCTGGGCGGTCAAGGGTTCTTCAAGGGCTTCTAACTGAGCAAGCCTTGATGCCAATTCAGCCTGCTCGGGCACCCGCTCCAGCATATTGGTCTGAAGCGCAGCGTAGGCTGGATTAATAGCGACACTGCTCATGACAAGCAGCAGCAACAAACAGGTTATACTCCACTTACAGGTGCATCTCACCACGTTACGTATCAACACGTTACTTAGAGCCTCGCTGACATCAAATGCTCCGCAGAGACGGAGAATGAGGTTATTGTCAGGCGTTCTGATGGTCAGCGCAATCAGAGGTGTTGACTTCCACAGGCGGCGTGATAGAAACAAGCTTGGCGTTTACTTATTCCTTCATTTTGCGAGTCACCTTGATGGTCACCCGAAAATTGCCGTTGACGAAACTTATTGTTCTGCTGAGCCTTGCTACGTTTAGTGTGAATGCCGTTGCCGAGTCTCAGCAAGAGATTGAGGCGCGTATCCGTGCCCTCAATGCTGAACTGTATGATCTGCATCAACAGTTGCAGCAGATAGAAAACCCCGAAGACGCCGCGCTAGACATACCGTTTGAACAGTTGCCTGAAGAGGCTGCAAGGGAAGATTTAAGCGATCGCCGTGAACTTGAGCAGGAATCAACCCGGAATCCGTTTTCAATCACCACCCACCGCACCAACTATCTGTTCCCTGTTAGTTACAATGCTAACCAAAATCGTGAAAGTTTCCGCACGGTGGCTAACGGCACCCCCGCAGATCGCGTGGAGTTAAAATTCCAGTTCAGTGCCAAGGTTAATCTGGCTGAACAGGTATTCGGTAACTACGGCGACGTCTACTTTGGCTACACCCAGCGCAGTTGGTGGCAGGCTTATAATACCGACGCCTCATCACCCTTTAGGGAAACCAACTACGAGCCGGAAGTGTTTATCGACTTTGACAATGCCTGGGAAGCGCTTGGCTGGGTGAATACCCGCAACCGAGTATCTCTCAATCACCAGTCTAATGGTCGCTCAGATCCTCTCTCGCGCAGTTGGAACCGGGTATACCTTGAAAGCACCTTCCAGCGCGGCGACTGGGCGTTCACCCTGGCACCCCACTGGCGGGTACCGGAATCCTCAGAGGATGACGACAACCCGGATATCGAACGCTACATGGGATACGGCGATATTCGCCTCGCCAAGCGTCTCAATAATAACCATGAAGTGAGCGGTCAGTTACGCGGCAATCCCAGCGCTGGCAATATCGGCACCCAGATTGATTACAGCTGGCCCGCTTTCAACAGCTTGCGAGCGCATGTACAGTACTACTACGGATATGGTGAAAGCATGATCGATTATGATCATCGCGTGCACCGCTTGAGCCTTGGGTTTAGTTTAAATCCCTTATTTAGTGCGACAGGGCTGAACCGATAGACGCATTTGCTTGTCTGTTACTAGCTGGCTGCTATGCTTGTAGTCAGCAGCAAAAATACAGTAACTAATAGTTAGTAGCCCAATCATTCACTCGTCAAAGGAAGACTCCATGGCTAAACGTCAACCCACCTACTCTACTCAAGCCGATCAACTCAAAGATGATCTGCGCCACTTGAGTGAAACCGTTGAAGAGCTGGTCAATGCGACCGCTAAAGATGCCAGCGGAGAGATGAACGATCTACGTACTCGCGCCGAACGTCGTTTGAAAGACACTCGTGCACGTCTTGAAGCTCGTGGCGAGCGTATTTATGACGAAACCCGCGACTCGCTGACTCATCAGGCCGATGCGTGTGATCGCTACGTCCATGAAAACCCCTGGACGAGTATTGGCATTGGTGCCGCAGTAGGTATGGTTGTGGGTATGCTGCTCGGTCGTCGCTAATGGCTTTGGGCCCCACCCAACGCGTCTTCTCTGCCGCCAAACGCTTGCTGAAATCGCTGATTGCGAATAGCGAAACCCGCCTGCGTTTGGCGGTGTTTGAGTTAGAAGAGGAGCGTGCTCGCTTACTGGTTCTACTTCTTCTGGCAGGAGCTAGCTTACTGCTGCTCTTGTTGGGTATTGCCACTTTGACGGCACTGGTAGTGGTTATATTCTGGGATACCTATCGCTTAACCGCCATTGCCATCAGTGCAGGTGTGCTGATCGGCGCCAGTTTGCTACTCGCGGTTATTGCGATTCGCCAGTCCAAGCAACACTCTCTGTTAAAAGAAACACTCAAACAGCTTGCTGCTGATCGAGCACTGCTTGAGGAGCCAAGTGATGAAACCATCCGCAGACACCGCTAAGCCACCAACCAAACCGCTCAGCCGCGCTGAACGCAAAGCGCTTTTGTTAGCCGAGCTAGAGCAGCAGCGCGTGGATATTTTGGTCGATAGCGAATTTTTACAGCAAGCCGCCTCACCACTGGATAGAAACTGGCAAAGCTTCAAGCTGCCGCTTTACGCCATTGGCGGCTTTGCTGCATTCAAGCTGATGCGCCACCCAGGTGGAGCAATGGCGGCAGGCAGAAAAGTCCTTGCGGGCTATATGCTACTCAAAAAACTTAAATTATTAGCCAAAGTGGCTAGTTAATTTGGACGACTGTGCGGCTCGCTGACTGTACCTTAGAAGCCAGCGAGCGGAGATTAGCCAAACATCGTTTAAGGCGGCCACTCAGTGAAAAATTCTGGCCTGTCGGCCAACTTAATTTGATCACTTTCGTTAAATAGCTCGCTATTCGCTTATACCCGACACATTTGGCCCGAAAGCTGAGCTTCTTGTGTGATTATCGGTATTTAGCGACTAACTGCTGAAAGATGCCGAAACATCAGGCGCCTGAGCACGCTTAACCAGAACTGCTGGTGCGGTCTCTTTGAGCCCCAAAGCCAGGACTCCAGCAATCACACAAATAGCGCTCATTAACCACAACGGTGCGGATTGGCCAACACTATCTGCCGCAGCGCCTGCTAGCGCCGGTAGAACCCCACCTCCCAATATCTCACCAATACCCATTACAAAACCCAGGGCTGTTGCAATATGGCGCGAATCGACGGTTTCAGAGGGAACGGTGGCCATAAAAAGCGGAAAGATGCCGTTCAATGCCCAACCAAAGAAAAACAACACTGCCAGAATAATAGCCGAGCCATCAAAATACATGGCGCTTAAGGTGAGGATGAGCCCCATAAATGGGGTAATTACCATTACTGGCTTACGACCAATTTTGTCAGAGATACCGCTGACGACGAAGCTTCCGACCGCTGCCGAGATGCCTAAAGTTCCCATCAGCCACCCCATGGTTTCAGCAGAATAACCACGTACACTGGTTAGGTAAATTGGCATGAAAGACCAGCAAGTTACTAAGTATCCAATCAATAACACCGCAATAAGCGAACATAGCAGCATATTTCGATGAGCGAAGACCTCTTTGAGACTTGGGCGCTGACAGGACTGATTCACACCCGTTGCGATAGGTACTGAAGATGCTGTCGGTTCACGCATTAACCACCAGAGGAGTCCAGCGGCTAGAAGACCTGGAAGCCCTGCAAGGAAAAACGCCTCTCGCCAGCCAAAAGCAGAAGCAACAGCCACAAGGACAACCGGCGCAGCAAAAGAACCCAATAAATTTGACCCGAAGTTCTGCATGACCCCCATAGCAATGCCCCGCCTTTCAGGAGTAACTTCTATTGCCGTTACTGATTGCGATATAGGCAGGATAGGGCCTTCTGCAACACCCATAAGCAATCTAGCACCGAGAAGCAATAAGAATGAGGTGGCAAGACCTGATAAAAAAGAGCAGAGAGAGAACACAATCGTCGCCATGATCAAAAATATCTTTCTTCGGCCACTTCGATCAGACATTGCACCAAATATTAAACCAGATATTGCCCAGGTGACTGATAACGCAGAGGCTGTTAGGCCTATCTGTAGGTTTGTCAAGGCCAACTCTGGCTGAACAAATGGCATCAGGAAGTTAAGTGCATTCCTGTCAAAAAATACAATGCCAAAGTTAAGGCTCAATAGAGTAACTAAAAGGATTTGATAACGAGTGTTATTGGGCGTGTTAGGCAGGGTAGCTGTATTATTGTTAGTCATGGCTTATTAACACCTTGCATTGATGGGTGCGCTTTTTTAACGCTTCAAATGCGGTTGGCACATTGTTAAGTGGCACGGTCTCGGTGATTAAATGGCGAGGCTCTACAACGCCAGAATCGAGAATATCCAACGCACTTTCGTATTCACGTCGTGAGAAGAAAACGGCAGTTTGAAGGCGTATTTCCTTTGATAAAGCACTAAAGGGTATAAAGCTGTCAGGCTTAGTGCATAAACCAAGAAGCAGAATCGTACCGTGCGTGCGAACCTGCTCAATGGCTTGCGCAATGAGACCAGGAACGCCCGCACACTCGAATACTATGTCTGCTGAACCTCCAAGTGACCGCTCTGCAGCTTTAATGGGTTGATATGGATCACAAACAAAACCGGTCGCCCCCATGTCATAGGCACGTTGTTCTTGGTATCGGGTAATATCCTGTATGACAACCGTCTGAGCGCCAAAGCGGCGCGCCCAAAAAGCGACAGCTAACCCGATAGGCCCAGCACCAAGGATGAGGACACGGTCACCAGGTTTCATGCCGGATAGCTGGAGACCATGGAGAGCAACGGCTAAAGGCTCTACAATTGCACCGTCGTCCATGCTTGCATTGAGAGGAAGAGGTACGCACTGGCGCGCAGCGGTGACGGCATATTCACCATATCCCCCTCCCTCCAACGCCATATCTAGACACCAAGCAGGATTCCCAGAACGGCATGCAGCGCAATAACCGCAACTTCGGAAAGGTATAACGGATACAAGATCTCCTATAGATACATCACTGACTTTTCGACCTAAAGCGACTATCTCGCCTGCATATTCGTGACCCAGCACATCGCCAGGACAAATGCCGAAAATGGGATCCTCAGTCATATGGAGATCGGAGCCACAAATTCCACATCGTTTCACCTGGATGACAACCTCATCGTCTCCTGGTGTAGGGTCTGGAAGTTCGCAAACATCTAAAGGCTGGTGTAACCTCTGAAAGACGGCAGCACGCATCAGCCCACCCTCCCAAGAGAAGTGCCTCCGTCAATAACCAATTGAGCACCGGTCATATAGGAAGAGGCGTCAGAGGCTAGGTATAGCGCCAGTGCCTTGATCTGTTCAGGATCAGCGATTTCCCCTAGAGGTACCTTGGCGTTCCAGGCCTGGCGAACTGCTTCGTCTTTCAACCAGCCACCACCAATGTTGGTTACGAAACCGCCGGGCGCGATAGTGTTGACCCGGATCCGGAACTCTGCCAACTCTAAGGCAACTTGACGTACTAAATGGGACACTCCCGCTTTTGCAGGCATGTAAGCAAGCCCGACCACAGGCTCTGTAATAAAGGCAGCATTGGAGGACGTGACAACAATTGATCCTCGACGCCGTGGCTTCATGTATTTAGCTGCCACTCGCAGAGTATTAAAGACCCCCGTCAGATTAATAGAAATTGTTCTATCCCAGCGGGCTGGATCTAAAACGTCAATCTGACCATCTCTATTTCGCCCTCCTGAAGGGTTCCAAAACCCTGCCCCAGGATCGATCCCCGCATTAGCAAAAACAATATCCAAGTTGCCAAACTGGCGGACATGTTCTTCGAAGGCTCGACTGGTCTGCATTCGATCAGCGACATCTAGCTGGACAGCATGAACCTTGCAGCCTTCGTCACGGAGTCTTTGTGCCTCACATTCGGCTGCGTCGATGTTTATATCCGCTAGTGTCACGTTAGCTCCGTTTTCTGCCAACGCTTCGGCATAGGCAAGTCCTAAACCTGAGGCTCCCCCCGTGATCAGGGCTGAACGCCCTTCTACGCTGAATTGCTCTAATACACGCATATCCCACCTCATAGAAATAACTGTTCATTGATGGGGATATTGTGTTCTTCACAATAAGTGACGTAGTGATTGATGAACCAGAAAACATCCAGCGTTTCTGCCCACTCCCCCTTCTCATCGAAGAACTCGTTAGCTCCCTGCATCCAAAATAGAGCTTTCATTCCATTAGCATCGTCGGTCACTAACGTGTGAGCCTGTCCGGGCATTTCCGTTATAAACTCACCAGGCCCGCAAACCCAGTCGTATTCCAAATATCGGAAAGATCCCTCCATTCCTACAGCCCATACCATTCCTCGGTGCTTATGGGTACCAATCACACCAGGGCTTTTAATCCATAAAATATTGCAATAAACATTATTCCTTACATCAAAGGCCAGATGCCGTATAGCTGCATTATCACCAAAAGGAACCCATGGGCTTTCTACCTCAGAGAGCCCTACATAGCTTCCCTCACGCCCAAATCGGTCTTGCATTGCCTTCATTGGCTCAGGAACTTCTACGATACGATAAGCATTACTAGCGGGTGCATTAGCCATTATTGTTCTCACTTTATTTATGGAAACGATGTATTACAGAGAACTATTCAGCAATTGCTATGCCAACTACTCAAAACCTAGACCTTAGTATAAAGAATAAAGTAAAATTCTTATTATGCAAAGGAAGTTAAGAGACTAGACACGACTAAAGTACAACTGAAGGATTGAACAAGACTCGCCAGTATTTAATTAATTTAATATTTTTAATAAAAAAATGAGAAAGACATGACAAAAAAAATGACGCTTTCGAAAATGACAACGCAACCCAATCAAGCGAGCTCTTGTGAGATAGGCCTTGATGATGGAGACCCACCCACTTTACGTGATTTGACAGAGAGGCTGCGCCTTACCCCTAACGATGGAAAAATTTGGTTCGATGATCGCCGCATGGTGCTACTTGGGGCTAATGCATTTGGTGTGTTGCGCAGAGAAATCATTGAATCACTAGGCTTTTCTAGAGCATGCAGCTTGCTGATGCGCGTAGGTTTTTCAGCTGGATCTGCCGACGCAGCTTTTGTACGAAAACATTGGCCACTAAACGATGAAGCTGGTGCGTTGACCGCGGGAGAGCGGTTACATGCGGTCATGGGGATGGTTAAAGTCGAAACAGTACGACGCGACCACGACATCCCGAACGGTATTTTCAATGCCGAGTTCCTTTGGCATGGTTCAATCGAAGCTGCCGAACATATAAATGCGTACGGCCTATCACGTGAACCGGTTTGCTGGATGCAGCTAGGTTATGCCAGCGGCTACGCCAGTGCTTTCTACGGTAAGCGAGTGATATATCGTGAGTTGGAGTGTGCTGGCTGCGGCGGCTCTTTCTGCCGAATCGTAGGTGAGATGACAAATCAAGAAATAGGCAGTACCCATGACCTTAGCTGGCTCACTCCAGGAGAATACCTTGCGCCTGAAGCGCGTAAGTCGTCTCGACAAACCACTGGCGTGACGACAGCGTCATCTCCTGCCTCTATCCATGAGAAAATAGATACCCAAAAGATCGTGGGTATTTCAGCAGCGGTCAGTATTGCTTTGCAGAAGATTGAAAGAGTCGCGCCAACGCCAGCCACGGTACTGTTCAATGGAGAATCAGGTGTTGGGAAAGACTTGTTTGCTAACGAGCTTCACCGCAAAAGCAACTTGGCAAACGGCCCCTTTATCGCCCTTAACGGTGCTGCAATCCCTGACACATTGGTTGAGGCAGAGCTGTTTGGCGTAGAGAAAGGTGCGTTTACAGGTGCAGAAAAAAGTCGACCGGGTCGGTTCGAACGAGCCAATGGGGGCACACTATTTCTTGATGAAATTCCATCATTAAGTTATGAGGCACAAGGTAAGCTTCTGCGCACCCTGCAGAATGGCGAAATAGAAAGAGTCGGTGGAGCACACCCTATCCAAGTTAACGTCAGGGTTGTTGCCGCCTCAAATAAAGATCTTTTCAAGGAAGTGCAGAATGGACTATTCAGAGAGGATCTTTATTACCGCTTAAATGTTTTTCCTATACGCCTTCCCCCTCTTAGAGAACGCCAGGATGATATCCCCTTATTGATCGAACATTTTTTATACCGCTACTCAAATGTTTATAAAAAAAATATTCCAGGACTCACCCGAAAGGCTAGTGAAGCACTTTTAGACTATAGTTACCCTGGAAATATTCGCGAGCTTCAGAATTTAATAGAACGTGGCGTGATTAACGCTCTAGATTCTGAACCGCTCAATGTGTTTCATATGTTTGATGACGTTGGCTTTGCCACAAAACTCAACCCCCCTGGTCAGTCAGGTCTCAATATTGATCCCACAGGGGAACTGGAGGCTGGCACAAGTGGGCCTGATCTATTGGGCCGGGGTAAGCTTGACGATACGCAGAAGAGCGCTAAATGTCACCGGAGAAGTGAGGCAGAAATTTTGTCAAATGCACTTTATAAAACAGATGGCAACGTGTCTAAGGCCGCCAGAGAACTAGGCGTAACGAGAGCTAAGCTAGCCTATCGAATTCAAAAAGCTGGATTAGATCCTAGTCTGTTTCGGCACTTGTAAGAAAGCGCCTGATCGACCTACCAGCCGACCTCTTGACAGCATTGCCCTAGGCTCTGCTGACTTTTCACCGCTGCCATAAGCGAAACATCAACAGCCCCTAAACTTGACCCCATCGCCAAAACACAAGAGGCTTAATACAGCAAATGTATCAAGTTACGGCACTTGCAAATCTTTGATCAGCTTATTAAACAGACTGCCCGCAGGCTACGCCACTCGCCCACGCCCACTGAAAGTTATACCCACCTAGCTCTCCCGTTACATCTAATACTTCTCCGATAAAACGCAACTGTGGTAAGCCTTTAACCTCAAAGGTTTTGGACGAAATCGCGTCGGTATTGACCCCGCCCATGGTTACCTCTGCGGTACGCCAACCTTCTGTTCCTGCTGGTTTCAGTTGCCAAGCGTTGAGTCTTTGTACCCACTCATCCAATGCGGCATTAGCATACTGGGCCAGGGGCCGCGCCAAATCATGGTCGGGGTACCACTCCAGCAGTGCTTGCGCAAAGCGTTTCGGAAAGCGTTCGCCAAGCCAGGTCGAGAGCTGACGCTTAGGCGTCTCTTGGCGTGCATGGCGCAGGGATTCCGCCACGTTTTCATTGGGCAGCAGATCGATACTAATGCTCTCCCCTGGCTGCCAAACGCTGGATATTTGCAGCATCGCTGGCCCAGACAAGCCGCGGTGGGTAAACAGCATGGGTTCCACAAAGCGGCGACTGCCAGCACTAACAGCCACTGGCACGCTCAAACCAGAGAGGTCAGCTGCGCGCGCTTTCCAGGTATCGCTTAAGGTAAAAGGCACCAGCCCGGGTCGCGTAGCGAATACCTCCAAACCAAATTGACGGGCTATGTCGTAGCCAAATCCTGTCGCGCCCATGCTCGGAATGGAAAGCCCACCGCTCGCGATGACGACCACCCCGGCATCGATTTTACCTATCGAAGTCGTTAGACGCATGGCACTGCCCTGTTGCTCCACGCGGGTAACCTGGGTGCTGAGCCTGATTTCAGCCCCAGCCCACTCACACTCGGTTAGTAACGTATGGACAATATCTTTAGCCGAGGTTGCACAGAATAGCTGACCCGGCGTTTTCTCAACATGTTCAACGCCATGGCGCTCGACCAGCTCAACAAAGTGCTCAGGGCGGTAACGTTTGAGCGCCGAAATACAAAAGTAAGGGTTTGAAGAGTAAAAGTGCTGTGGCGTTGTGCCAAGATTGGTAAAGTTGCAGCGGCCACCCCCGGACATGAGAATCTTCTTGCCCGCTTTGTTAGCATGATCAAGCACTAAGACCCGCTTTCCGGCATAGCCTGCTTGCGCTGCGCACATTAAGCCTGCGGCGCCAGCACCGATGATGACAACGTCATAGATCATAATGGACAGCTCATATTGAGAGCGACTCCCGTCGTAAAAGGCAGGCATTCTAACAGGGTCGCACTTAAAAATTATTATGCGGATACAATTACCATATACAATAACTGTATAAATATTATCTAACGCTGAGAACACTATGCTTTTGCCCTTTCATCGACGACGGCTGTTGCGACTCGCACTCCTGCCTCTCACTCTTCTGCTTTCCAGCGTAGCGTTCGCCCAATCGGCGCCGTCAGTCATAGGCACCCGGGCGATCATGACTACCTGGTCGGATCCAATAGAAGCCTTGGGCACCCTTCGTGCCGATGAGAGCGTCACACTATCGGCTACCGTCACGGATATCGTTGCCGAGATCAATTTCCGTGACGGCGAGCAGGTCGAAGAAGGCCAGTTGCTTATTCGTCTGGAGGATGCCGAGGAACAGGCGCAGCTGAGGGCGTCCCAGGCACTTCGCGAAGAGCGGCGTAATGCGTCAAATCGCGCTTCGCAGTTGCAAGAGCGCAACCTGGCGGCTCGGGCCGATGTAGAAGATAGCCAATCACGGCTGCGCCAGGCAGATGCCGATATTCAAGCGATTGAAGCGGAGTTGGCCAATTACCAGATAAAAGCCCCCTTTAGTGGCCGCGTCGGCTTTCGCAATATCAGTGTTGGCGCCCTGGTCACTCCAGGCATGGATCTGGTGACGCTCGATAAATTGGATGTTATGCAGCTAGATTTCAGCGTCCCCGAAGTATTTCTCGACCGCCTCTCACCAGGCTTGATGCTCAATGCCACAACTGCCGCCTACCCTGACGCCCTCTTTAGCGGTGAAATTGCCACCATCGGCACACGGGTGGATCCAGTCACGCGCAGCGTAAGCGTCCGCGCTGATCTCGAGAATACCGATGGCCGCTTGCGGCCTGGCATGCTGATGGAAGTGATCGTTCAACAGCACGTACGCGATACGGTTGTTATCCCTGAGGCGGCCATTGAGCCTAGCGGTGACCGTCACTTCGTGATGTTAATTGAACAGAGTGAAGGCAGCACACGCTTGGCACGGCGTGAAGTGGTGATCGGCGAGCGCCGCAATGGCGAGGTGGAAATTCTCGAGGGACTCGCCGCCAACGATTTAATTGTCTTTCATGGCCTACAGCTGGCCCGTGACGGGCAAGAAGCCAGGTTAATCGGGATCGCCGATGACGAGACCGGTATACGAGCGCTGTTGGAGGCCGACCGCTAATGCGTTTATCGGATATCTCTGTTCAGCGGCCGGTATTGGCGATGGTAATCGCGGCGCTGATTATTGCCTTTGGCCTGCTGGCACTCAATCGTCTGCCGCTGCAAGAGTACCCCACCATCGACCCGCCAGTGGTCACCATCGATACCCGCTACCCCGGAGCCTCGGCCAGCGTCGTCGAAACACGGATTACCCAAGTATTAGAAGACCGCATTGCTGGCGTTGAAGGCATTGAGCTGATTACCTCGCAAAGCGAGGATGGACGCTCTCAGATCGAGATCGAATTTGGCATTGATATGGATATCAATGCCGCCGCCAATGATATTCGCGACCGTATCTCCGGCGCGCTGCGCAACCTACCCGACGACGCTGACAACCCAGAGGTCACCAAAGCCGATAGCAGCGAAGAAGTGGTGGTTTGGTTAAGCCTTTCCGGAAACGACTATTCCATTACTGAGCTAACCGACTACGCTAACCGCTTTTTGGTCGACAGCCTCTCCGTTCAGCCAGGGGTAGCACGGGTGCGTGTCGGCGGCGGCAGTGACTACGCCATGCGCGTGTGGCTGGATCGCAATGCCTTGGCCGCACGGGGACTCACCGTTAGCGATATCGAAGACGCACTGCGGGCAGAGAACGTAGAGCTACCGGCAGGCTCGCTTGAATCCAAGGATCGGCAGTTTATTGTCCGCCTCCCCCGTAGTTTTGCCAGTGCCGAAGATTTTCAGCGCCTCGCCCTCAGCTCTCCTCAAAACCAGGAGGAAAACGGCTATCTGGTGCGCCTTGCTGACGTAGCAAGAGTAGAGGTCGGCGCGGTGGAGGATCGTTCTGTCTTCCGCTCTAACGGCATCCCCATGGTCGGCCTGGGTATGATCATGCAGTCGACGGCCAATGTGATAGAGCTCTCTGAAGCCGTTCAGGTCGAACTTGAACGCCTACAAGGTACCCTGCCTGAAGGGATGTCACTGAGCCTGAACTACGACGCCTCGCTGTTCGTCTCCGGGGCGATTGTGCAGGTCGTTATGACGCTGTTTATCGCCATGGGCTTGGTGGTGGTGGTGATCTTTATGTTTTTGGGCAATTTGCGCACCACCCTGGTACCCGCGGTGACCGTTCCGATTGCCGTTATTGGCGCCTTTACTGCTCTGGCAGCGATGAATTTCTCAATTAACCTGCTAACTCTGCTGGCGCTGGTGCTGGCGATCGGTCTGATTGTCGATGATGCCATCGTCGTGCTTGAAAATATTAACCGGCGTATGCACGACTACGGCGAGACGCCGCTAGTCGCCGCCTTTCGAGGTACCCGGCAAATCGCCTTTGCAGTCATCGCCACCACCCTGGTGTTGGTGGCGGTTTTCTTGCCACTCAGTATGTTACAAGGCGATATTGGCCGACTATTTTCCGAGTTCGCGCTAACCATGGCCGCTGCGGTAGTGGTCTCTACTCTGCTAGCACTGACGCTTACGCCGATGATGGCGTCTAAAATTCTTAAGCCGGGCATGCACGAAAGCCGGATTGGCAAGGCTGTGCAGTGGCTGCTCAGCGGCACACAGCGCCGCTATCAGGCCACGTTAGAGTGGATGCTCAAAATGCGCTGGCTGGTGGTCGCGGCGTTTGTATTATTGATTGGCGCCACCGCCTGGCTGGCCACGGTACTGCCCAACGAATACACGCCTCAAGAGGATCGCGGTAACTTTATCGTATTAGTGAATGGCCCTGAAGGCGCCACCTTCGACTACATGATGGACTACATGGATGAGATCGAAGCGCGGATGACGCCACTGGTGGAGAGCGGTGAGTTGGAGCGCGTAGTCGTTCGCGCCCCTCGTGGCTACGGCAACATAGAGAATTTCAATAGCGGCTTTATTATCGTCAATATGGCCGACTGGGGCAGTCGACGCAGTGCCTGGGAGATCATGGGCGAAGTACGCGAAAAGCTGCGTACGTTGCCGGGGGTACAAGCCTTCCCGGTGATGCGCCAGGGGTTTGGGCAGCGTACCCAAAAGCCGGTGCAGTTTGTACTGGGCGGTGGGACTTACGAAGAGCTTGCCCGCTGGCGCGATACGCTGATCGATCATGTGCGCGAAAACAACCCGCGCTTGATGGCACTAGAGAGCAACTACAACGAAACCCAGCCGCAGTTAAGAGTCGATATTGACTACGAGCGTGCCGCTTCGTTAGGTGTTACGGTTACCGAGATCGGCAGAACGCTTGAAGTGCTGTTAGGTGGCCGTAACGTCACTCGCTATGTTGATGATGGTGAAGAGTACGACGTCATTTTGGAAGGTGACCGCGGCAGTCAAAACAGCCCGAGGGCGTTGGATAACATTCAGGTTCGATCCGCTCGCACAGGTGAGCTGGTCCCCCTGGCCAGTTTGGTCACCCTCTCCGACTTTGCTGGCGCCAGCACTTTGAACCGCTTTGACCGTATACGGGCGATTACCATTGAAGCCAACCTGGCGGATGGCTACCCCCTTGGCGAAGCTTTGACCTATTTAGAGCAGAGCGCCGCGGAGCTACTGCCGGAAGAGGCGCAAACCAATGTGGCAGGCGCATCACGGGACTTCCAGCAGGCCAGTGGCGCCACCGCGTTCTTGTTAATACTGGGCGCGCTTGTGGTCTTTTTGGTGTTAGCAGCGCAGTTCGAAAGCCTGATTCACCCCTTTGTGATAATGCTTACGGTGCCGCTCGCGATGAGCGGTGCGCTACTCGCCCTGCTACTAAGCGGTCAATCGCTTAATATCTATAGCCAAGTAGGCTTGGTGCTGTTGATTGGACTAGCGGCGAAAAACGGCATCTTAATTGTCGAGTTTGCCAACCAGTTGCGCGATGAGGGTAAAGCCTTCCGTGCGGCGTTGATTGAAGCCTCTGTGACGCGTTTAAGACCCATCTTAATGACCGCTGTGACCACCATGGCCGGCGCCATTCCGCTGATTGTCTCGACAGGGCCGGGGTCTGAGTCTCGCCTGGTTATCGGCACCGTGATTATGGCGGGGGTCGGCTCGGCAACGCTGTTTACGCTGTTTGTAGTGCCTGTGGCTTACGACTTGCTGGCGCGCCACACCGGTTCGCCTGGGGCAGTGAAAAGGCGGTTAGAGGAGGAAATTGCTAATGCACCACCTGACTGATGTCATTGCCAACGCAGCGAAGCAATCTGGTTTTTAGAGGCCACCGCACGCTTGAGATTGCCGCGTCGCTGCGCTCCTCGCAATGACGACCTCAATGAAAAAGGGTGCCTGTTGGCACCCTTTGAAAAGAGAGCTAGCGATTACTCACACTCGCCAAGATACTCGCCTTCAATCACGGTATTCATGCTCAGCTCACCCATGGGGGACTGGGTAAGGATATCGACGCTGCCTTCGATACGCTCGCCCATAAAACGCATTTCGCCATCGATGGTGGCTTCGCCACCCTCAGCGCGACACACCATGCTGTAGCTGAGACCGTCCGCATTCAGCTCCTGGTCGAGCAGCTCGCAGCCTTCTTCTTCCTCGATGAAGCCAAATTCAGCTCCCTCAAGCTCTTCCTGACTAATACACTGGCGCTCGGTTTCCGTTTGATCCGGAATTTCCATTTCGCCGGTGACGCTGGTTTTGCTCACAAACTCCCACTCACCAGCGGTGACATTGGGGGTTTCAGCCAACGCGACCATTGGAAAGGCCACTAGGGCCGCTACTGCCATGTTACGTAACATCATCGCTACTCTCACTGCGTTGCTTTGGGAACTTAAATCCTGGGATATCCTACCTGATTCAATCCCACGATGCCCTACCCGACGACCACACTGCTACACTCATTGGGTAAGAAACTGATTTAGCGCATCCGCTATACAAGGTAGCCAACAATGCAAGACGACGCCCTGGTCAATTATGACTTCCACTGCCCCTACTGCGATTCGCCGCTGACCTTTCTGATTGATACGTCACAGGGCAGCCATGATACCTGGGAGGATTGCCATCAATGCTGCGCGCCCATCCAGCTACAGATCATCGTCTCACCGGTGACCGGAGAACTCGATAGCGTCGTCGCCGGGCGCGACGACGACGTTCTATAGTTTGATTTAAACTTCTCGTAGAGCAGCCTTCCGCCGGGTCTCATTACGTCGCATAAGAAACCACGCCAACAGTGTCGCCAGCGATACCGTTAGGATGATCAATGTAGCAAGCGCATTGATCTTCGGCGACACCCCCATACGCACCGACGAAAACACCACCATCGGCAGCGTATTGGCCCCTGGCCCGGAAACAAAGCTGGCGATCACCAGGTCATCCAGGGAGAGGGTAAACGCCAGCAGCCAGCCTGCAGCCAGCGCGGGGGTGATGATCGGCAGCGTGATAGAAAAGAAGGTTTTCACTGGAGGTGAGCCCAAATCCATGGCGGCTTCTTCAATGGAGTGATCCACTTCCCGCAGCCGCGCAGCCACCACGACCGCCACATAGGCACTGCAAAAGGTGGTGTGAGCAATCCAAATGGTTGCCATGCCCCGATCGGCTGGCCAGCCGGTAATCTGCGCCATCTGCACAAATAGTAGCAGCAGCGAAAGACCGGTGATGACTTCGGGCATTACCAGCGGCGCCGTGACCATACTCGACAGCGCCGTTTTGCCGCGGAAGTGGCCATAGCGCGTCATTACAAAGGCTGCCACGGTGCCCAGGCAAACCGCCATGCTGGCAGCGAAAAACGCGATGCGCAGGCTCGTCCATACTGCCGACAAAATCTGCTGATCTCGAAACAGCTCGCCGTACCACTGAGTGGAAAACCCCGCCCACACCGTGACCAGTTTCGATGCATTAAACGAATACACCACCAGCACAAACATCGGCAGGTAAAGAAACAGCAGACCAAGCACCAGCATGACCATCGAGAAGTTCGGCCGTCGCATGCTCATTATTCAAGCTCCTTGGACTGGTAACGATGAAACCAAACTATCGGCACCAGTAACAGCAGTAGCATCACCATGGCCAGCGCCGACGCCACCGGCCAGTCGCGATTGAGGAAGAACTCCTCCCACAGCACTTTGCCGATCATTAACGTATCAGGGCCACCCAGCAGTTCAGGAATCACAAACTCCCCTACCGCAGGTATGAACACCAGCATCGAACCGGCCACAATGCCGCCCGTAGAGAGCGGCAAGGTGACTTTGATAAAGGTATTGAACTTGCGCGAGCCAAGATCTGCAGCGGCCTCTAACAACGAGTTATCCATGCGCGTTAAGTGGGCATATAGCGGCAGCACCATGAACGGCAAGTAGGCATAAACAATGCCAATAGTCACTGAAAACTGGGTATTCATCATGCGCAGCGGCGAATCAATCAGGCCAATCCCGATCAACAGGTTATTGATTAACCCACTGTTGCTTAGAATTCCCATCCAGGCATAGACACGAATCAAAAACGACGTCCATGACGGCAACATGACCAGCAGCAGTAACAGCAGTTGCCAGCGTGCTGGGGCTCGGGCCATGGCATACGCCATCGGGTAACCGAGCAACAAACAGGCCAGCGTGGCAATAAACGCCGTTTTCACTGAGCCCCAATAGGCGGCGATATACAACGAATCTGAGAGCAGAAAGAGATAATTGCCCAGATTAAGAAAGACATGCAGCGTCTGATCGGCGTACTCAAGCAGCGGGCCATAGGGCGGAATCGCAATCGCCGCTTCGGAGAGGCTGATTTTGAGCACCAGCGCAAAGGGCAGTAAAAAAAACAGCATCAGCCACACGAGCGGAAACGCGATCACTGCTCGGCGCCCCAGCTGCAAGCGTTTGAGCAGTGCTGAAGAACGAGATAACTTCATTAAAGGCAGTCTCCTCGCGGTAAGGAATGCGCCACTATCGCAATTCAAAACGTTAGCAGCTCAAGACGCTAGCGGTTCAAAACAATCGTACTGTGATCTTCCCAGTAGACATACACACTGTCTTCCCAGGTGGGTCGATCACCGCGACGCTCGGTATTGGCCATACTGACTTTAATGATCTGGCCCGACTGGGTGCGCACGTAGTAGAGCGAGAAACCGCCTAAATAGGCAATATCATCCACCTTGCCTTCTGCCCAGTTATATTCAGTGGTGGGTTTCTCGCGGGTTAGCCAGATTTTTTCAGGGCGCAGCGCGACCCAAACCCGCCGATTCGACGCCTGGGTGGTAATACCGTGGTCAATATAAATGGGCCGCTCGAGCGCGGGAGCGACGATGCGGCAGTGGTCAGCAGCATCTTCGCTAATCTCTCCTTCAAACAGATTCACCGTACCGACAAATTCCGCCACCATGCGGCTCACCGGGCTTTCATAAATATCGATCGGCGAGCCTATTTGTTCGATCCAGCCATCGGCCATGATCGCCACGCGGTCGGCCATGGTCATGGCCTCTTCCTGGTCGTGAGTAACCATAATGCAGGTAACACCCACCTGCTCGATGATCTCCACTACCTCTAGCTGCATTTCAGTGCGCAGCTTTTTATCCAGCGCGCCCATAGGTTCGTCTAGCAGTAGCAGCTTGGGTCGTTTGGCCAGTGAACGCGCCAGTGCCACTCGCTGGCGCTGACCACCCGAGAGCTGATGCGGCTTACGCTTGGCAAAGCGCTGCATATGCACCAGTTTGAGCATTTGCTCGACGCGAGCGTCGATATCCGCTTTGGGGAGCTTATCCTGCTTTAAACCAAAGGCAATATTCTGCGCCACCGTCATATGCGGAAATAGCGCATAGGACTGGAACATCATATTGATAGGCCGCTTGTGCGGAGGCATAGCGGTGATATTTTCACCGTCTAATAAAATACGGCCCTCAGAAGGAGTTTCAAACCCCGCCAACATCCTCAGCAGGGTTGATTTACCTGACCCGGAACCACCCAATAGCGCGAAAATTTCTCCGCGCTTAACCTGCAAATTGACATCATCCACCGCCAGCGCATCATCAAACCGCTTGCTTAAGCGTTTTACTTCCAGCACCACATCTTCAGCAAACCGCGGGGTTTTACCCTGGGGGCGCGACGAAGAAGGAGTGATTGGCGAAGCAGATGAAGGCTCGTTCGACAGGGGCGTAGTGACCATTCGCCACTCCCATCAAAAGGCCCGGCAATCCGGGCATTAAAAAAGACGAGCAGCGAGCCATAGAGAATTAACTCCAGGCTCGCCGTCGGATAAATGTCGGTTTAACGACCAGACTTTACGCGGTTCCAAATGCGCGTACGGGCACGCAGCACATCTTGAGGCTTTTCAGCCTGCACGTATAGGTTTTGCATGACCTCGGTTTCTGGGTAAATAGCCGGGTCATTGATGATTTCATCAGAGAGGTACTCATCGGCCGCCGCGTTAGGATTGGCATAACGCACGTACTCGGTAATTTCAGCAGCGATTTCCGGGTCAAGAATAAAGTCGATAAAGGCGTGAGCGTTTTCAGTATTAGGCGCATCGGCGGGTACTGCCATCATGTCGAACCAGAGCGCGGCGCCTTCTTTAGGAATGCTATAGGCGATGGTGAAATCTCGCCCTGCTTCTTCAGCACGATCGGCGGCCTGGAAAACATCACCCGAGTAACCAGCGGCCACGCAGATATCGCCATTCGCCAGATCGGACACATAGCGGGAAGAGTGAAAATAAGTCATGTCGTCGCGAACGTCGGCGATCAGTTCGCCAGCCGCTTCAATATCGTCCAGATTTTCACTCAGGGGATCAAACCCCAGGTACGCCATGGCGGGCGAGAGCATTTCATCGGCAGAGTCCAGCATCGACAAGCCGCAGCCCGCTTCGCTCAATGCAGCGGTTATTTCAGGATCAAACAGCAGTGCCCAACTATCTACCGGCGCGTCATCACCCAGAATTTCTTTTACCCGGTCAACGTTATAGCCGATCCCATTGGTGCCCCACATATAGGGAACCGAGTATTCGCTACCGGCGTCGATGGTTTCCAGGTTGGCCATCAGCTCGGGGTTGAGATTGTCTAAATTGGTTAGTAACTCATGGTTGAGCGGCTGAAAAACACCGGCTTTCACTTGGCGGGTAAAATAGTAGGTAGAAGGTACCACCACATCGTAGCCGGAACGCCCGGCGAGCAGTGCGGCATCCAAAATTTCATTGCTGTCATAAACGTCATAAGTCACTTCAATGCCGGTACGCTCGGTGAATTTTTCCAGCGTTTCCAGGGCAATGTAGTCTGACCAGTTAAATACCCGCACCTCTCCAGCGTGGGCAGCGCTAGCCGCTGCGGCGAATGAGATAGCCGCAACGGCCGCGGAAAGTTTGTGGATGTTCCCCATTATCACTGCTCCTGTTGTCTCAACTAGTCATTAAACAATTCAGCATTCACTAAACAATTCAGCCAAATGTTTTGCCAAGTGTCTTCATACCAAGTGCGCCCTGCTGCTGCCGGCAACAGCCCTCAGCGGCTAACAATAGCGTAGGCCATATTACTGACCGTGCGAATTTTGCGGTGCAGTGACGCCTACCGCAAGCCAATGTGAAAAATTCTTGTATTTTGCCCTACCGACCCCATTAAGTAGCTAGTAAAACAGGATCTTGTGGTACGCCAATAGGGCAATGCTATTGGCTAGATGGCTTTTTTTAATTTTAGACATTAGTCGCTAGCCGTTAGCATTAGCACTACTTTATAAACCCTTCGCTCATGACAACTGGAGATTATCTGAATGTCCTTGATCAACACTGAAGTAAAACCGTTTAAAGCCACTGCTTACCTGAATGGCGAATTCGTCGACGTAAGTGAAGCTGATCTGCAAGGCCAGTGGTCTATTTTCTTCTTCTACCCCGCCGATTTTACCTTTGTTTGCCCCACTGAGCTGGGCGATTTGGCCGATCACTATGCCGAGTTCAAGAAGCTGGGCGTTGAGATCTACAGCGTTTCGACCGATACCCACTTCACTCACAAAGCATGGCACGACAGCTCAGAGACCATCGGCAAGCTGCAGTACCCAATGATCGCCGATCCGACGCTACGGATTTCACGTAACTTCGAAGTCTTGATTGAAGACGCGGGTCTTGCTGAGCGCGGCACCTTTGTCGTCGACCCCGATGGCAAAATCCAGATTGTTGAAATCAACGCTGGCAACATCGGTCGTAATGCTGAAGAGCTGCTGCGTAAAGTGAAAGCCGCTCAATACGTTCGTGCCAACCCGAACGAAGTGTGCCCGGCTAAATGGAAAGAAGGCGAAGAAACGCTGGCACCTTCACTGGATCTTGTAGGCAAAATCTAAACCGCCTACGGCTTTCACGCGCTTGCTCTTATTTGCGTGGCGCAAGAGCGTGCAGGTTCAACGCCCGGGTTTCGCCCGGGCGTTCTGTTTTAAAACAGTTTTAAATTATTAATGATTAGCGCCGTCACACGCGTGTATTTAATACGTCTGTTACTTGCGAGGAAGCTACTGTCATGCTGGACGCCAATTTAAAATCCCAGTTAAAAGCGTATCTGGAAAAAGTGACTCAGCCGTTCGAGATCGTTGCCTCCCTCGATGACGGTGCCAAGTCACAAGAACTACTCGGCCTGCTTGAGGACATCAGCAGCCTGAGCGATCAGATTACCCTACACAGCGATGGCCAGGACGCCCGCACGCCATCGTTTGCGATTAACCGCCCGGGTGAAGAAACTGGCGTGGTGTTTGCCGGTATCCCCATGGGCCACGAGTTCACGTCGCTGGTGTTGGCACTGCTGCAAGTCGGCGGTCATCCGCCTAAAACGTCTTCTGAGCTACTCGACCAAATCAAAGCCCTCGACGGCGAGATGCTTTTCGAGACTTACTACTCGCTCTCGTGCCAGAACTGCCCTGACGTGGTTCAAGCGCTTAACCTCATGGCTATCTTCAACCCGAACGTTCGTCACGTCGCTATTGACGGGGCACTGTTTCAGGACGAAGTTGAGTCGCGGGAAATCATGTCGGTGCCAAGCATCTATTTGAACGGTAAGCCGTTCGATCAAGGCCGTATGACCCTTGAGCAGATTTTGGCCAAAGTTGATACTGGTGCCGCCGAACGCGATGCCAAAAAGCTCAACGAGAAAGCCGCTTTCGATACGCTCGTCATTGGTGGTGGCCCGGCAGGCGCGGCGGCCGCCATTTACTCAGCACGCAAAGGCATTAACACCGGCATTGCCGCTGAGCGTTTCGGTGGTCAGGTGGCTGACACCATGGGAATTGAAAACTTTATCTCCGTTTCCCATACCGAAGGCCCCAAGCTAGTTAGCGCGCTTGAAGAGCACGTAAAAGATTACGAAGTCGATGTCATGAACCTGCAGCTTGCCACGGCGTTTAAAGCAGCCGAGGCGGAAGGTGGGCTGCACGAAGTCACCTTTGAGTCGGGTGCGACGCTTAAGAGCAAAACCCTGGTACTGGCGACGGGTGCCCGCTGGCGCGAAATGAATGTGCCCGGCGAACAGCAGTACCGCAACAAAGGGGTGGCTTACTGCCCTCACTGTGACGGTCCGCTGTTCAAAGGTAAGCGGGTAGCGGTGATTGGTGGCGGTAACTCTGGCGTTGAAGCGGCGATCGATCTGGCGGGTATTGTCGGCCATGTCACGCTCGTAGAGTTTATGGGTGAGATGCGTGCCGACGCGGTGCTGCAGAAAAAGCTCAAGAGTCTGCCTAACGTCGATATTATCCTCAACGCACAAACCACCGAAGTAACGGGCGATGGCAGCCGTGTGAATGGCTTGAACTATAAAGACCGCACGTCCGACGAGAGCAAATCCATCGCGCTGGAAGGCATTTTTGTTCAGATTGGTCTGGTGCCTAACACCGAGTGGTTGAAAGGCTCTCCGATTGAAATGACGCCCCGCGGTGAGATCATCGTCGATGCTCACGGTATGACATCCGTGCCCGGCGTCTTCGCCGCAGGCGATGTAACTACCGTGCCCTACAAACAGATCATCATCGCCATGGGCGAAGGCGCCAAGGCATCGCTGGGTGCTTTCGACTATCTCATTCGAAACTGACAGTGGCGAAGAAAAGCCCGCTGACAAAAATGTCAGCGGGCTTTTTAGTGGGAGGGAGCTGCAGCTCGCGAAACCTTAGGCTATTCGCCTATGCCAATTACGAAGAAGACGGGATTTCCCCCAACACTTCAGGGATTGTCATCTTCACGTAGCGGCCCGGCGCAGGCTCAATAATGTTGAGTTCACCGTCCCCTGGTTGGCGCACGGGCACCATTTTTTCGCTATTGGCATAGCCATTGTCGGTCATCCATGCCTGCCAGTGAGGCCACCAGGAGCCTTCCTGAGCCGTAGCACCTGCAAGCCACTCCTCATGGCTTTCGGGCAGTGTGTCGTTAGTCCAGTAGCTATACTTGTTCTTATGGGGTGGGTTGACGATACCTGCGATATGCCCCGAGCCGCCGAGCACAAAGGTCACCGGCCCCTTGGGTAGCAACGCCCCATAGTAGGTGCTGTTCCATTTGGCGATGTGGTCTTCTTTGGTGGAGATAAAATAGCTGGGCGCCGACACCTTGCGCAGATCAATTTTCACGCCATCCAGCTCAATGCCACCTGGCTCAACCAAGCGGTTCTCTAAATACATATGGCGTAAATACCAGGCATGGGTGCCTGCGGTTAAATTGGTACCATCAGTATTCCAGTAGAGTAGATCAAAGGCGGCAGGCGTCTCGCCCTTCAAATAGTTATTAATGTAGAACGACCAAAACAGATCATTCTCACGCAACAAATTGAAAGTGTAAGCCATCGAGCGGCCATCAAGGTAGCCCTTCGCTTCTAGCGTTTGTTCGATCCCTTCAACCACCCGCTCATTGAGAAATACGCCGATATCGCCAGGATCACGAAAATCCTGCAGCGTGGCCATATAGGTCACCGACTTTACTTTGCGCCCACGGCGGGTGCTGGTGAGGTACGCTACCGTAGATGCCGTTAACGTGCCGCCGACACAGTAGCTGAGGAGATTAACCGACTTCTCGCCGCAGGCCTGCTCAATAGCTTCTATCGCGCTGATCGGCCCCATCTGCATATAGTCGGCCCAGGTAATATCGCGCTGCTCCGGGCCAGGATTACGCCAGGAGATCAGGAACACCGTATGGCCCTGATCCACCAGCCACTTCACCATGGAATTATCTTCACGCAGATCGAGAATGTAGTACTTATTGATCCACGGCGGCACCATTAGCAATGGCGTTTTAAAGGTCTTTTCCGTGGTTGGCGTGTATTGGATCAACTGAATCAGTTCATTTTCATACACCACTGAACCGGGCGTTACCGCTATGTTTTCGCCTACGCCAAAGGCGGCGCGGTCTGTCATGCGGACATTAATGCCTTCACCAGAGTTACCTAAATCTTCACGTAGACGGGCCAGACCATCCACTAGGTTTTGACCACGGGTTTCAATGGTGCGGCGCATGACCTCTGGATTGGTAGTTATAAAGTTAGTGGGCGCCATCGCGTTGACCAACTGGCGCGCGTAAAACATCAAGTTACGCTTCTGGGTTTCATCCAACCCACTTAAGTTTTCAACCAGCTCTTCCACCATCTGCGAGAACAGTAAGTACTGCTGCATAATGGCCATGTAGTGCGGATCTTGAGTCCAGGCTTCATCTTTGAAACGACGGTCACTTTTGGCCGGGGTAATCAGCGGCGTCATTTTCTCGCCAGCCATGCCACGTAGAGCTTGCTGCCACAATAGCCACTGGTCTTGAAGCAAACGGTTCTGGGTTTCCCACAGCAGCGTAGGGTTTTGCATTAATGACTGCGCACCCGCTTCAAAGCTTTCACGCATATCACTGTAAATTGAGTCGGCGGCTTCACTGGGCGCAATACGGGAAAGCAGATCCTGCATCAATCCTTGGTACTGTTCGCTAATCTCTTTAAGCTGGTTATTCCAGGCTTCAATTTCCTCTGGGGATAACCCTTCAGGCAGTCCTTGAGAAAGCCCTTCAGACAGGCTGTCAGATAGCCCTTGTGATATTGCCTGGAACGGATTGTGCCACGCTGACTGCATACTCATTCTCCCTACGCCTATCATCGGGCGCACTGACCACTTTGGCTATGTAAGCATATATAAATTAAAGCTTATAAATGCATCGCGGCGCCCTTGGGCGCCGCGATGAGGTCACTAATCAGCTTTTGCGCGATGACTGACTAGAGGCTTTGGCAGGTTGCTCGCTTTTTGTAGCCGCCTTGGCTTGCTCGGACATTTGCTGACCGGCTTCGCTGAACATTTTTTCCATTTCAGACTTAAACTGCAGGCTCATTTCGCTCATGACGCGCGCGTCTTCCTGCATCTGCTGGGAAAGCTCGTTCATCATTTCAGCTTGCTTGGTGCCGAAATCACGCAGGCTTTCTGCGTCTTGAATTTCAGTGGCGCTACGAATGCGCTCTGTACCCATCTGGCTGTAGCGCTTCATGGCTTCCAGCTGATACTGGGTCATTTTTTCCATGTTGTTGAGCATCAGCGAATTAATTTTACGCATGGGCTCAAACATTTGCTTAGTTTGGGCGTTGAAGGCGTCCATCATATTGTCTTGCATAGTGTCTGCTCCTGTTTAGTTCCTTGGCATGAGCCTTGGAGTGACTCATCGTGATGTAGCTTGTCTTGCCTTGATTTGCTGCACTGCAAAAAGAGTAGTCCCTGGCATGCTGCATTGCAACAGCGACACTGTTTTAAGTAGCTGCATTCAGTAACGCTGCAAAACGTCTCCGCACTGCCTCTCTCACATCGCCATTAGCGATCTTTCAATCCACTTCCCCACAATCTATTTTTGCCAGTCTATCGTTACTGATTTATGAATCACTGCGCTTGGATGTTGAACGTGTGCTTGAGCCGGAACGGGAGCGCGACGACGCTGTTGACTTGGCCTTACCACCACTACTGGTACTTTTATTGGCACTACTATTATTAGTACTGCTCGCCCTGGAACTCGCCGCACTGCTTTTAGAGCTGGTGTTACCACCCTGTTCAGCCGCACTGCCGTTAGACGAGGACGCACTAGTGGCATTAGTGCTGGCGCTGCCCGCTTGGCGCAACATATCCAGCATCATTTGCTGATAAGTGCCGAAGTTGGCTAGCCCTTGAGACAGTCCTTCAGATAGTCCTTCAGATAGTCCCTGCGAGAGCCCTTGCTGCATCATCGGCTGCTGGAGAAAGGGCCTCATAAGACTCATGGGGTCGTAGCCCTCTACCCCAGACTCCATTTGCCGCTGGATATTTTCCAGCAGGTTTTTCTGAAAAGCTTCGACATCCGGCAGACCCAGAGATTGGCGAAATTCGTCCGGGGTAAGATCAAATTCAACGTTAATCTTCATAGGCGGCTCCTGCACTGTTTTGTTTGAGTGTAGCAGTGAACTGCAAACCTCACCGTATTGCGCTAGCGCTGGGTTAAACGCGGCGTATCAACGCTCACCTCACCATTTTGGCCGCGATGACGCAGCCAGTGATCCAGCAACGTAATCGCCATCATCGCCTCAGCGATGGGCGTTGCGCGAATACCCACACAGGGGTCGTGACGCCCTTTGGTAATCACTTCGACGGCCTGTCCATGGATATCGATAGAGCGGCCAGGCGTGGTAATGCTGGACGTCGGTTTTAGCGCCAAACGAGCCACAATGGGTTGGCCGCTGGAAATACCGCCCAGCACGCCACCAGCATGATTGGAGAGAAAGCCTTCAGGCGTCATCTCGTCACGGTGTTCACTGCCCCGCTGAGCGACACAACCAAACCCTGCGCCTATCTCCACACCTTTTACCGCATTAATACTCATCAAACCATGCGCCAGGTCAGCATCCAGGCGGTCAAACACCGGTTCGCCCAGCCCTACCGGCACCCCTTCGGCAATCACGGTGATCTCAGCACCTACCGAATCCTGATCGCGGCGCAGCTGATCCATGTAGGCTTCCAGTTCTGCTACGCGCTCCGGGTCAGGGCAGAAAAAGGCATTTTGACCCACCGCTTCCCACTGTTTGAAATCAATCTTGATGGGGCCTAGCTGGCTCATATAACCGCGAATCTGAACACCTTGGGCGGCCAAATATTTCTTGGCAATCGCCCCTGCCGCCACTCGCATAGCGGTTTCACGGGCGCTGGAGCGCCCACCGCCGCGGTAGTCACGGTGGCCATATTTATGGTGGTAGGTGTAATCCGCATGCGCTGGCCGAAACTGCTCTTTGATTTTTGAGTAGTCGTTAGAGCGCTGATCGGTATTTTCGATTAACAGGCCAATAGAGGTGCCGGTGGTCTTGCCTTCAAACACCCCTGACAGGATGCGCACCTGATCAGGTTCTTTGCGCTGGGTAGTATGCCGCGAACTGCCCGGCCGACGGCGATCCAGATCATGCTGTAAATCTGCTTCGCTTAACGGTAACCCAGGCGGGCAGCCATCAACGATCGCGCCGAGCGCTGGGCCGTGACTCTCACCAAAGGTAGTGACGGTAAATAGTTTGCCAAACGTATTGCCAGACATGGCGATTAGTTCCTCACTGGAAAGACGCCACATGGGCGTCGAGTTCAGCGGCGCTCAAGGCAAATACGCCCTGGCCGCCACGCTCGAATTCAAGCCATAGGAAAGGCACGTCGGGAAACGCCGCTTCCACATGGCGATCAGAGTTGCCGACTTCTACGATCAGCCAACCCTCATCGGTTAGGTGTTCCCGCGCTTCACGGAGTATGCGCCGCACGATATCCAAGCCATCGCTGCCTGCCCCCAGTGCCAAGGAGGGTTCATGGCGGAACTCAGCAGGCATGGTGGCCAAGTCGCGGGCATCAACATAGGGCGGGTTGGAGACGATGAGATCAAAACGTCGACCTTCCAAGCCGCTGAATACATCCGATTCCACCGCTCGCACCCGGTCTCCCACATCATGGCGGGTAATATTTTGCCGTGCCACGGCCAGGGCATCCTGGCTGATATCTGCAAGCGCCACTTCACAAGTGGGCAAATAGAGTGCCGTAGCAATGCCGATACAACCGGAGCCAGTGCATAGATCCAGCACGCTAGCAGGCGGCTCTTCGGGAAACCAGGCGGCAAAGCCATCTTCAATCAACTCGGCAATCGGCGAGCGCGGAATCAGCACGCGCTCGTCAACGCTAAACGGGTGACCGGCAAAGAAGCTCTCGCCGAGCAGATAAGGCAGCGGGCGGCGGGTGGTAACACGCTCCCGCGCCAGGGCAATAATCCGCTGACGCTCCACGGGCAGCAGCCGCGCCTCTAGCACACTGGGGTCGATATTCCACGGCAGGTGCAGCGCGCCCAAGCAGAGTGCCACCGCCTCATCCCAGGCAGAATCGGTACCATGGCCATAGTGCAGGCCCGCCAGATAAAACTCGCTGGAGACCCAGCGCAGGTAGTCGCGCAGCGTAAAGAGCTGGCTCACCAGCAACGACTCCGACAGGGAAAGGGTTGAGTGAGAATGCTCAACATTTAGATGCGTGGTCACAGCGGCTCCTGGTTAACGATAATCATGACTGCAGGCAATAGAACCTGAGCCATATGACGAATAAAAGATTGTACCTTTCACGCCGCCCGGTTCACAGCAACGCTCAGCCCGCTATACTGTGCTTCTTTAACTGATTCACCCGTGCTACCCCCATTTTTCTACCACCCGAGCCTGACATGACGCGACACCGCCACCTGCCGAATGATGACGATATCAGTGCCTTCCGCGACGCCTTGAAGGCGGCGGGGGTACGCCCTATCGCCACCAATCAGGCCGACCCAGGCAAACCCAAGCGCGACGTTAAGGCCCATGAAGCACGGCGCAACGCGGCGGTTGAGAGCAGCGCCCCTCAATCCAGCGGGCGCACTTCGGATGGCCGGGTGGAAGCCGTGCGCCCCTCAGAGTACCTCGAGTTCAGTGTGCCCGACTTACCATGGCGCACGTTTAGCCAGCTAAAGCGCGGCCAAACCGCATGGCAGGCGGGGCTTGATCTGCATGGCTATACGCTGGAGGAGGCCCGCACGGAGTTGGAGAGTTTTCTGCGTGATTCAGCGGGGCAAGGTCTGCGCTGTGTGCTGGTGGTGCATGGCAAAGCGTGGGGCACCACCTCTGATTTTCCTGTACTCAAAAGCCATACCAATACCTGGCTACGGGAGTGGCCGGGGGTGTTGGCGTTCTGCTCGGCCATCGATCTCGATGGTGGCACAGGGGCAGTGTACATCCTACTGCGCAAGCGGGGTCAGTAGCCGTTACTCGGTAGCATCGGAAGCGATACTGGGCATCCGGCGTTCCAGCGCTTCATCTGCCAAGTGGCGACCAAGGCGAATCAAATCTCGGCCCCGGTAAAATTCGTAAGTACTACACACCGTTTTGGGGATTTCGATCAGCACATCGGGTGGATACCCTGCCACTTTGTACTTGGCCAACGCCGCCTGGGTAATATCGAATGACTCCAAAATCATATCGAGCTTGCTCCACTCGCGCTTGCCGCGCGCTTCAGTGGTTTCTTCTAGCTCTTTGTCGTCGCTCTCCCCGTTTGCGCCATCACCATTGGCACCCAGCCCTGCCCACAGTTTTTGGGTAGCTGCGCGTACATCGCCTATCCAACTGCTCATGCGTTGATCGCGGTCGATCTCACTTTGGGTGCGGCTATCGGCTTTTTCCTCCTCTTTAGGCAGTAACTCATCCAAGGTCACCGGCAACGGGCTATGGGCAGTCACATTAACCGCTACCACAAAGTCTGCTTGGTGCGCGGCTACCATAGGCATAATCGGCAGCGGGTTGAGCAGCCCGCCATCCACCAGCACCTGCTCGCCCAGATGAACAGGGGTTATAACACCCGGCACGGCCATTGAGGCACGAATCGCCTGCAGCAAAGGGCCACTTTGAAACCACACTTCCCGTTGCCGCACCAGGTCTGTCGCTACCGTGGTGACGGGGATCGCTAGGTCTTCAATCAGAATATCGCCGACCAGCGCTTCCAGTTTGCTCATGACCTTGCTTGCACGCATCGCCCCCATCGAGCTCCAGGTTACGTCAACCAGTTTGAGCACATCCAGGTAGTCGAGTTGACACACCCAGTCACGGTATTCAGGCAGCTTACCCGCGGCATAAATACCGCCAATCACTGCGCCCATTGAACACCCCGATACGGCAATAATTTCGAACCCCCGCGCCTCCAGCGCTTCGATCACGCCGATATGCGCGTAGCCACGGGCACCACCGCTGCCCAATACCAGAGCGACTTTATTGCCACTGCTCACGTGAGCCAATTCATTCATGCTGCGTTCCCTCCCTTAAACGGCACCAGTGTTACCCCAGTGAGTGCCGATAACCTTGGCAACTTGCGCCACTGCTCTAGGCTCCAAGTGTAAATGGTGGCCCCCCTTGAGCACTTTTCGGGTTAATCCTTTGACCGCTTGCCGTGCCTCTTGAGCCCATTTGCGCTCGCCTAAAATTCCCTGCTCGCCTTCTATCAATAGCAGCGGAACGTTAATTTCCGCCAGTAGCGATAGCACTTGCTGAGGGGTAAAGCGCACCAGGGACGGCTTCAGTAACCGGCTGTCGGTGCGCATTTGCACATGACCATCAGCAGTAGGCTGGGTGTTACGCTCTACTAGCGGCGTTGCCGTGATGCTATCCAGCGGCGTGACCCCGCCTGCAACACGCGCAGCAACGGCACTCTCGATATCGGGGTAACGCGGCGCTCGTGACAGCGGCCGACGGTAGGCTGTAAGCCCCTTACGCAGCTGGTTGGCGGTCTCTTCAATGGGCGTATTGAGCGCTCCAAGTCCATCAATCAGCGTTAGCCGCTCGACGCGTTCGGGTAACGAAGCGGCGAGCAAGCAGGCCACTGCCGCCCCCATGGAATGGGCCAGTAAGCTGGTTTGCTCCAGCCCCAAGGACTCCATGGCATCCAACACGTCATGGCAATAGTCCCAAAGGGCATAGTCGCATAAGGCATAGTCACCGCCCTGTGGCGCGTGTGCCGAATGACCATGGCCGCGAAAATCCAGCGCCACAATACGAATATCCAACGCCTCTACCAACAGCGGGGCTAATCGGGTAAAGCTGGCCGCATTATCCAACCAGCCGTGTAAGGCTAGCCAGGTTGGGGCGTCAGCACGCCCCCAGCTCAGCGCCGCTAAGCGACCTTGGGCAAGCGAAAGCGGCTTTGGCGCAACAGAGAGCGCTGCCGGGGTGATTTGGGGCATAAAGTAACAGTCCTGAGTAAACAGCTAAGGAGCCTCTGATTAACGTAATGAGCGAAGGCCAGACAAGGCAAAAATCAACGAAAAAGCGGAGTTTACGGGTTGTAAATGAGCATTTTGAGGCGATTTTTAACGCCGTATGGTCGAGCGCAATAGTTAATCAGAGGTTTCCTAATAATCCTAAACAAACGGCCGCGTCACAGGGTCAGCAAGATGACGGCGTAGGCGACAAACGTTACCATGCTAGGAATATTTTACCTCAACCTTGTACTTAACATTGTATTGGTGCCGTTATGAAACCACGTCGTGATACCCGCGCCCGTAATCTGGTCTTTTTTGTTGCTGTCATCAGCGCCACCGTCGTCGGTTTTTGGCTGGCCCGCTGATTCATGAGTCGTCAAATCCTCACCGGATTAAGCTTCACCCAGTAGGCCGAGGCTGGCTGCCGGCGCTTGGCGACGCAACCCCCGCGAAAGCGCATGCCCAATGACACCGATCAATAGCGCCCCGCCAACGGGAAGGAAAACCCATAGTCCCAGGTGCAAACGCGGGGTGAGATCCAGCAGGTAAATATACAGTACGGCCGAGGTTAGCTCCGCAAGTATTGCGCCCATCAAACCACTGGCAAAACCCAACAGCGCGTACTCGGCCCCCTGTACCCGTGAAATCATTCTGCTGCCTGCGCCAAATACGCGCAGTAGGCCGCTTTCATGGGCACGCACCGGGCGGCTTGCGGTCAGCGCGGCATACAGCACGCTAATCCCTGCCAGTAGCACCAAGGCGAGCACCAACTCCACTGCCCGGGTGACCTGGGCAAGCACATCCCGCACCTGACCTAAAATCGCGTTCACATTAAGCAACGAGACGCCAGGGAAGTCGGTGATCAGCTCACGAATCAGTCCCTGTTCCGCGTCTGGCAGGTGAAAAGCGGTGATGTAACTATGGCCAAACTGCTCCAGCACGCCCGGCGGGAAAATAACGAAGAAATTAGGCTGGAAGCTATCCCAATTCAGACTGCGCAGGCTGGTAATTTGGGTAGTGATCTCGTCGCTACCCACCGAGAAGGTCATCTCATCACCAATGCTTAGCCCAAGCCTTTCGGCGAGCCCATCCTCCATTGAAATGGGCACAGGCCCCGACTGTGGTGTTGCCTCCACGGCACTCATCCAGCCTTGGCTTTCATCGCTGCTCTCACTGCCTGAGTTGCTACCCAGCTGCGCTGGCGTGAACCACTCGCCAGCCACCACTTGGTTGCCTTCTGGCACTTCAGATTGCCAAGTAAGGTTGAGCTCACGGCGCAGTGAGTTGTCGCCACGGGCATCCGGCGGCACGGCCTCTCTGGGTGGCTGATCATTGATCGCTATCACTCGCCCACGCACCATCGGGTAGAGGGTGCTTTGGGTTTCCACCCGTGGTGAAACCGCCGCTTCAAAAGGGTCACGCTCGGAAGGCTGAATATTGATGGCAAAGTAGTTAGGCGTATTTTCAGGCAGTTGATCCTGCCAGGTGCTTAGCAAATCGCCACGCACCAAGACAATCATCGCCATGGCAAAGAAGGTGACCGAGAAGGCCAGCAACTGACCTAGGCCCGCTTGGCGACGCCGTGCCAATTGACGGCCGCCTAAGCGAAGTGCCTGTGACCACTCACTGCGCCCTGAGAACCGCTGCACAACACGCAGTAAGCCGCTAAGTAATAAGGCACTAATTATCCAAAGCACACCAAGCAGCAGCGCACCACCGATCAATAATCCAATCGCCAGTGGCAGGCTACCCGAGTAGAGCCAAAGCAACCCACCAAACACGATGCTCGCTACGCCAACGACCAGCCAAGCCGATGGCGGCAGTGGATCTAGCTCACGACGCAGTACTTTTAGTGCGCTGACTTGCTTGATACGCAACAGCGTTGGCCCGGCAAACCCAACCAGCACGGCAAGCGCGGTGAAGACCCCCAACCCTAGCGGCATCAGCCCCGGTGGCGGAAGTGTCATGGGTAGAAAACTCACCAATAGCCAAATCAGCACCGCTTGGCCAAGAAGGCCAAGCAGCGCTCCAATGACTGCCGCGACCAGTGCCAAGCCGAGTAACTGAAGGGTGAAAATCGTCACTAACTGACGCTGGCTGGCACCAAAACAGCGCAGTAGCGCAGCGGTATCCAAATGGCGCTCGACATAACGCCGGGTAGACATTGCCACGGCCACACCCGCCAGCAATACCGCCGCTAACCCGGCTAGCCCCAGGTAGCTTTCTGCCCGCTGTAACGCATTGCCAAGCTGGGGACGGTCAACGCGAACATCCCGCACCTCTACCCCATTGCGGCGTAGCTCAGCAAGTAAGCCTTGTACTTGATCGAGCGCCTCCGGCGGGCCTGCGGCTAGAATTTCAAACTCAATCCGTGAGCCCTCTTGAACCAGGCCCGTTGCCTCGACATCTGCCGTATTGAGCATCAAGCGCGGGTTAAAACTACCAAAACCACCGGACTGATCCGCTTCGCGCTCGATGATCCCCGTTACGGCCAGTTCAGTTTGACCCACTTGTACTCGATCACCCAGCTCGATTTCGACCAGTTCCATCAAGCGTGGATCCGCCCACGCCTCCCCTGGCGGCGGACCAGAAGCAGTTTGCTCGGTGCCATTGCCAAAGTCCACGTAGGAGACACCGTAGTGAGGGTAGACTTCATCCACGGCTTTTAAGCTGGCAGGCTGAAAGCGCCCCTCGCGGCTAATCATCGACACCAAGTCCACTTGGTCGCTAAGCACAAAACCAGCGTTTTCCAAGCGCTCTCTCAGCTCCTCGGAAAAAGGATCACGCTGCTCTAGCACCAGGTCACCGCCCAGCATCTGCCCTGCCTGGCGCTCCAGACCGCGCTCTAACCGATCAAGAAAAAACGCAATCATGGTGGAGGCCGCGACAGCCAATACCAGGGCAATAAATAGCGCACGCACATCAGCTGCGCGCAGATCCCGCTTGAGGCTGCGCATCGCCAAACGCCAATTCACATCACTCATTGCGCGCCCTCATCAATCGAAGCGGCAGTTGGTACGATGTTTTCAAGTACGGCTTCTAACTTGCCATGATCTAACCGCAAGCAGCGATCGCAGCGCCGCGCCAAGGCGTGGTCGTGAGTAACCAGAATAAGCGTAGTGCCCGCCTCATGGTTGAGCTGGAAGAGCAGATCTATGACTTGCCCACCGGTATCCGGATCCAGGTTGCCGGTGGGCTCATCAGCAAATACCAGCTCGGGGTCGGTCACGAAAGCACGCGCCACGGCAACGCGCTGCTGCTCGCCGCCGGAAAGCTGTTTGGGTAAGTGGTTCACTCGCTCACCAAGCCCAACACGCTCCAACCACTGAGCAGCGGTTTGCGTCTCTCCGGCGCGGGGCGATAATTCAAGGGGCAACATGACGTTTTCAAGCGCGCTCAAAGTGGGCAGCAATTGAAAGTTCTGGAACACAAAGCCTACTCGTCCGGCACGCAGCGCTGCTCGACCATCTTCATCCAAACGGCTTAATGCGTGTCCAAACAGCGTTAGTTCACCGTCGCTTGGCGTATCAAGACCCGCTAATAGCCCCAAAAGCGTTGATTTACCCGCACCGCTCTTACCCAGAATCGCTACGCTCTCTCCCGCCGCTACGCTCAGCGACAGGTCGTGTAAGATGGTGAGCGAGCGTTCACCGCTGGTGACTTTTTTAGACAGCTTGTCAGCGTGCAGCACGGCTTGCCTAACAGTGCCGCGGGGAACATCGGCTACCGCTTGGTTGTCGGTAGTAGCTTGGCGCTCACCTTGGGATGCCTCGCTCGACATGGATATATCCATAGCAGCATTGGCAGCTTTATCTGAGGAGCTTGAACTTGAAGAGTTTGAACTTGAGGAATAAGACATGAAGCGTGGCATCCCTATGGCATGGCATGGACTGAACCGCATGGTAACCGGATGGCTGGTGCTGCTGATAGTCACCTTTGCCTCATCGTCTATCAACGCAGAGCCTGTCAACGCAGACACAAACCCGGGCCCCACCCTGCTGGTGATGGGTGATAGCTTAAGCGCCGCTTACGGCATAGAGCGTGATGAGGGCTGGGTGAACCTACTGGAAGAACGCTTGGGAGATGATGCCCAAGTCATTAACGCCAGCATTAGTGGTGAAACGACGTCTGGAGGATTACAAAGGTTCACTGACCTTCTCGGACAGCGGGAGCCGGATATTGTTCTCATTGAGCTGGGCGGCAACGATGGTCTACGCGGCTTATCACCCAATCAAATGCAGGCAAACCTAGCCAGTATGATTGAGCAGAGCCAAGACGCTGGTGCTCAGGTGCTGCTACTGGGGATCGATATCCCGCCTAACTATGGCCAAGCGTACCGAGACGCCTTCACCGGGGTTTTCCACTCGCTGGCGGAAGAGTATGGCGTTTCCCTAGTGCCTTTTTTATTGGAGGATATCGCCCTGAACGAGGCGTTAATGCAGAGCGATGGCATTCACCCTACCGCCGATGCTCAGCCGATTATCCTCGACAATGTATGGCCCGAACTTGAGCCGCTAATTGAACCCCTATTAGAAACCACGCATCAGGCAGCGGTTCAATAACCTCAGCCTTTTGACTGAGAGGTGTAGCACTTCCACTCGTCAGCTTGTAATCTTAAGCCCTATTTGGCGGTTACTAACGGCGACTCATGCCTGCATCCTCGCATCACACTCCTACATTCTCGCGTCGACAGTTCTTAGCAACAGTCGGCGCGCTTTGGTTAGGCGCAGGTCTTGGCATTCATCCAACGCCTGCCGCAGCGTTTGATCCACAACGCCTACGCCAAAGCATGCAGCAACAGTATGGGCAGGCTGGTTTGTCCGTATTAGAGGAGTGGTTTAACCTGCTTCAACAGCTACAAAACCAAGACGTTCAAGCCAAGCTGCGTGGGGTTAATGACTTCTTTAATCGCCGCATCCGGTGGATTGACGATATCCAGGTGTGGGGGCAAGAGGATTATTGGGCTACGCCTTTGGAAGCAATGGGTAAAGGCCAGGGAGATTGCGAGGATTACTCCATTGCCAAGTACATTACCCTTAAACAATTAGGCATTACTAGTCAGTACCTACGCATGATTTATGTCCGTGCGCGCATTGGGCGTAGTCAAATTACCCAAGCCCACATGGTGCTAGGCTATTACTCGACCCCAGATGCAGAACCGTTGGTGCTAGACAATATTGTACCGTCTATCACCCCTGCCTCTCAGCGTACTGATCTCGACCCACTGTTTAGTTTTAATAGCGATGGACTTTGGGCAGGTGGTTCTTCTGAATCCCGCGCAGACCCATTGGCTCGGCTATCACGCTGGCGCAGCGTCATTGAACGTATGCAAACCCAGGGTTTCATTTAAGAGGAATTGGCACGATGTCACTTATCAAACAACTTTGGATTGCCATTATCGCCCTGCTGCTGCTGTCGTTCATTGGTAGTCTTGCCATTAGTATTACCACTAGCCGCGATTATATCGAACAGGAAGTGCGCATTAAGAACGCTGACAATGCTACCGCTCTGGCGCTTTCAATGAGCCAGCTCGATAAAGACCTTGTCACCCTCGAACTGTTAATCGCAGCTCAATTTGACACCGGCTACTACCGCCGAATCACCCTGCGCGATACGGACGATAGCGTACTTATTGAACGCTCCGCCGAAGAGTATAGTGGCGATGTGCCCGCCTGGTTTCGTCAGCTTATTGAGTTTGATGTGCCCAACGGCACCGCGACGATTCAAGATGGCTGGCGACAGTACGGTACGTTGGAGCTTGAGAGCCAACACAGTTTTGCCTACACCTCTTTATGGCGCAGCATGCTGGAACTCGCTGCTTGGTTTTTACTTGCCGGAGTGATTAGTTTAGCGATTGCTACCGTGATCGTTCGTGGTATTAAGCACCCCCTTTCCCGCGTCGTCACTCAGGCGCAAGATATCAGTGCGCGGCGGTTTACCACTATTAAGGAGCCACGCACGCTGGAGTTACGCCAAGTCACTCAAGCAATGAACGTGCTTTCTGCCAATGTCCATCAGATGCTCAGTCATGAAAGCCATAAGCTGGACGAGTTACGCCGCCATTTACAGCATGACCGAGTCACCGGTGCGCTGAATCGCGACGTGTTTATGGGTAAGCTTTCGTCTCAATTGGGCAGTGAAGATGCCCGCGCAACGGGCATGTTGATCATGGTTCGCGTACAGGCATTAGAGTCACTCAATGAGCAGCTCGGCTACGCTGCCACAGACCAACTATTAAATACGCTGGTTACCCAGTTGGGGCAATTGGACAGCGCGTCGGCAGAACCAATGGTAGGCCGCCTTAACGGCAGCGATTTTATCTTTATGCTGCCGCTTATGGATGATGTAGAGGAGCTTCGAATTCAGGTGATGGCAGCGTTAGCCGAGGTAGCCGCCACGCAGCCCGACGTGGAGATTTATCTACCAACGGCGATTGTTCCTTATGCTCCACATGATGATCGCGGCACACTGTTAGCCACCCTGGATGACGCTTTGGCACAAGCCGAAAGCCTAACGTCCTTTGAACAGGTAGTCGTGCGTCAGCGCAAGCGTATTTCACTCTACAGCAGCCATGCCGAATGGCGAAATGCACTGGAAGCAGCAATCCTGGTTGGCCCTGAGTTAGCGTACTTCCCGGTAGTAGACGCTCACGGAGACATCATCCATTACGAATGCCCGGCTCGCTTACTGCTAGGTGGGGAGTGGCAAACCGCCGGAGTCTTTATTCCCTGGATCACCCGCTTTGAGATGGAGCCTGCACTTGATTTAGCCGTGGTCAAAAAAGCGCTCGCTAATCTAGAAGATGATCTAAAGCCGGTAGGCATTAACCTCTCTGCGGCATCGATCACTAATACACAGTTCGTTAACGAGCTACGGACTCTGTTGGCAGCGCACCCACTATTGGCCAAGCAGCTCTGCTTTGAAGTGCCCGCCACGCTTAGCACGCACGCGATTGGTAGCTTACGGGGGCTTTGTACCGCCTTACGGCCCCTTGGTTGCACGTTTGGTATAGAGCATGTGGGGGCAGAATTCACCAAACTTGCAGATTTACACGATGTGGGTCTTGCTTACTTAAAAATGGATAGCAGTCTTATTCACCAACTGCATGCTTCAAATGAGCAGCAAACCATTGTCCGCGGCATGGCTACGCTCTGCCATTCATTGGGCATTCAGGTGATAGGGGAAGGCGTTGCAGACGATGAGGAAATAGCCTGCCTGTTCCGCGTGGGTGTCGATGGAGCCACCGGACCAGGCGTACGCCTTTAACGCATAAACGCAATCGACGACGACTAGATAGTGTCGTCGTCGCTTAGCAAACCTACATCATTTTTAACCCGCAAGGACTTACGCTCCATCACTTTCGCCTGTGCAGCTTCCGGAAGGTCAGTGAAAGTGATGACTCCCTTGTTTAGTAACACCTCAAGAATATCTTCTACCACCCTCACAAACGCTAAGTCAGACGCTATAAAGTGTGCTGAGGATCCTGGCTGATCAGCAAGGAAAGCCAGTACCTCAGGTGAATCAGGATCAATCGTTTCGTTGCACTCTGACGTTGGCTCTTTGCTGAGCATCAGGATCTCGCCGGATGTATTACGTTTGGTGTAGAGCATAATAACCCCCTAAAGAAAACGGTTCACAATCAAGAAAGCCGCCCTTTTCAGGGCGGCCATCAAGCTAATCAGTAGAACAATTATAGATTATTGGTCGATTTTCAGTTGACCATCCGCGATCAGCTTAGCGATCAAATCCTCTCCATTATTGACCCCAAAGTCACTAAAGGATTTACCTTCAAGCGCTATCTGCTGATCAACACCGCTCGTACTACCTTGAGCGCTGATATTAAGGACGACATTGCCTGCACCATCTTCCTCGGCAAAGATGTACTCGCTACTATCCTCACCCTTCAGAAGATCAGAAAGATCGAGCCTATCAGCGTTGTCATCCGTACCGAACTCTCCATGAGTGAAGTCCATTACCTGATCCATGGCTGGCTGATCTGTCGTACCCTGATCGCCAAATTCCCAGGCAAAAGTATCAGCACCTGCGCCCCCATACATGATGTCATCGCCAGCCCCACCAATTAGCGTGTCATTCCCACCTTGTGCCAACAGGATATCATCGCCATCTCCTCCGATGAGAATATCATTACCGCCTGTCCCTGTGGAGTTATTAAACTCTCCATGATTGTCGCTGATGTATTGATGGACTTGCTCAGTAGAGACTTGATTAGGGTCTGCAATACCCAATTGGCCTGCAACATAAGCCTTAATAGCAGGCAAGCCATTACCTTCAATCCCCGCGAATGTAACTTGATCTCCAAACAGAATATCATCGCCCTCACTTCCGGAAATTGTGTCGTCGCCGGACGGCAATTGAACATTTTCGCCAAGAATCGCATCAGCGAGCTGTTCCGGGTCGATATTCGACTGCACTATGCCATCGGAGTCGTATTCCTGAAGGCTACTCTCATTCAGGCTGCTGCCCAGGCCAATTGAATTAACCGATGACATATCATCTAACAGCGCAAACGCTTCCGACGAGTTCTGGACTACCGTGTGCGTGGTGCTTCTGCCATCACCATCAAGCACAGAAATCTCATAGCCACCCTCTCCGTCGGGATTGACCTGCCCGATGACCTTACTAGACCATCCTCGTCCCCAACCAAAAAAGCCTGGACTGTAGGTCCACTGATTTACGTTTCCGCTTGAGTCAATAATTTCACGAACATTCCCATCGATGTTTATCGAGTAGGCTTGACCAGGAACGTAGTCAATGTCATCGACTGTAAGATTCCAGTGGCTACCACCTTTGGAGCCTACAACGACACTCTCCTGCTCATTGGCTTGATAATATGTTGGCAAACCATCGGTAATAAAGTAGGTCAGGTTAGTGCCGGCATTAGCTTGGACAGTATCCGTAGCGAACCAGTTGGCAGTAGTTTTAAATACATCTTCGTAGTTAGTACCACCACCTTGCTGGAATCCATCTAACACTGCCTGCAGTTTCGACAGCGCTTGTGGATCCGACAGATCAACACTGACATTTCTCCCTGCCTGAGTATCGAACTCTACCAAGAAGATGTTTACTGTGCCGGCGTTATCCTCGCCTACACTCTCTTTAAGAGTATTGAACACTTCCGTCAGCGATTCCTTAGCATTGGCAATATCGGCATTCGACATACTGCCCGATGTATCCACCATGAATGCCAGGTTATAGTTTTCACCTGGCACCAACTGGAGACCAGCGACATCACCAATAATGATGTCATTTGCACTGGTACCTCCAATAGAGTCTCCACCGGGCGAACCCACCCCGATATTATATTGCTCGACTGCGGTGGTATCAGTGCTTGTTTCACTATCTATGATTTGCTGGTCTCCTGAGGCATCCTCATAGACCTCACTTGAAGTTACCGTAGCCGTTATATCAAACGCCCCGACATTCACAGGTACTTTCATCGTTAACTTCAGCTGATCGATGCTATCCCCTGTAGGATTAGCCACCAGCCAACTACCATCCGGCTGGCTAACCACGCCCTCACCGGTCAGCTCCACGCCTGCTGGGATGTTCGTCAAAACAATATCTGAAAGCACCTCACTGCCGTCAGTATCAGTTAGCAGGGCAGAGAGCTCGACTTCGATAATGTCATAGCCACTCTGGGTAATAGTGATAGTCGCATCAGGGGGCAACATAGTTGAGCCATCACCATATATGACTCCACGAATGTTATTAACGCTAATAGTCACCCCTGTATCCAAGTCGGTAATAGTTCCGTTATAGCTCGAATATTCATTCTGCTGGGCTAGATTAACGGCATAGTTCGTTAAAGGCTTGTTTAAGTAGATATAGTCATTGTCACCACCATTGATCGAATTGAGTGCCTGGCTGCCATTCACCAACTTATCGAAGTCACCGATGAGCGCAATAATATCCGCACCGCTAGTATTATCGGCACTACCAGGGTTTAGATTTCCATCACTAAACGGTGGCTTGATAACCTCACCACTGATTCCTTCAGCACTGATTTCAGGCCCATCAATGGTGATAGTAGAGCCGTCATGCTCAACCGTAATGACTGTGGTGCGTTCAGACTCTAGTATGTTACCCAGCGACACAGAGATAGTGGGTGCATCAGCAACAGGCTTGATGTCGATGGTGAGAGTAGCTTCCGCTCCTTCATTGTGTGCATCAGTGGGAACGAACTGCAATTGCGCATAGTCAGCTTCCTGGTTTCCTACCCCCTCACCACCATAGCTGTCGAAGCCTGACTCATTAGCGCCTGGCACAAAGCGCAGTTGGCCATCGTCGATGTCTGTTCTTGAGAAACTTGCACCCTCAGCGACACTCTGCCACTGCCCATTGGTATCTTGGAACTCCAATGCTCCTGAGGTTGGCAAATGGGTAATCACAACGCCCTGCTCAGCAGCAGGTGAGTCGTCAGTAATATTAAAATCACTCCATTTCAGTATTAGAGCGGTGTCTTCCTCACCTGTTACTTGTCCACCCGCAGCATCAGGGGCTTCATCCACACCGTAGTCGCGCGCAGCATCGGCACTGTAGCCATTGCCCGCGGCGTCTTCGCCGGTCACTTCAGCACTGATGCTGTCGTTCTCGGCCAGCACCGATCCGGGCACGTCGATGGCGTAGTTGCCGTCGGCGTCCACTTGGCCGCTGTAGCTCTCGTCGCCCACGCTCAGGGTGACGGTGTCGCCTTCGCCGGCGTCGCCGCCCACGCTGCCGGTGACGCTGATGGTCTGGGTGGCTTCTTCGCCGTTGATCACGTCGTCACCGGCAATGGTGTCGATAGTGATGGTGGCGGAGGCGTCGGTGTCCACACCGTAGTCGCGGTCGGCATCGGCACTGTAGGTGTTGCCCGCGGCGTCTTCGCCGGTCACTTCAGCGCTGATGCTGTCGTTCTCGGCCAGCACCGATCCGGGCACGTCGATGGCGTAGTTGCCGTCGGCGTCCACTTGGCCGCTGTAGCTCTCGTCGCCCACGCTCAGGGTGACGGTGTCGCCTTCGCCGG
>NZ_JBSUGC010000016.1:0-155320 GCF_054065485.1 Vreelandella sp. 2A-K22 | reverse complement strand
ACCACGACCACGACCACGACCACGACCACGACCACGACCACGACCACGACCACGACCACGACCACGACCACGACCACGACCACGACCACGACCACGACCACGACCACGACCACGACCACGACCACGATGATCATGGTCACAGCCACTAAGCAGTTAACGTCAATAGTGCTGCTCAGGCATTAATGGCCGTGAGCAGCCATTCCCGGAAGGACGCCATGGCGTGGGTTTCGGGGCGTGTCTGCAGGCGAGTCAGCCAGTAACCGCCTAGGCTAACAGCGGTGTCGAAAGGCTGTATCAGTGCGCCGCTGTTTAGTTGGCGGGGAAACATCAGCGGTGGCGCCAGCGCCACGCCTGCCCCTTGTAGGGCTGCTTCCACCATGGCGATGGAAGAATCAAACACAATGCTGTTGGTCATCGGAAAGCTGCGTGGTAGCCCTGCCGCCAATAGCCACTCTGTCCACTCATCAGCGCGATAAGAGCGCAGCCAGGTTTCCCCCAGCACATCGGCTGGGGTGTTAAGCCGCGCGGCGATATCAGGTATGCACATTACCGAGAGGGACGCCGGTAGTAGCGGCTGCGCCGCGGTGCCATGCCAGGCCCCTGTGCCAAAGCGGATCGCAAAATCCAGCCCTTCGCCGGCAATATCCGCGCGGTTGTTATGGGTGGAGAGCCGTAAATCGACGTAAGGGTACTGGCGCTGAAAGTCTCCCAGTCTCGGCAGCAACCAGCCGACGGCAAAAGTCCCCACCACGCCGACGTTTAATACCTCCCGATAGCTGCTCTCGCCCACCCGCTCCAGCGTGTGGGCTATCTGGTCGAATGAACTCTTCAATACCGGCAGCAGCAGCTCGCCCTCCTGGGTAAGCATTAGCCCCCTGGGCAAACGCTTGAACAGCGGCACCTTCAACAGCGTTTCGAGCAGCTTTACCTGGTGGCTTACCGCCGCCTGGGTCACATGAAGCTCTTCTGCCGCGCGAGTAAAGCTTAAATGCCTGGCCGACGCCTCAAACGCGCGCAGCGCCTTCAACGGCAAGTAGGGACGCACCAACTTGACCCCCAAATTTTTCTAATGGCTTATGCAAAATATCGCTGTTTGTGAATTGCCGCAGCGCGCCGTAAGTTAACCCCTGTCACAGGCTTTGCGTCTGGAAATAACTCTCCGCCCTCTCTTGGTATTAATCACAACAGGATTTTGGTATGCATAAGATGTTAGCAGCAAACTGCGGCCTTATCATGACAGGTTCGCTTCTACTCAACGGCTCTGCATGGGCTTCCGGCACGCCTGAAAGCGCCGATATTGAGGCCCTGGTGAACGATACTATCGCGCCTTTGATGGCCGAGCACCGTATTCCAGGCATGGCGATCGCGCTGAGTATCAACGGCCAGCAGCACTACTTTAATTATGGCCTCGCCAATCAAGAAGCGGGGATTCCGGTCACTGATGAGACGCTGTTCGAACTCGGCTCTATCAGCAAGATTTTCACGGCTGCACTCACTGGCTATGCCCAGGCTAGCGGCGCCCTCTCGCTTTCCGACCCGGCCAGCCGCTACCTGCCTGAACTTGAAGGCAGCGCCTTCGATGAGATCACGCTGCTGGAACTGGGTACTTACACCGCGGGCGAGCTGCCGCTGCAGTTCCCTGAGTCGGTTCAAAGCGAAGAGACGATGATCGACTACTACCGCCAGTGGCAGCCTGAATCCGCCCCTGGCAGCCATCGGCTCTACTCCAACCCAAGCCTGGGCCTGTTCGGTTATCTCGCCGCACAAAGCCTTGACCAGCCCTTCGAGGCGCTGATGGAGGAGGCGCTGTTTCCCCCGTTAGGGCTTGAGCATAGCTACTTTCAGGTGCCTGAAGCGCAGCAGGCGAACTATGCCTACGGTTACTCTAAAGAGGATGAACCCATTCGGGTGAACCCAGGCATGCTGGATGCCCAAGCCTACGGATTGAAATCGACTGCCGCAGACGTACTAACGCTGGTGGAAGCCAATATGAGTGGTGCTGAGCTTAATGAGCCACTAAGCCAAGCCTTGGCCGCTACGCGCACGGGGTACTTTGAGGTCGGCGATATGACCCAAGGACTGGGGTGGGAAAGCTATGCCTACCCGGTGGCGCTCGATCAGTTACTGGCAGGCAACTCGCTTGAGATGATTTTGCAGCCCAACCCTGCCAACCGCTTAACCCCACCGCTAGCCCCCAGGCAGGAAGCGCTCTATAACAAAACCGGCGCTACCAACGGCTTTGGCGGCTACGTGGCTTTTGTACCCAGCGAGCAAATCGGCATTGTGCTGCTGGCTAACCGCAACTACCCCAATCAGGCGCGCATCGAAGCTGCACATCATATTCTTACCAAACTGACTGAAGCGCCCTAAGCAAGCAGCCAGACAACCTGATGCCGCCTTCGTGAACTGCACCCCAATCGTTGGATATTCGTCCAATGGTTGGGGTGTTTTTTATGGCGATATAACGAAGATCAAACAACCGAAAGTTGCATTTTTTGCTGTCGATAAGGAGACTAGCACCCTCCCCCGTCACTTACCTTCACTGCGAAGAGCCCTTTCCCATGCGTCTAAACGCCGATTTTAGCCACTTTGCCTGTGTTACCCCGGAAGAGTATCAGTGGGTCGATTCCCCCAGCGCGGGGGTAGAGCGCATGATGTTTGACCGGATTGGTGATGAAGTTGCTCGCGCTACCAGCCTGGTGCGCTACGCCCCCAATACAAAGTTTGAGCGGCATACCCACGGCGGCGGCGAAGAGATTCTGGTATTGGAAGGCGTGTTCGCCGATGAGCATGGGCGCTACGCGGCGGGCAGCTACTTAAGAAACCCCATTGGCACCGGCCATACCCCGCAAATTGGCGAGGAAGGCGCGCTGATATTTGTCAAACTGCACCAGTTTGACCCCAACGACACGCTACAGTTGGCAGTGCCAGCGCATCGGCTGCCCTGGCAGCCTGATCGACGCCCGCGCATTGCCTATAAAATGCTGCACACCTACAAGCAGGAGCGCACCAGCCTGGAGCGCTGGTCGGCGGGCACCTCCATTACCTACCCCACGCTGCTGGGCGGGCTGGAGTTTTTGATTCTGGAAGGCACACTGAGCGATAGCGAACAGAGTTACACGGCAGGCACCTGGTGCCGCTACCCCAGCGGTTCTGCTCCGGCACTTACCGCCGGTGATGATGGCGTCATGATGTACCTCAAACGCGGCCATCTGCCAGCCGCTTAGCTTCGCGACATACCCAGGAACGGCAGCAGCGTAAGGGCGGCAATAAGCCCCACTGCTAGCAGTACTAACACGACCTGCACCGGGTGAGCGGCCAAACGACGCCACAGCGTCTCCGCGTCACCCCGCTCAACCGCCGCCTGATGCTCGCGTTGGGCGCGCTCAAGGCGCTCCGCCTGGTAGGCCTCTAACGCCGCGATGGCAGCGTCGTGCTGATGTGGATTGCGCAGCCAAATCGCGTCAACGCCCAGGCGGAAAAAGCCCGCCTGGGTTTCATAGGTATCAAAGCCATGGGCAGCGAGCAGGTCACGCACCTCCATGGCCTCTTCGTCGGTCACATGGCGCAGCCGGAACAGTAGTTCAGCCATTGGCGTGCCTCAAGAGTCGCTCTTCCCCACCATCAGGTCTGCCTGAATCACTTCGATCCAGTAGCCATCCGGGTCTTTAACGAAGATAACATCTTTCATCTTGCCCTGATCGGAGCGTTTGACGAAGGTGACGTCATGCTCGTCGAACCACGCCTGGGCCGCTGCCAAATCCGGTACGTTGAAGCAGATATGCCCAAAGCCCTGGGGTTCGGCATTGCCATCGTGATAGGCGAAATCTTCCTGGTCTTCAGTCCCCCAGTTGTGGGTCAGCTCCAGCAGCCCTTTCTGGCTAAACGTCCAGGCGGTACGCGCTTGTGCATCGTCCGGAACGCTGTCGCTGGGTTCCAGGTTGGCCAGGAAGTAGAGCGAGAACTGCATCTCTTCGAAATCCAACCGCCGCATCACCTGCATACCAAACACTTTTGAGTAGAACGCCAATGCCTGCTCAGGGTCTTTCACCCGCAGCATGGTGTGGTTTAAACGAAACCCTTGAGTTTGGGGCGGCGTAGCCACGACGCCAGGATGCTGCTCGCCTTGAAAACTCATTTTGCTCTCCTATCGCTGATGTTGATCATTGAATCCATTGAGCTTCACGTACCGCTTACCATGGGGGCTTTATGACCATAATAACAGCCCTTACAAGCACGTAGGCAGTGTCGTATCGAGGTGCCGATAAGCGCACTGGCAATACTAAACAAAAACCCTACACTTATTCTTCATAAGCTTTACAAAAAGCAGTTCCCGCAACATGAGTGATGCCCCACCTTTGAGGCGTCCACAGGAGTTTTCCATGAGTGCGATCGATATGACGCTGGGTGACCACCTGACGCTAAAACAGCTTTCCAATGCGCTTCACAACGGTTTTTCGCCGATTGTTGAAGTCGAGTCGATGGATGGAATCTACAAAGTGCGTTTTCACCATGCTAACGGCGTGTCTGAGCTGAGCGATAACAAGGGCCACGTCAGTACTTTTCTGGGCACGGGCGAAATCCGCGATACCCTGGGCCAACTGGGTTTGACCCACGGCGTGCTAACCTTCGCCGACCAGTGTGGTGACGAGATGATTGGGGTCGAGGGTAAAGCGATGACACCTGATGAAATGCTTACCTACGGTACGCGTATTTCGTTTCGTTAGATTGCTATCGTCCGCATCCGGGGCTTTACAGGGCTACTTCAGGCAAGGATAGTAATCCCTCGACAGGGGCGCCCTCCGTTACGGTTGGGCTGAGAAGCACCCTTTGAACCTGAACCGGATAACACCGGCGTAGGGAGTCGTGGTAACGCTTACCACCTCCCTGCCGGGAGGATGCTATGACCCTACGCCCGCTTGGCGATTACCTTGAGACGCTGCGCTCAGTGACACCGCTGGTTCACTGCATGACCAACTATGTGGCCATGAACAGCACTGCCAACCTGCTGTTAGCCACCGGCGCGTCGCCCGCCATGCTGCATGCGCCTGAAGAAGTGGCTGAATTCACGGCTATCTCCGCGGGGCTGTCGATTAATATCGGTACGATCTCTGCCCACTGGGCTGACGCTATGCTCACCGCCACAGCGACTGCCGATCAGCATGCCATTCCCTGGGTATTAGATCCCGTCGCCGTTGGCGCCACGCGCTATCGCCAAACGCTGTGCGCGAAGCTGCTGGCCGCTAAACCCAGCGTGATTCGTGGCAATGCGTCTGAAATTCTTGCCCTTAACGGTTTAGCTAGCCAAGGCCGCGGCGTGGACGCCACAGCCGCCACCGACCAAGCCGTGGACGCTGCAATAGCATTAGCGCAAAAACACGGCTGTATTGTCGCGATGACCGGTGAAAGCGACTGGGTGACGGACGGCACACAGCACTACCGCATTAACGGTGGCCATCCTTTGATGCCCCGTGTAACAACGCTTGGCTGTGGGCTGAGCGCGCTAGTGGCGGGATTTGTGGCTGCCAACCGCGACGCCCCACTGGGTGCAACGGCAGCCGCGCTGGCCTGCTTTGCGGTCACAGGAGAGCGTGCGGGCAGCCACGCCAACGGGCCTGGTAGCTTTCAAGTGGCACTGCTGGATGCGCTGTATCAACTCACCCCTGACGACCTCACTACTTATGCCCAACTGGAGGCAATCCATGCCGCTTGATCTATCGCTCTACTTGGTCACCGATGCCACGCTCTGCCAAGAGCATGGTTTGGAACAAACGGTTGAGGCAGCGGTAAAAGGCGGTGTCACCATCGTGCAGTTGCGTGACAAGCATGCCAGCGACGAACAGATGATTGCCCAAGCCAAACGGTTAAAAGCGCTTCTGGCGGGCACCGGTATCCCGCTGATCATTAACGACCGTTTGCAGGTGGCACTAGAAAGCCAGGCAGATGGCCTGCATGTCGGTCAGAGCGACGCAGCCGTTCAGCAAGCGCGCCGGGTACTAGGTGAGCAAGCGATTATCGGCCTGTCGATCAATACTATCGCCCAGCTGCAAGTCTCTCCGTTTGAGCTACTCGATTATGTCGGGATTGGTCCCGTGTTTGCCACCGAGAGCAAACAAGATCACGCCCAGCCCATCGGCTTTGGCGGTTTAGCGGCGCTGGTCAAGGCGTGCCCACTGCCCAGCGTGGCCATTGGTGGGCTGAAAGCGGATCATGCGATTAGCGTACAGCGCGCGGGAGCGAACGGTTTAGCGGTGATATCGGCCATTTGTGGCCAGCCCGACCCTTACCAGGCAGCGCGCGCTTTTCAGATTTTCCAAGCCGATTCGGCGTCATGAATCAGTTAGAGCATATCGTCGCTTTTGTGCGGGTAGCCGAGTTGAGTAGCTATACCCGCGCTGCTGAAGCGCTGGATATTTCCCGCACTCGCGTATCCCGCCAGGTCATGGCACTGGAAGAGACATTGGGCGCGCGACTGATACAACGCACCACGCGACGACTACATCTCACTGAGGCCGGAGAACGCTATCTAGTCCGCGCCCAAGGGATACTGCAAGCGCTCGATGAGGCCGCCGCCGAGGTGGGCCAAGGTACCAGCGATGTGCGTGGACGGCTGCGCGTTAATGGGCCGATGAGCTTTGGTACCCGCTACCTAGCGCCGCTCGTCGCCCAGTTTATGCACACCCACCCGGCGCTAGAGGTGCGCCTGGATTTGAACGACCGCCGTGTCGACCTGCTTGAAGAGGGTTACGACGTAGCGATCCGTATCGGCAGCCTGCCTGACTCCAGCCTGGTGGCGCGCCGACTGACGCGGTGCCGCCTACTGTTTTGCGCATCGCCTGAATATCTTGCCAACCACGGTGAACCCGACAGCGTTCAAGCCCTTGCCAAGCACCACTGCCTACGCTACCGCAGCGGCCAACAGAGCGCTGACTGGAAGATTGCCACGCAGTCATTGACGGTCAATGGCCCACTGGAAAGCAATAACGGCGATGTACTCACCCACGCCGCGGAAGCTGGCCTGGGCATCGCTCAGCAGCCCAGCTTTCTGGTCACAGAGAGTATCGCCAGCGGGCGTTTAGTGCCCATCTTGACCAATGAGCCAGCGGTACGGCTCGATGTTCATGCCCTCTACCCCGCCCGGCGCTACCTGCCCGCCAAGGTGGAGCGCTTCATCGACCTGCTCACCGAGGCGTGGGGCGATCCGCCAGTTTGGGAGCAGAACATTGGATTGTCGCCCATTACGCAACAGTGATGTGCAAAATACGCTGATTATCTCGATCTTATCCGGCTGTAAAGTAGCGTCATCAACCACTCGATGGAAGCTACTACGATGACAACGCATACTCACTCTGCCCCCTCTCTACAGCACTCTTTACAACCCCAGGCCATCTCGCTACTGCGCGTCGCACTGGGTGTGATGGCCCTTGCTCACGGTTTGCTCAAGGTGTTTGTATTTACCCTACCGGGCACCGTCGGCTATTTTGAATCACTGGGTTTACCAGGGTTTCTGGCCTACCTGACCATTGCTGCCGAAGTAGGCGGTGGAGCCGCCCTGATTCTGGGTGTTTACACCCGCTGGGTGAGCCTGGCACTGGTGCCGGTACTGCTCGGCGCTGCTTGGGTGCATCTTGGCAACGGCTGGATGTTCTCAAATGCCGGCGGCGGTTGGGAATTCCCGGTGTTCTGGACGCTGGCGTTAATCGTGCAAGCGGGCCTGGGCAGCGGCCGCTGGGTGCTAAGTAACCGATTCGCCTAACACCTAAAACTATCGCCTAACCCTATTGCCAGCGCTTGCTTACCGCCAGCGTTGGCCATGCTGCTGAGGAGACTCACTCATGTTACCTAGTCTGTTTATTTCCCATGGCTCGCCCATGCTGGCCCTCAATAAAACCCCGGCTCATGCCTTTCTACGCGAACTGGGCAGGCAGCTTGCGCCCAAGGCGGTGGTAGTGGTCTCAGCGCACTGGGAGAGCCTGGCGCTCAAGGTCAGCATCAGCGCCAAGCCAGAAACCATTCACGACTTTGGCGGCTTCCCACAGGCGCTTTTCGAGTGCCAGTATCCCGCCCCGGGTGAGCCGGAACTGGCTGAACGGCTGGCCGTGTTACTGGGCGCCGAGCGGGTAGAGCGCGGCCTGGATCACGGCGCCTGGGTGCCCCTTTCGCTGATGTTTCCTGACGCCAATGTGCCGGTTGTTTCGCTGTCGCTTCCGGTGCGCTGGAGCAATGCGGAGCTGGTCACGCTGGGCGAGCGCCTGTCGGCACTGCGGGAAGAGGGGATTTTGGTGATCGGCTCGGGCAGCCTGACCCATAACCTGTATGAAATCATGCCCCAGGAGAGCCCTATGCCCGCCTGGGTAGGTGCATTTGCCACTTGGGTGAGCGACCGCCTTATCGCCAATGATCGTGAAGCACTGCTTAGCTGGGAGAACGCCCCCAACGCGCGGGAGAACCACCCGACCCCTGAACACTTCCAGCCGCTGCTGGTGGCCATGGGGGCAGGAGGTGACGCAAAACAGCTACACCACAGCGTGGAGCACGGTGTGCTTGCAATGGACGTTTATGCGTTTAGCTGATCGCTACCCCCAACGATTCAGATTGTGCTGCTCTGGAAGGCTTGAGATCACGCATTAACAGCGCAAACTCAAGCTGTTCAGGGGTAATGCTGACCTTGGGAACGGGGATTCGCACGCGATGCCCAGAACCAGGTGCTGCGCTCTGCGCTTCACCTCGCAAGTTCTCGATATGCTCAAGCACGAAGCGGTGATTGCCACCTGGCAGCATAAGCTCCATGCCATCCCCTACTTCAAAGCGATTTTTAACCTCGACTTCCAACCTGCCACGAGCCGGATCGAAACCCAGCACTTCACCGACGAACTGTTGGTGAACGCCGATCGAGTTCCCCTGCTCATAGCTTTGGAACTCACCGTGCACATGGCGTTGATAGAAACCTTCGGTGTACCCTCTATTCGCCAGGTTCTCAAGTTCATCCATTAGCCGTTTATTGAAGGGGCGCCCAGCGACTGCGTCATCAATGGCTTGGCGATAGACTTGCGCTGTACGCGCAACGTAATAATGGGACTTGGTGCGCCCTTCAATCTTTAGTGACGCCACGCCCATTTGCGTCAGCCGAGCGACATGCTGCACCGCGCGCAGATCCTTGGAGTTCATGATGTAGGTGCCGTGTTCATCCTCATACACAGGCATCAGCTTGCCAGGGCGTGAAACGTCTTCAATCAGCGCCGAAAGCTCGTCTGGGCTGCCGACCGCTGCACTGCCACTTCCTTGGGCGGCTATTAAGTCGCCCGTGTCATCCTGGGTCGCTGCTACGGTGTTGTATTTCCAGCGACACGCGTTGGTACAGGTACCTTGATTAGGGTCGCGATGATTGAAATAACCCGACAGCAGGCAACGCCCTGAATAGGCGATACACAGTGCGCCGTGAACAAAGGTTTCGATCTCTAAGCCTGGGCACTGTTCGCGTATTTCGCCGATCTCTTCCAGTGATAGCTCCCTAGACAAAATGATGCGGCTGATACCCTGCCGCTGCCAGAATTGGGCGGCAGCCCAGTTGACGACGTTCGATTGCACCGAGAGGTGGATAGGTTGATCCGGCCAGCGATCACGAACCATCATAATCAAACCGGGATCCGACATAATCAGCGCATCGGGCCCTGCCTCGATCACCGGCGCCATATCCTGAAGGTAGGTTTTCAGTTTGCTATTGTGAGGGGCAATGTTGGAAGCAACGTAAAACTGCTTGCCTCGGGCATGGGCATACTCGATACCACGGTGTAAGTTATCAATTTTAAAATCGTTGTTGCGCACTCTGAGAGAGTAGCGTGGCTGCCCTGCGTAGACCGCATCGGCCCCATAGGCAAAGGCGTAACGCATGTTCTTGAAGGTGCCGGCAGGGGAAAGTAGTTCGGGGGCTTGCATAGACAGTCACCGTGATCAGGACGATGGCTCGCAGCGGACTGCGATGAAAGGCCAGGATTATAACCAGCCCAAACCCGCCGTTTTGGCAAGCTCACCGCTTCCGTGACCTAGATCAAAAAGTGGCGGTAGAGTGACGTCAGTTAGGCGGTAGGACGACGTTTAAGGGTTGTCCTACGGTCGTGATACGCTACCGCTAACCCGCTGCCCATTATCAAGGCGCTGCCTACCCAAACCCAGAGATCCGGCATTTCACCCCAAAACCACCAGCCCAGCAGTACCGCCCAGAGCATGGCGGTGTAATCAAAAGGCGCGGCGATGGCCGCAGGGGCAAACCGGAAGGCCAAGGTGATAAAAGCGGTGGCTGCAACGCCCAATACTCCCGAGGCGAAAAAGCCTACCCAGTGCCACGGCTGGGGTGTTTGCCATACCCAGGGCAGCGTTAGCGCGGTCACCACCAGCGGCACACAGGTCATGTAAAACAGCATTGCCCAGAGGTGTTCGCGGGCGCCGTAGCGCCGGGCGGTAATCATCATCAGCGCATAGAATAGCGCCGCCCCCACCAATACCAGCGCGCCCATCTGAAACGCATCGCCGTTGGGCCGCACCACGATCAGCACCCCCGCAAACCCCACCAAGGATGCGATCAGCACCGGTGGATCAATGCGCTCACCCAACAATGGCACCGAAAGCAGGGTCACAAACAGCGGCGCCACAAAGGCAATCGCCGTGGCCTCCGCCAGGGGGAGCAGCGTTAGCCCCCATACGAAACAGACCATGGTGGCGGTATAAATCAATCCGCGCAGCAAATGGATGCCCGGCCGTTTCGTACGCAGCTTGCGTAACCCACCGGCAAAATGGGCAAGCAGCGCAATCAGCGGTAGCGATACCAAGGCACGGAAGAAAATAATCTGCAGTGGCGAGTGCACTTCACCTAACCACTTGGAAACAGCGTCGCCTAGGGCGAGGAAAAGAACGCCCAAACACATGCAGAGTATGCCTTTCAGCGAGGTTGTCACCGCGATCTCCCTGTTCACTGGTCAATACAAAGTGCCAAAAAAGAAAAACCCCGCCAATTAGCCATTGGCGGGGTGATGACGGCCCCCCTTACAAGCTGGCGTTAACGACCATACAGTCCATACCTTGGGAGTGCAGCTCACGGCACGCTTGGCGAGCGCGCTGCTCGTCCAATGCCATTAGCCGGGCGCGATAAACAGGGTTTTGGCCCTCTACCGTGTCTACAGCAATGCGTCCGCCTAAAGTCTGAGCAATCCGCTGAGCCGCCTGCTGCGCCAATTGCCGTGCCTGGGCTTCACGACTGAAAGCACCCACTTGCACCCCCCAGCCACCGCCCGTTTCAGTGACAGAGGCCATCTTGCGTTCACGCTCAATGAACGCTTGAAGTGGGTCGGGCTGTGGATCTTCGCTTGCCGGCGTGGGGCGCTGAATGGTGACAATATCAGCTAGCTGTTCTTCAAGATCGACAACCGGCGTTGAGGGGGTAGAGTTACTCGATGGTGACAATGTTGACGTTTCGACCACCGCCAGCAGGGGTTGGCGTGGCGCTGGCTGCTGTGGTGCCACCGGCTGAGCAGGGGGTGCAAAGGCCATAAATTCCCGCGAGAAGCTGGTGTCACCCATCCAGCTTTGCTGGTCGCGTAGGGACGCACGCAAGAAGCTACGATCCAGCAGATTGGCCATATGGGTATCCCGGGACTGGGATGAAAAACCACCCATGACGACGCCCACCAGCCGCCGATCACCGCGCACTGCGGTAGTGGCCACGTTAAAGCCAGAGGCGCGAATGAACCCCGTTTTTAGGCCATCGGCACCTGGGTAGTCACGCACCAATCGATTGTGGCTGGTGTGCCGGGTGCCGCGGTAGGTAAACTCTTGCAGGCCGAAGTAGTGGTAGTACTGGGGGAAGTCCTGCATCACGCGTACCGAAAGCGTGAGCATATCCCGCGCGGTGGTGATTTGGCCGTCATCCGGCAAGCCAGAGGCATTGCGAAAGGTGGTGGCATGCATGCCCAGCTCGCGTGCCTTGGTGGTCATCATTTGGGCAAAGTGGGCTTCGCTACCGCCCAGGGCTTCGGCAACCACTGCGGCAACATCATTGGCAGAGCGAACCGCGAGTGCGCGAATAGCGGTATCCACCGGAATTGAGCTGCCCGCCGCCAGCCACAGTTTGACAGCAGGCTTGGCGGCAGCGTAATGGGAAACCGGCAAGGGTTGGTCCAAGCGCAGCGTACCCTCTTCTAACGCTTCAAAGGTTAGATAGAGCGTCATCATTTTGGTAAGCGACGCAGGATAGCGCTGATCGTCAATATTCTCGGCGTAAAGCACTTCGCCATTGTCCAGATCAACGACAATACCCGCATAGCGCGGGTTGTCGGCATGCGCAGTAGTGACCATCGCAAGTATGAGCAGCATTAGCATACTCAAAAACCCTATCGCCGACGCTCCCCCGGCAGCGCTTTTTATCCTCGCATACATACCTGCCCCTTGCTTGTTATCAATGCGCTAGTTCGAATCGCTGTTTAACCAACCTGCCGCTGCTTAACTACCATGCCACACTCAAGCTACAACACAAGGCTTGCCCAAGCGGCACGCGACGCTTACTCAATTTAATAATAGGCCGAGTATAGGGTATTAGTACGAAGAATAGACGACGTTAAGTGTAGAAAACAGAAGATAAATGCGCCCATAAAAAAACCGACCACTGAGGGTCGGTTTTCATTCGCTACCAAAGAGGCCTGGCGCAGAGGATTACTCTTCTGCAGCGGCTTCTTCAACAACCGGACGGTCAACTAGTTCAACGAACGCCATAGGCGCGTTGTCGCCGGTGCGGAAACCGCACTTGAGAATACGGACGTAACCGCCCGGACGCTCGGCATAACGCGGACCCAATTCGTTGAACAGTTTGCCGACGGCTTCTTTAGAGCGCGTGCGGGCAAACGCCAAACGACGGTTTGCAACGCTATCCTGCTTAGACAAGGTGATCAGCGGCTCGATTACGCGACGCAGCTCCTTGGCTTTCGGCAGGGTTGTCTTAATGACTTCATGTTCGACCAGCGAGACAGACATGTTCTTGAACATGGCCTGACGATGCGAGCTGGTGCGATTCAGATGACGACCACTCTTACGATGACGCATGGTTGTAATTCCTTACCAAACTGGGACTCAAGTCGACGCTCACGCGGAGGCTTTGTCGTCCTTCAGGCTTGCCGGTGGCCAATTTTCCAACCGCATGCCAAGGGACAAGCCGCGAGCCGCCAATACATCTTTGATTTCATTCAAAGACTTTTTACCGAGGTTCGGTGTCTTCAACAGCTCAACTTCTGTGCGCTGGATAAGATCACCGATGTAGTAAATATTCTCGGCTTTTAGGCAGTTCGCGCTACGAACGGTCAACTCAAGATCGTCTACGGGGCGCAATAGAATTGGATCGACATGATCCTCTTCCTCTTCGACTTCCTGTTCTTTATCAGCTTCCAGGTCGACGAAGGCGGCCAGCTGCTCTTGCAGGATGGTCGCACTGCGACGGATAGCCTCTTCCGGATCCAGGGTACCGTCGGTTTCCAGATCGATAATTAGCTTATCGAGGTCGGTGCGCTGCTCGACACGAGCGGCCTCAACCGAGTAGGAAACACGGCGGACAGGGCTGAAGGTGGCATCCAGCTGCAGGCGGCCAATGGCACGTGACTCTTCATCAGAGCCGCGCGCGTCAGCCGGTTCGTAGCCACGACCCAGCGCTACCTTAAGCTGAATTTTCAGCTCGGCACCTTCATTGACATGAGCAATGACGTGGTCCGGGTTGACGATTTCGACGCTATGATCAAGCGCAATGTCGCCAGCGGTGACGACGGCTGGGCCCTGCTTGTTCAGCGTGAGCACCGCCTCATCGCGGCTGTGCATCTTGATCGCAACATCTTTCAAGTTCAGGAGGATTTCAATGACATCTTCCTGCACCCCTTCAAGCGCACTGTATTCATGCTCGACGCCGGCGATTTCAGCCTCTACCACGGCACAGCCGGGCATGGACGAAAGCAGAATGCGACGTAGTGCATTCCCCAGGGTGTGACCAAAACCACGCTCGAACGGTTCGAGCACGATTTTGGCGTGATGTGCGCTGATTTCTTCGACCTTGATGTCGCGAGGACGGAGAAACTCTGTCACTGAACGCTGCATATGAACACCTTTCAGGCTGCCAAACGGATACTTGGTACTCGGTAAGATCTGGCGCGGGCGTTAAACCGGCACCAGATTGACAAGAAACAGAAAACTGCTTACTTGGAGTACAGCTCGACGATCAGGTTTTCGTTGATGTCGGCAGACAGGTCACCGCGTTCAGGCAGAGCCTTGAAAGTGCCTTCCATCTTCTTGGCGTCGATTTCGATCCAAGCGATATCGCCACGGTTGGCCGCAATGGACAACGCGCTTTGAATACGTGCTTGGTTTTTCGCCTTTTCGCGAATGGAAACAACGTCACCCGGCTTCACTTGATAGGAAGCAACGTTAACGGTGCGGCCGTTCACGGAAATCGCTTTGTGGCTGACCAGCTGACGCGCTTCAGAGCGAGTCGAGCCGAAGCCCATGCGGTAGACGACATTATCCAGTCGGGATTCGAGCAACTGCAACAATACTTCACCGGTCGCACCTTTCAGGCGAGCGGCTTCTTTGTAGTAGTTACGGAACTGTTTTTCGAGTACGCCATACATGCGACGTACTTTTTGCTTCTCGCGAAGCTGCAAGCCGTAGTCTGAAAGACGCTGACGACGCTGGCCGTGTACACCCGGGATCTGCTCGGATTTACACTTTTTCTCGAAGGGAGTAACACCACTCTTCAAAAAGAGGTCGGTGCCTTCACGACGAGACAGTTTGCACTTCGGTCCAATATAACGAGCCATGAATCTGTCTCCTTAAACGCGGCGTTTCTTAGGCGGACGGCAGCCATTATGGGGAATGGGCGTCGCGTCTACGATGCTTTGCACGCGGAAGCCGGCGGCATTCAGTGCGCGCACGGCGGATTCACGACCGGGACCTGGGCCTTTAACCAGTACATCTACGTTTTTCACACCATACTCGGCTGCAGCAGTTGCTGCACGTTCGCTTGCCACTTGAGCAGCGAACGGGGTGCTCTTGCGAGAACCACGAAAACCCGAACCACCGGCAGTCGCCCAAGAAAGAGCGTTGCCCTGGCGGTCTGTGATCGTCACGATCGTGTTGTTAAAAGAGGCATGGATATGCGCAATCGCATCCACTACCTGCTTTTTAACCTTTTTACGGTTACTACGCGGGTTAGCCATGTTGATGTCTATTCCTGTCTTTACGCCAGAACGTGCGTGTTATTTGCGGATCGGCTTACGCGGGCCCTTACGGGTGCGCGCGTTAGTCTTAGTCCGCTGACCACGCAGCGGAAGACTACGACGATGACGCAGACCACGGTAGCAGCCTAAGTCCATGAGACGCTTAATGTTAAGCGTGACATCACGACGAAGGTCGCCTTCTACGGTGTACTTGCCAACTTCAGAACGCAGGGTGTCGACTTCTTCAGAAGACAGATCCTGGATCTTGGCAGTAGGCGCGATACCGGCTGCAGCACAGATGTGCTCAGCACGGGTACGGCCAATCCCGAAGATATAGGTCAGCGAGATCGCCGCATGCTTGTTGTCCGGGATATTGACGCCTGCAATACGGGCCATCAGCTTACTCCGAAATTTGAGCGGCTTGCTCGTTTATTCATCTACAAAAGGCGCAACAGCATACCCCATCATTTGCCCTAAGGCAAGGGGTATGCTGGCACCCGCTTAATACAACCCAGGCTATTAACCCTGGCGTTGTTTGTGCCGTGGCTCGCTGCAGATGACGCGGACAGCGCCATTGCGACGAATGATCTTGCAGTTACGGCACATTTTCTTTACGGAAGCTCGAACTTTCATCGATCTTTCTCCAAAAACCGGCTCGCGGCGCGCCCTCTCTAACTAAATAGGGGTGGACGGCGCCTCAGCGCATGATACCGCCGCTACCGTAGCCTTTCAGGTTGGACTTCTTCATCACTGAGTCATACTGATGCGACATGAGATGCGACTGCACCTGGGCCATGAAGTCCATGATGACCACGACTACGATTAACAACGAGGTACCGCCGAAGAAAAACGGCACGTTCCACGCCACAATCAAGAACTGGGGCATCAAGGAAACCGCAGTGATATACAAGGCACCGAACAGGGTCAAACGTGTCATGACCTTGTCGATATAGCGAGCGGTCTGCTCGCCGGGGCGAATGCCCGGCAGGAAAGCGCCTGACTTTTTAAGATTGTCAGCCACATCCTTGGGGTTGAAGACCAGCGCTGTGTAAAAGAAGCAGAAGAATACCACTGCCGCCGCGAAAAGCAAGATGTAAAGCGGTTGACCTGGGCCTAATGCCTGAGATGCACGCTGCAACCACTCCATACCTTCACCGGCACCTACCCACTGACCAATAGAGGCCGGGAAAAGCAGGATACTGGAGGCAAAAATCGCCGGAATAACACCGGCCATGTTGACCTTCAAAGGCAGGTAGCTACTTTGCCCTGCATACATCTTATTGCCCACTTGCCGCCGAGGGTAATTAACTTTGAGACGGCGTTGGCCGCGCTCAATGAAAACCACAAAGGCGACAGTCGCAATACCTAACACTGACAGCGCTAACAGCGGCAGAACATTCCAGGCCCCTTCATTACGGGCAAGCTCGAAGGCTTGGCCCACGGCACTGGGCAGTCCAGCGACAATACCGGCGAAGATCAGCAGCGAAATACCGTTGCCGATGCCCTTCTCGGTAATCTGCTCACCTAGCCACATCATAAACACCGCGCCCGATACAAACGTAATCACGGCGGTGAAATAGAAGCTGAAGTCAGCACTGTACGCGATGCCTTGGCTAGCCAGACCGACGGACATGCCGGTAGCCTGGACAAACGCCAGTATCACCGTGCCGTAGCGGGTGTACTGGCTAATCTTGCGGCGGCCAGCCTCACCCTCTTTCTTGAGCTGCTCAAGATGAGGGGAGACCGCAGTCATGAGCTGCATGATAATCGACGCCGATATATAGGGCATTATACCCAGGGCGAGAACACTCATGCGCTCCAGGGCGCCACCCGAGAACATGTTAAACATGCCCAGAATGGTGCCCTGTTGCTCCCTAAACAAGGCAGCAAGCTGGTCAGGATTGATACCGGGAACGGGAATGTGGGCACCAATACGGTACACCACGATGGCGAGGAGCACGAAGCGCAAACGCGCCCACAGTTCACTCAGACCGCTGCCCATCGCCGGCATTTTTCCTGACTTGGCCATTTAGTCCTCTACCTTGCCGCCAGCGGCTTCGATCGCTTCACGGGCACCTTTGGTGACCTTGATTCCGCGAACGGTAACCGCCGTTTTCAGTTCGCCAGAAAGGATGATCTTCGCGTGTAGCGTAGAGTCCTTTAGCACGTTGGCTTCTTTCAAAGATGCCATGGTGACTTCGCCACCGGCAACTTTAGCAAGCTCAGCCAGGCGTACTTCTTCAGAGACCAGAGATTTTGCAGACGTAAAGCCGAATTTCGGCAAACGACGCTGCAAAGGCATCTGACCGCCTTCGAAACCGGGCTTAACACTGCCGCCACTACGTGACTTCTGACCTTTGTGACCACGGCCACCGGTCTTACCAAGACCGGAACCGATGCCACGACCAACGCGCTTTGCAGCGTGTTTGGAGCCCGGAGCCGGGCTTAGGTTATTGAGTTTCATGGATTACTCTCCCTCAACGCGCACAAGGTAGTTCACCTTGTGGATCATGCCGCGTACGGCAGGGGTGTCTTCCAGTTCAACCGTATGACCGATGCGACGCAGGCCCAAGCCTTTCATAGTAGCCTTGTGCTTGGGCATAATGCCGATGGTGCTGCGGATCTGGGTAACCTTGATCGTTGCTGCCATGGTGCCTTACCCCGTGATCGCTTCGACAGACAGACCGCGCTTGGCGGCCACGTCTTCCGGTGCTTGCATGGAGGAGAGACCTTTAACAGTCGCTCGTACCACGTTAACCGGGTTGGTGGAACCGTAGCACTTGGCCAGTACGTCGTGGACACCGGCGAGCTCTAATACAGAGCGCATGGCGCCACCGGCGATGATACCGGTACCTTCGGAAGCCGGCTGCATGTACACCTTGGAAGCACCGTGACGGGCTTTGACCGGGTACTGCAGCGTATGGCCAGCAAGGTTCACCTTGACCATGTTGCGACGAGCTTGATCCATCGCTTTCTGGATTGCGACAGGCACTTCACGCGCCTTGCCACGACCGAAACCGACACGACCTTTACCATCACCAACGACGGTCAGTGCGGTGAAGCCGAAAATACGACCACCCTTGACCACCTTGGCGACGCGGTTGACCTGCACTAACTTCTCTTGCAGATCACCGCTTTGCTGTTCGTTCTTCGCCATCGTAAAACCCTTTAGAATTCCAGGCCGCCTTCACGTGCGGCGTCGGCCAGCGCCTTGACGCGGCCGTGATACTTAAAGCCAGCACGGTCGAAGGCCACCTGGGTGATGCCTGCTTCTTTAGCGCGTTCAGCAATCAGAGCACCTACTTTAGAGGCCGCATCTGAGTTGCCGGTCGCACCCTCGCGCAGTACTTTGTCCAGCGTAGAAGCACTGGCTAGCACTTTGCCACCATCCGGCGAGATAATCTGCGCATAGATGTGACGCGGGGTACGGTTGACGCACAGGCGATACACGCCCAGCTCGCGGATCTTTGCGCGAGCGCGGCGGGCACGACGGAGACGAGATTCTTTCTTCGCGTTCATAACCCTGCCTTACTTCTTCTTGGCTTCTTTGCGACGCACCTGCTCGTCGGCGTACCGAACACCCTTGCCTTTATACGGCTCGGGGGGACGGAAGGCGCGGATTTCCGCGGCGCACTGGCCGAGCATCTGCTTATCCGCGCTTTTCAGCACGATAACGGTGTTCTTCGGCGTTTCCGCTGAGACACCTTTAGGCAGTTCATAGTCGACCGGGTGCGAGAAGCCCAGTGAAAGATTGAGCGTCTGGCCCTTAGCTTGGGCACGATAACCGACGCCAACAATTTCGAGAGTTCTTGTGAAACCCTCGGATACGCCCGTTACCAGGTTCTGAACTAAGGCGCGGGTAGTACCGGCCATGGCCCAGCTCTTGGCAGACTCACTCGGGGCGAAGGTCAGCTGGCCATCTTCTTGACCGACCACTACATCAGAGTGGATGGTCATAGATAGCGTGCCCTGGCCGCCTTTGGCGGTCAGCTGGTCAGCATTGATTTTAATCTCAACGCCGGCAGGCACTTTAACCGGATATTTCGCTATGCGGGACATTCCAGCCTCCTAGAATACGGTGCAGATGACTTCGCCACCGACACCCGCTTGGCGCGCGGCACGATCGGTCATGACACCATTGGATGTGGTGACAATCGCGATACCCAGGCCATCGGCAACCTTAGGCAAGTTATCCTTGCCCATGTAGCGGCGCAGGGACGGCTTGGAAACCCGCTGAATGTGCTCAATGACCGGCTTACCCTCAAAGTACTTGAGAGTTACGGTTAGCTCGGGCTTAGCGCCCTCCGCTACCGCAAAGTCGGCAATGTAGCCTTCTTCCTTTAGCACTCGGGCCACTTGCACTTTCAACTTGGAGGACGGCATGGTAGCCGTCTCCTTGGTGGCCATCTGCGCATTGCGGATACGGGTAAACATATCCGCCAGAGTGTCTTGCATGCTCATTTAATGTGCGCTCCTGATAATTCTACGTGGCGTTACCAACTGGATTTTTTCAACCCAGGAACGTCGCCACGCATGGCGGCTTCACGCAGCTTGTTACGGCCAAGGCCGAACTTGTTGTAAAAACCGTGCGGACGACCGGTGATACGGCAGCGGTTACGCTGACGCACCGGGCTTGAGTCGCGCGGCAGTTGCTGCAGCTTCAGCGTCGCCTCGAAGCGGTCTTCCTCAGACGTGTTCACGTCTGAGATGATCTTCTTGAGTTCAGCGCGCTTGGTCGCATACTTCGCGACCAGCTGAGTACGCTTAAGCTCACGCTCTACCATACTTTTCTTAGCCATGATCTCGCCCCTATTTCTTGAACGGGAAGTTCAGCGCGGTTAGTAGCGCACGACCTTCCTCGTCGGTTTTGGCGGTCGTAGTGATAGTGACGTCCAACCCCCGGATGCGATCGATTTTATCATACTCGATCTCCGGGAAGATGATCTGCTCACGCACACCCATGGAGTAGTTACCACGACCGTCGAAAGACTTCGGGTTGAGACCACGGAAGTCACGCACGCGGGGAATCGCGATGTAAACCAAACGGTCCAAGAAGTCCCACATACGCTCAGCGCGCAGAGTTACCTTGATGCCGATTGGCCAACCTTCGCGCACCTTGAAGCCCGCGATGGACTTACGTGCCTTGGTCACCAACGGTTTTTGACCAGAGAGTTTCTCTAGATCGCCGATGGCATTGTCAATCAACTTTTTATCGTTGACTGCTTCGCCGATACCCATGTTCAGAGTCACTTTCGTGATCCGGGGTACCTGCATAACGTTGGCATAGCTGAACTCTTCTTTGAGTTGAGCTGCTACCTCGTTTTGATAACGTTCTTTCAAGTTCGCCATTGTGCTACCCGACTCGCGTTAGGCGTCGATCTGCGTCTGCGTCGACTTGTAGATACGTACCTTGGTACCGTCTTCCTTCACTTGGAAGCCGACGCGATCCGCCTTACCGGTCTCCGAATTGAAGATGGCTACGTTGGACGCGTGAATCGGAGCCTCACGCTCGACGATACCGCCCTGATTACCCGCCATGGGATTTGGCTTGGTGTGACGTTTAATCATGTTCACACCGGACACCAAAAAGCGGTTTTCTAATACCCGCTTAACGGTGCCACGCTTGCCTTTATCCTTCCCGGCGATGACGATGACTTCATCGTCACGTTTGATCTTTTGCATATCCGCCTCGCTCCTTACAGCACTTCAGGCGCTAAGGAAATGATCTTCATGAACTTTTCATTACGAAGTTCACGAGTCACCGGCCCAAAAATACGGGTACCGATGGGCTGTTCGTTGGTGTTATTCAACAAAACTGCCGCATTTCCATCGAAACGGATGAGCGAACCGTCGGGACGACGGACGCCACTACGGGTCCGGACCACGACCGCTTTTAGCACCTGGCCTTTTTTGACCTTGCCACGCGGAATCGCTTCCTTAACCGTGACCTTGATGATATCACCAACGCGAGCGTAACGACGATGTGAACCGCCTAACACCTTGATGCACTGCACCCGGCGCGCTCCGCTGTTGTCGGCGACATCCAGCATTGTCTGAGTCTGAATCATCGGTTTTCTCCAAACCTAATCTGACTGCACTGATTGACAGGCCTTGGGATTAACCCTTGGCGTGTTCAACCACCTCGACCAGCGTCCAGGCTTTCTTCTTGGAAAGCGGACGGCACTCCTGAATGGAAACCGTATCGCCTGCCTTAGCCTGGTTCGCCTCATCATGGGCGTGCAGCTTGGTGGAGCGCTTAACGTATTTTCCGTAGATCGGGTGACGCTCGCGCCGCTCGATCATGACGACGATGGACTTGTCCATCTTATCGCTCACCACTTTACCGGTGAGCGTACGCTTTGTGTTTTCTTCGGCCATCTCAATCACCTGCCTTCTCGTTGAGCAAAGTCTTAACGCGGGCGATATCCCGGCGGACCTGCTTGAGCAGATGAGTCTGGCTCAGTTGGCCAGTGGCCTTCTGCATGCGCAGGTTAAACTGCTCGCGGAGGAGTTCGAGGAGTTGCTCCTGGAGCTCTCCTGCGGACTTTTCACGAATTTCCTGGGCTTTCATCACATCACCGTCCGTTTCGCAAAGGTGGTGGATAAGGGCATTTTCTGTGCGGCAAGCTCAAACGCTTCACGAGCGAGCTCTTCCGACACGCCTTCAATTTCATACAGGACCCGACCCGGTTGGATCTGGGCAACCCAGTACTCAACAGAACCTTTACCTTTACCCATACGAACTTCGAGCGGCTTCTTGGAGATCGGCTTATCAGGGAAGACGCGGATCCAGATTTTACCGCCACGCTTTACGTGACGTGTGATCGCACGACGGCCTGCTTCGATCTGACGCGCAGTGATGCGGCCGCGACCAGTAGCTTTAAGGCCGTATTCCCCGAAGCTGATCTTGCTTCCGCGATGCGCCAGGCCACGGTTGCGGCCTTTCATCATCTTGCGGAATTTCATACGCTTGGGCTGTAACATCGACTCGCTCTCCCCTTACCTGGAACCTTTCTTCTTGGGCGCGTTGCCGGCAGGCTGTTGTTTAGCCTTGGCACGTACTTCCTCGATACCGCCGAGGATTTCACCCTTGAAGATCCACACTTTGACGCCGATAACGCCATAGGTGGTGTGAGCTTCGTAAGTGGCGTAGTCGATATCCGCACGCAACGTGTGCAGCGGAACGCGACCTTCGCGGTACCATTCGGTACGTGCGATTTCAGCGCCACCAAGACGACCTGACAGCTGAATCTTGATGCCACCAGCGCCAAGACGCATTGCGTTCTGTACCGCGCGCTTCATAGCACGACGGAACATGACGCGACGCTCAAGCTGACCCGCTACGTTAGCAGCGACTAGCTTGGCATCCAGCTCCGGCTTGCGAACTTCTTCGATGTTCACATGCACGGGAACGCCCATCATCTGAGTGAGATCGCGACGCAGACGGTCGACATCTTCACCTTTCTTACCAATCACGATACCCGGACGGGCAGTGTGAATGGTGATGCGGGCATTGTTCGCCGGACGCTCGATGTGGATGCGGCTAACAGAGGCGCTTTTAAGACGCTCTTCCAGGAAGCTACGCACTTCGAGATCGTTATTGAGCTTATCGGCGTAAGCGCCGCGCTCAGCATACCAGACAGAAGCATGGTCTTTGACGATGCCCAGTCGAATGCCTGTTGGATTGACTTTCTGACCCATCGGTCGACTCCTACTTCTCGGCTACCTTGACGGTGATGTGGCACGTGCGCTTCAAGATACGATCCGCACGCCCCTTGGCACGCGGCTTGATACGCTTGAGCGTCATGCCCTCATCGACGCAGATGGTCGAGACACGCAGCTCGTCAATATCCATGCCGTTATTTTCTTCCGCGTTTGCAATCGCGGATTGCAGCACCTTCTTAACCAGCTTGGCAGCCTTCTTCGGTGAGAAGGTCAGCAGGTCGAGTGCCTCGGCGACAGGTTTACCGCGCACCTGGTCAGCCACCAAACGGGCCTTCTGGGCGGATAAACGAGCGCCAAGCAGCTTAGCTGTGACTTCCATCTCTCAATCCTCTCTGGCTTACCGTTTGGCTTTTTTATCCGCCGCATGCCCGCGATAAGTGCGAGTAGCAGCGAATTCGCCCAATTTGTGGCCAACCATTTCCTCGGAGACGTGCACCGGGACGTGTTGGCGACCGTTATGGACCGCGATAGTGAGGCCTACCATATTGGGCAGGATCATAGAACGACGCGACCAAGTCTTGATCGGTTTGCGATCGTTCTTCTCCACTGCAACCTCTACCTTCTTCAAAAGATGAAGGTCAATGAAGGGACCTTTCTTTAGTGAACGTGGCACAGCCGTTACCTCTTAATGTCTTGGCAATGTAGATCAACGCGTCTTATTACGACGACGAATGATCAGCTTGTCGGTGCGCTTGTTCTTACGCGTCTTGTGACCCTTAGTCGGCACACCCCATGGGGATACCGGGTGACGACCACCACTGGTGCGGCCTTCGCCACCACCGTGCGGGTGATCGACTGGGTTCATCGCGACACCGCGAACAGTCGGACGCACACCTCTCCAGCGCTTCGCACCGGCCTTGCCAAGTTGACGCAGGCTGTGCTCTGAGTTGCTCACTTCACCCAAGGTCGCGCGGCACTCGGCCAACACTTTACGCATTTCGCCAGAGCGAAGACGCAGGGTGGCATAGTTACCTTCACGAGCAACCAGCTGGGCGCTTGTACCGGCACTGCGAGCAATCTGCGCGCCTTTACCCGGCTTGAGTTCGATGCAGTGCACCGTAGAACCCAACGGGACGTTGCGCAGCGGCAAGGCATTGCCTTTCTTGATTGACGCGTTAACACCAGATTCCAGCACGTCACCCGCGCTGACACCTTTCGGTGCAATGATGTAACGACGCTCACCATCGGCATACTTCAGCAGCGCAATGTGCGCACTGCGGTTGGGATCGTGCTCAAGACGCTCAACGGTGGCAGGAATGCCATCCTTGGTGCGTTTGAAATCGATCAACCGATAGTGGTGACGATGACCACCGCCCACGTGGCGGGTGGTGATACGACCGTAGTTGTTACGGCCGCCGGACTTGGACTGTTTTTCTAAAAGCGGTGCATAGGCACGGCCTTTAAACAGTTCCTCGCCAACGATCTTGACGACGTGGCGACGACCGGCGGAAGTGGGTTTGGTCTTGACGATTGCCATTATCCGTACTCCTGCCCTTATTCGGCGCCAGAGAAGTCTTCGAGCGTTTCACCCGCAGCCAGGGTCACATACGCTTTGCGATAACCCTTACGCAGGCCAACGCCGTTCGCAGTACGTTTTGTTTTACCCTTCATGTTCAGTACCTGAACACTACCGACCTTTTTGCCGAAAAGTGCTTCAACGGCCTTTTTGATCTCGGGCTTGGTAGCATCAGATGCCACCTTGAAAACGTACTGGTTGCGCTCGGCTGCCATTGCGGCCTTTTCGGTCACGTGCGGCCCAAGCAGAACCTTAAATACGCGTTCCTGGTTCATGCCAGCTTCTCCTCGAATTTACGCAGGGCGGAGACGGTAATCAGCACCTTATCAAAGGCTACCAGGCTTACCGGGTCAGCTGCCGCGACATCCACCACGTCAACGTGGGGAAGGTTGCGTGCGGCCAAATAGAGCTTTTCGTCAACTTCTTCAGTGACGATCAACACTTTTTCAAGGTTGAGCTCTTTTAGCTTGGCAGCTACCTGCTTGGTCTTAGGCGCATCGACGACGAACTCTTCAATCGCGACTAAACGCTCTTGACGTACCAGCTCTGACAAGATGGAGCGCATCGCTGCACGGTACATCTTGCGGTTAACCTTCTGGGTGTAGTCTTGCGGACGCGCCGCGAAGGTTACGCCACCACTACGCCATAGCGGAGAGCGGATGGTACCGGCACGTGCACGACCGGTGCCTTTCTGACGCCACGGCTTTTTACCACCGCCACGAACGTCGGAACGACTCTTTTGTGCGCGGGTTCCCTGACGACCAGCCGCCAAATAGGCAGTGACAACCTGGTGAACGAGCGCTTCGTTGAATTCTTTGCCAAAAGTGGCGTCGGCTACTTCAACGGTACCCGCGCCTGCAGCAAGATTCAGATTCATTGGTAATTATCCCCTTCAGCCTGCTTTCACGGCGCTGCGAACGATAACGTCACTACCGGGAGCACCCGGTACGGCGCCTTTAATCAGCAGCAGGTTACGCTCGGCGTCGACACGGACGATCTCAAGGCTCTGCACGGTGCAACGGGCGTTACCCATTTGACCGGCCATCTTTTTGCCTTTGAAAACGCGACCCGGAGTCTGACACATGCCGATAGAACCCGGCGCGCGATGCGACAGAGAGTTACCGTGAGTCATATCTTGGGTACGGAAATTCCAGCGTTTAACAGCACCCTGGAAGCCTTTACCCTTAGAGGTGCCAGTCACGTCAACCATTTGACCAGCTTCGAAGAGGGATACGGTGAGTTCGCCGCCTACTTCAGGAATCTCTTCGCCTTCTGCAAGACGAAATTCCATCAGTGCACGACCAGCTTCAACACCCGCCTTGGCAAACTGACCCGCTTGCGCTTTGGTGAGGTGCTTAGCTTTACGAGAGCCAGATGTGACCTGAATCGCTGCGTAACCGTCAGACTCGACAGATTTAACGCGTGTAACACGATTAGGATCAACTTCAATAACGGTTACGGGCACAGACGCGCCGTCTTCGGTAAAGACACGGGTCATCCCGGCCTTTTTACCGACTAAACCGATAGTCATACTCAGTCTCCTATAGTGTACGGGGCTATCACCCGCTATGGCTGCCCTTTCCAGAGCATTCCACTAGCACATTGTATGGCGCCTCACGGCGCGGCGGCTGCTGCTCATGCTAGCTCTTTACAAAGAACGATGAGCGCTGGGCCGCAAGTGACTAGTGTAATTAGTTGAGTTTGATTTGCACGTCAACGCCTGCGGCGAGATCAAGCTTCATCAAAGCATCAACAGTTTTTTCAGTCGGCTCAACAATGTCGAGCACACGCTTGTGCGTACGAATCTCATACTGGTCACGCGCATCTTTGTTGACGTGCGGTGAGATCAGAATGGTGTAACGCTCGCGGTTGGTCGGCAGCGGAATCGGACCACGAACCTGAGCACCAGTACGTTTAGCGGTTTCAACAATCTCCGCTGTAGACTGGTCGATCAGGCGATGGTCGAAAGCTTTCAACCGAATGCGAATCTTTTGGTTCTGCATTTGCCCTAAACTCCAATGGATGTCGACGGCGCGAGCCGTCTACCCACGCATTCAAAGGATGCGCATTATAGGCACGCCAAAAGCCCATGTCAAACATTTGCTGTTGGTGCGCAGAAAAGGGGGCTCATCAGAGCCCCCTTCATCATTCAAGCATGCTGCTTACTTGACGATTTTGGCCACAACGCCAGCACCGACAGTACGGCCGCCTTCACGAATAGCGAAGCGCAAGCCTTCGTCCATTGCGATCGGGGCGATCAAGGTAACAACCATCTGAACGTTGTCACCCGGCATGACCATTTCAACGCCTTCCGGCAGTTCACAGGTACCAGTTACGTCGGTGGTACGGAAGTAGAACTGCGGACGGTAGCCCTTGAAGAAAGGCGTGTGACGACCACCCTCTTCTTTGGACAGTACGTAAACTTCTGCTTCGAAGGTAGTGTGCGGGTTGATGGTGCCCGGCTTGGCCAGTACTTGGCCACGCTCGACGTCATCACGCTTAGTACCACGCAGCAGGGCGCCAACGTTCTCACCAGCACGACCTTCGTCGAGCAGTTTACGGAACATTTCAACACCGGTAACGATCGTTTTGGTGGTATCGCGGATACCCACGATTTCCACTTCTTCGCCCGCTTTGACGATACCGCGCTCTACACGACCGGTAACAACAGTACCGCGGCCAGAGATAGAGAACACGTCTTCGATCGGCATCAGGAACGGCTGGTCGATGGCACGCTCCGGCTCAGGGATGTAAGCATCCAGAGCTTTGATCAAATTAGCGACGGCAGTCGTACCCATGCCCTTGTCATCTTCACCGTTCAGCGCCATCAGCGCAGAGCCAGTGATGATCGGCGTGTCGTCACCCGGGAAGTCGTACTGGTCTAGAAGTTCGCGAACTTCCATTTCTACCAGCTCGAGCAGCTCTTCATCATCGACCATGTCCGCTTTGTTCAGGAACACAACGATGAACGGTACGCCAACCTGACGAGACAGCAGGATGTGCTCGCGAGTTTGCGGCATCGGGCCGTCTGCGGCAGAACATACCAGGATAGCGCCGTCCATCTGCGCAGCACCGGTGATCATGTTCTTGACGTAGTCAGCGTGTCCCGGGCAGTCAACGTGCGCGTAGTGGCGATCTTCAGACTGGTATTCCACGTGGGAAGTAGCGATTGTGATACCGCGCTCACGCTCTTCAGGAGCGTTATCGATGGTATCAAACTCACGCCAGTCGCCGCCGAAAACCTCAGCAGACACGCGGGTCAGGGCCGCCGTCAGAGTCGTTTTACCGTGGTCGACGTGACCAATGGTGCCGACGTTGACGTGCGGTTTGGAACGTTCAAATTTTTCCTTAGCCACTGCTATAACCTCTTTACGTTAGCTAACGGTTAACCGTTTTGATTGATGACGGCTTCAACGACGCTGGAGGGCGCCTCGTCGTACTTCGAGAACTCCATAGAGTAGCTCGCACGGCCCTGGGTTTGTGAGCGCAGATCGGTTGCATAACCGAACATCTCGCCCAGTGGCACCGTCGCACGAATGACTTTACCAGAAGAGGAGTCATCCATACCCTGCACCAGGCCGCGACGACGGCTCAGGTCACCCATGACGTCACCCATAAATTCTTCGGGGGTCACGATTTCGACCTTCATCACCGGCTCCAGCAGCACGGCCTTGGCCTTCCTGGCACCTTCTTTTACTGCCATAGAAGAAGCAATCTTAAACGCAGTCTCGTTGGAGTCTACGTCGTGGAAGGAGCCATCAAACAGCGTTACTTTAACGTCGATCATCGGGTAACCCGCGATGACGCCGTTTTTGAGCTGCTCAAAAGCACCCTTCTCAACCGCGGGAACGTATTCCTTGGGAACCGCACCACCCACGATCTCAGAGTTGAACTTGAAGAACAGTTCGTCTTCGCCTTCACCCTTCTCTTCTGCTGTCAGCGGCTCGATACGCAGCCATACGTGACCATACTGACCACGACCACCGGACTGACGTACGAACTTGCCTTCTTGCTCAATGCTGCCGCGAATCGTTTCGCGATAGGCAACCTGAGGCTTACCGATATTGGCTTCAACCTTAAACTCGCGACGCATACGGTCAACGAGGATATCCAGGTGAAGCTCACCCATGCCAGAAATAATCGTCTGGCCGGTTTCTTCGTCGGTTTTGACCTGGAAGGAAGGGTCTTCTTGAGCAAGCTTGCCCAACGCAACACCCATCTTCTCTTGGTCTGCCTTAGATTTAGGCTCTACAGCAACCGAGATAACCGGATCCGGGAACTCCATGCGCTCGAGAACGATCTTGTTATCGATGTCGCACAGGGTATCACCCGTGGTGACGTCTTTCAGACCGATACAAGCAGCGATGTCGCCCGCCAGAACTTCTTTGATCTCTTCACGGGAATTGGCGTGCATCTGAACGATACGGCCAACGCGCTCTTTCTTCTGCTTAACGGAGTTATAGACACCGTCACCAGATTTAAGAACACCCGAGTAGACGCGAATAAAGGTCAGCGTACCAACGAAGGGGTCAGTGGCGATCTTAAACGCCAGGGCCGCAAACGGCGCACTGTCATCAGCTTCACGGGTATCAACGGTGCCGTCTTTATCGTCGAGCTCACCTTCGATCGCCTTAACTTCCGTCGGCGAAGGCATGTATTCGATAACGCCATCCAGCACTGCTTGAACGCCTTTGTTCTTAAAGGCAGAACCACAGGTAACCAGAACGATATCGTTAGCCAGGGTGCGCGCACGCAGACCGGCCTTGATCTCTTCAACCGATAGCTCACCGCCTTCAAGGTACTTTTCCATCAGCTCGTCAGAGCCTTCGGCAGCAGCTTCGACCATCTCTTCGCGGTACTTTTCTGCTGTTTCTTGTAGCTCAGCAGGAATGTCCGCGAGGTCATAATTCATACCCAGGCTTTCCTCGTCCCACAGGATAGCCTTCATCTGAATCAGATCAATAACGCCTTTAAAGTCCTCTTCCGTGCCCCAGTTAATCTGGATTGGCACAGCTTTGGCACCCAAACGCTCTTTCAACTGCTCGACAACCATGAAGAAGTCAGCGCCGGTACGGTCCATCTTATTGACGAAAACCATGCGCGGAACTTCGTACTTGTTGGCTTGGCGCCATACTGTTTCGGTCTGCGGCTGAACGCCGGAAGAACCACACAGTACAACAACCGCACCATCGAGTACGCGCAGAGAACGTTCAACTTCAATGGTGAAGTCAACGTGCCCCGGGGTGTCGATAATATTGATACGGTGCTCAGGGAACTGCTTGTTCATGCCCTGCCAGAAACAGGTAGTTGCAGCTGAGGTGATAGTGATACCACGCTCCTGCTCCTGCTCCATCCAGTCCATGGTCGCAGCACCGTCGTGTACTTCGCCCACTTTGTGGGAGAGGCCGGTGTAGAACAGTACACGCTCAGTCGTCGTGGTTTTACCCGCGTCGACGTGAGCGACGATACCGATATTACGGTAGCGATTTAGTGGAGTCTTGCGTGCCACGGTGAAACTCCCGTTTGTTGGCGATGCTCGTTAATTTAGCGGCGTATGCAAGCGAGGTTTATGCGGCCGCCGCTACCACTGCGTCATGGTAGCGGCTGAGTGTTGCAACTTTTGAATTGCAACAACGCGACTCAGCAAACATTCCACCATGCTGAACAACGTGCATATATAAACCAGAAAGCCATACTTAAAAACGCCGTACAAAGAAACGCCGATTTTAGAAACGCTGACCTTAAAAACGCCGACCTTAAAAACGGTAGTGCGAGAAGGCCTTGTTGGCTTCTGCCATGCGATGCACGTCTTCGCGCTTCTTAACGGCAGAACCTTTACCTTCAGCGGCATCCAGCATTTCACCCGCCAGACGCTGAACCATGGTTTTCTCACCGCGACGACGCGCCGCGTCTACCAGCCAGCGCATTGCCAGCGCTTGACGGCGAGACGGACGTACTTCAACCGGCACCTGATAGGTCGCACCACCAACGCGGCGCGACTTCACTTCGACCATCGGCTGGATGGCTTCCAGCGCTTTGTCGAAGATCTCCAGCGGATCTTCTTTACTACGCTCGGCAACCTTGTCCAACGCACCGTAGACGATACGCTCAGCTATGGACTTCTTGCCGCTGACCATCAGGTGGTTCATGAACTTCGCCAGACGCTCACTTCCGAACTTAGGATCCGGCAGAATCTCGCGTTTAGCTACTACTCTTCTTCTAGGCATGATAAGCCCTCAATTAAGGATCTTTCAGGTAAACCCGGAACTCATGCAACCTGCGTACGATATTCAAGTACCACAAGTGCAGCCCGACCTTACTCTTATCAGACCGTCAAATTCGTGAAAATCGTTACTCAGCATGCCCTTTTGACGGGGCGACGCTGCACAGCTGACCTAGCCCTAGGACTTAAAACTTAGGACTTAGGACGCTTAGTACCGTATTTAGAACGACCCTGACGACGATTTTGAACGCCAGAGGTGTCAAGGGCGCCACGAACGGTGTGATAACGCACACCTGGCAAATCCTTTACACGACCGCCGCGAATCAAAACGACAGAGTGTTCTTGAAGGTTGTGACCTTCACCACCGATATAAGAAGACACTTCAAAGCCGTTGGTAAGGCGCACACGGCAAACCTTACGCAGAGCCGAGTTAGGCTTCTTCGGGGTGGTGGTGTAAACGCGCGTACAAACGCCGCGTTTTTGCGGACAGGCCTGCAGCGCTGGCACGTCACTTTTTGTGACGGGGCGCTTGCGCGGCTTGCGCACTAGCTGATTAATCGTTGCCATGGTGTTTAGCTGACTCCAATGGTTGCCTTGCCTTTTAACAAATGCGGGCAGCGGATGCGGGCGCACCCACCCCACTGTTAAAGGCTGCGCATTCTAAAGGCTGACCCTAGGTCGCGTCAAGCCTTGCCGGCGGTTTTACCGGCAAGGTGACACTTTTTCAGGTCAGCTATTCGTTTTACTTACTCATGTTACCTACTGCTTTAGGCGCCAAATCTACAGCTCGTCGTCAGAATCGAGAGCGGTCAACTGTGCACCCAGCTCCTGTTCGACTTCGGTAGCCGAAGGATTGAACAGTTGCTCAACGTCTTCGCGCTTGCGACGACGTTCTGCGTGGTGAGTCAAGCCTGTACCGGCCGGTATCAGGCGACCAACCACCACGTTTTCTTTCAGGCCGCGCAAGTAATCGCGCTTGCCAGTCACCGCTGCTTCGGTCAGTACGCGGGTTGTCTCCTGGAAGGAGGCCGCGGAAATGAACGACTCGGTGGCCAGGCTGGCCTTGGTGATACCCAGCAGCATACGCTGATACTTGGCCGGGAATTTCTTCTCTTTTTCAAGACGTTCGTTCTGTTCCAGCACGCGAACCAGTTCAGCCTGGTCGCCCGTGATGAAGTCAGAATCGCCCGAATCAGTAATCTCTACCTTACGCAGCATCTGACGCACAATGACTTCGATGTGCTTGTCGTTGATGCCTACGCCCTGCAGACGATAAACGTCCTGTACTTCGGCAGTGATGTACTTGGCGAGTTCCTCAACACCCAGCAAGCGCAGGATATCGTGCGGATTGCTCGGCCCATCGGAAATCACCTCGCCCTTCTCGACGGTTTCGCCTTCGAAGACGGCAATTTGACGCCATTTCGGAATCAGCGCTTCAAACGGATCGCCAGATTCCGGGGTAATGGTCAGACGACGCTTACCTTTGGTCTCTTTACCGAAGCTGATCACACCGCTGATCTCGGCCAGGATCGAGGACTCTTTCGGCTTACGCGCTTCGAACAAGTCAGCAACCCGCGGCAGACCACCGGTGATGTCTTTGTTCGCCGAGGCTTCTACCGGGATACGGGCAACCACTTCACCCACCCCGATCGTCACACCATCGTCGACCGAAATAATCGAGTTGCCCGGAAGCAGGTACTGAACCGGGGTGTTGGAGCCCGATACAGAGACGTACTCGCCCGAGCTGTCTTGCAGCATGACCATCGGGCGCTTGTCACGACCGGCCATGGGACGTGCTGCAGACTCGATCACCTCGATAGAGGAGAGGCCGGTCATCTCATCGACGCTGCGGTGCATGGTGACACCCTCGTCGAGATCAATGAACTGCGCCTTACCTTCTACTTCGGCAACGATCGGGTGGGTGTGCGGATCCCATTTGGCCACTGTCGCACCAGCGTCGACCACGTCGCCGTCGCGTACAGAAAGCTCAGCACCGTAAGGGAGCTTATAGTACTCACGCTCACGGCCATGGTCGTCAGCAACGGCCAGGGCGCTGGAGCGAGATACCACCACCAGCTTACCGTCGGCACGCTCTACATGCTTGATGTTGTGCAGACGAACCTTACCGCCGTGCTTCACTTGTACGCTATCCACAGCAGACGAACGCGATGCCGCACCACCGATGTGGAAGGTACGCATGGTCAGCTGGGTACCCGGCTCACCGATGGACTGTGCGGCGATAACGCCGACGGCTTCACCGATGTTGACCTGATGGCCACGGGCCAAGTCACGGCCGTAACAGGAGGCACACACGCCGTGTGCGGTCTCACAGGTAATCGTAGAGCGAACGATGATCTCGTCTACACCCATGGTGTCGAGCTCGGCACACCATTTCTCGTCGAGTAAGGTTCCTTTCGCGATCAAGACTTCACCGCTGCCAGGGTGAACCACATCCTGAGCAACCACACGACCCAGCACGCGCTGGGAAAGCGGTACGATAATGTCGCCGCCTTCGATGATCGGGTGCAGGGTCAAGCCATTTTCGGTGCCACAGTCGACTTCGGTGATGACCAGGTCTTGCGCTACGTCTACCAAGCGACGCGTCAGGTAACCGGAGTTGGCGGTTTTCAACGCCGTATCCGCAAGACCTTTACGTGCACCGTGGGTCGAGATGAAGTACTGCAGTACGTTCAGACCTTCACGGAAGTTGGCGACGATCGGTGTTTCGATGATCGAGCCATCCGGCTTGGCCATCAGACCACGCATACCCGCCAACTGACGGATCTGGGCAGCACTACCACGGGCACCGGAGTCGGCCATGATGAAGACGCTGTTGAACGAGTCCTGCTCAACTTCGTTGCCATCACGATCGATGACGGTCTCTTTAGAGATACCCACCATCATCGCCTTGGCGACTTTATCGTTGGCCTTGGACCAGATATCGATAACCTTGTTGTACTTCTCACCCGCTGTTACTAGGCCAGAAGAGAACTGGTCTTCGATCTCTTTAACTTCGGCTTCCGCTGCATCAACGATTTCAGTTTTTGCTTCGGGGATAACGAAGTCGTTAACACCGATTGAGGCGCCGGACCAGGTCGCGAGACGGAAACCGGTATACATCAGCTGGTCAGCGAAAATGACGGTCGGCTTGAGGCCGGCACGACGATAAACTTCGTTGATCAGGCTAGAGATCGCCTTCTTCTTCATCGGCTGGTCGATCAGCTCGAAAGGCACACCTTCGGGCAGAATGCGGAACAGCAGTGCACGGCCTACCGTCGTATCGTAAATACGGCGGTGGAAGCTACGCTCGCCGCTCTCTTCTTCGATATCGATTTCGTCCAGACGCACTTTGACCCGGGCGTGCAGCGATACTGACTGGGTACCGAAAGCGCGCTCTACCTCGTTGAGGTCAGAGAACACCATACCCTCGCCTTTGGCGTTGATCTTTTCGCGGGTCATGTAGTAAAGACCCAGTACAACGTCCTGGGACGGCACGATGATCGGCTCGCCGTTAGCGGGCGAAAGCACGTTGTTGGTGGCCATCATCAGCGCACGCGCTTCGAGCTGGGCTTCCAGGGTCAGCGGCACGTGTACCGCCATCTGGTCACCGTCAAAGTCGGCGTTGTAGGCGGCACATACCAGCGGGTGCAGCTGAATCGCTTTACCTTCGATCAGCAGCGGCTCAAATGCCTGGATACCCAGACGGTGAAGCGTGGGGGCGCGGTTAAGCAGTACCGGGTGCTCGCGGATAACATCGGCAAGGATGTCCCACACTTCCGGCAGCTCGCGCTCGACCATCTTCTTGGCAGCTTTGATCGTGGAGGCATAGCCCAGCGACTGCAGCTTGGAGTAGATAAACGGCTTGAACAGCTCAAGCGCCATTTTCTTGGGCAGACCACACTGGTGCAGACGCAGGGTCGGACCAACGGTAATTACCGAGCGGCCCGAGTAGTCGACGCGCTTACCCAGCAGGTTCTGACGGAAACGACCCTGCTTACCTTTGATCATGTCGGCGAGCGATTTCAGCGGGCGCTTGTTAGAGCCCGTGATCGCGCGGCCACGACGACCATTGTCGAGCAGTGCATCGACGGCTTCCTGCAGCATACGCTTCTCGTTGCGCACAATAATGTCCGGCGCATTGAGATCGAGCAGACGCTTCAGGCGGTTGTTACGGTTGATCACACGACGGTAAAGGTCGTTGAGATCGGAGGTCGCGAAACGGCCACCGTCCAGCGGTACCAGCGGACGCAGATCCGGTGGCAGCACGGGCAGCACTTCCATGACCATCCACGCCGGCGCGTTACCGGAGTGGTAGAAGGCTTCAAGCAGCTTGAGGCGCTTGGAGAGCTTCTTGATCTTGGTTTCGGAGTTAGTCTGCGGAATCTCTTCGCGCAGGTGGTTAATCTCTTCTTCCAGATCAATATCTTTGAGCAGCTCCTGAACGGCTTCGGCACCCATGCGGGCGTCGAAGTCATCACCGAACTCTTCCAGTGCTTCAAAGTACTGCTCGTCGTTCATCAGCTGACCACGCTCCAGCGTGGTCATACCTGGATCGATAACGACAAAGCTTTCGAAATACAGCACGCGCTCGATATCACGCAGGGTCATATCGAGGAACATGCCGATACGCGACGGCAGTGACTTCAAAAACCAAATGTGTGCCACCGGAGAAGCGAGCTCGATGTGCCCCATGCGCTCACGGCGCACGGCGGCTTTGGTCACTTCTACGCCACACTTTTCGCAGATGATACCGCGGTGCTTCATGCGCTTATACTTGCCGCACAGGCACTCGTAATCCTTAACCGGGCCAAAAATCTTGGCGCAGAACAGCCCATCCCGCTCCGGTTTAAAGGTACGGTAGTTGATGGTCTCAGGCTTCTTCACCTCGCCAAACGACCAGGAGCGAATCATGTCCGGCGACGCCAGGGTAATCTTGATCGCGTCAAACTCTTCGGACTGAGACTGCGATTTGAGTACTTTCACCAAATCTTTCATGGGACGGCTCCTAGCTCTCTAACTCGATATCGATGCCCAGCGAGCGGATTTCCTTCACGAGTACGTTGAAGGATTCCGGCATGCCTGCCTGCATGGTGTGGTCGCCATCCACGATGTTTTTGTACATCTTGGTGCGGCCTTCGACGTCGTCCGACTTGACGGTGAGCATCTCTTGTAGCGTGTATGCAGCGCCGTAAGCTTCCAGCGCCCACACTTCCATCTCACCGAAGCGCTGACCACCGAATTGCGCCTTACCACCCAAGGGCTGCTGGGTAACCAGCGAGTAAGAACCAGTAGAACGCGCATGCATCTTGTCGTCTACCAAGTGGTTAAGCTTCAGCATGTACATGTAGCCAACGGTGACCGGACGGTCAAAAGCATCACCGGTACGGCCATCGAACAGGGCCATCTGACCCGACTCGGGGATGTCCGCCAGCTTCAGCAGGTGCTTGATTTCGTGCTCTTTGGCACCGTCAAACACCGGCGTGGCCATAGGCACACCACCTTTGAGGTTCTTCGCCAGGGCGATGATCTCGTCATCCGTCAGGGAGTCGAGATCTTCAACGCGCGTACCTTGCGTATTGTAGATCTGACCCAGGAAATCACGGATCTCGGCCACTTGCTGTCCACGTGCGTCGCGCAGCATGGCTTCGATCTTGACGCCCAAGCCACGTGCCGCCATACCCAGGTGGGTTTCCAAAATCTGACCGACGTTCATCCGCGACGGTACGCCCAGCGGGTTCAGCACCACGTCGACCGGCTCGCCCTTTTCATCAAACGGCATGTCTTCAATGGGCATAATCGCCGAGATAACACCTTTGTTACCGTGACGACCGGCCATCTTGTCACCCGGCTGGATGCGACGCTTAACCGCCATATAGACTTTGACGATTTTTAGCACGCCCGGTGCGAGATCGTCGCCCTGGGTCAGCTTGCGCTTCTTATCTTCAAAGCGCTCGTCCATCTCTTTACGACGGGTTTCCAGCTGTTCGTCGGCCTGTGCCAGCAGCTCGTTGTAGGACTCATCCTGCATGCGCAGTTTGAACCACTGCTGACGCGGCAATTCATCCAGGTATGCCTCGTCGAGCACGTCACCTTTCTTGAGGTTCGGGCCGCCGTTAACAGCCTGACCGTCAAGGGTACGCTTTAGACGCTCAAAAGTGGCGTCTTCGGCGATACGGTAAGTCTCTTGGAGATCCTTACGAACTTCGTCAAGCTGAGTGCGCTCGATCGACAGGGCGCGTGAATCTTTCTCAACGCCGTCACGAGTAAACACCTGAACGTCGATGACCGTACCTTTCATGCCTGTCGGGGCACGCAGGGAAGTGTCTTTAACGTCAGACGCTTTCTCGCCGAAGATGGCACGTAGCAGCTTCTCTTCAGGCGTCAGCTGGGTTTCACCCTTCGGCGTTACTTTACCGACCAGAATATCGCCCGGGCCGACTTCGGCACCGATGTAGACAACGCCCGCTTCATCCAGCTTGGAGAGCGCAGACTCGCCCACGTTAGGGATATCGGAGGTAATTTCTTCCGAGCCCAACTTGGTGTCGCGGGACACACAGGTCAGTTCCTGAATGTGGATCGTGGTGAAACGGTCTTCTTGAACGACCCGCTCGGAAAGCAGGATGGAGTCCTCGAAGTTGTAACCGTTCCAGGGCATAAACGCGATGCGCATGTTCTGGCCCAGCGCCAGGTCGCCCATATCCACCGACGGGCCGTCAGCGAGAATATCGCCACGTGCCACGCTGTCGCCAGGCCGCACGATGGGGCGCTGGTTCATACAGGTGTTCTGGTTCGAGCGGGTGTACTTGGTCAGGTTGTAGATATCAACGCCGGCTTCACCGCCGATGATTTCATCTTCATTAACCCGTACCACCACACGACGCGCATCGACGGAATCAATCACGCCGCCGCGATTGGCCACCGCACAGACGCCGGAGTCACGGGCAACAAAGCGCTCCATGCCGGTACCTACCAGCGGCTTATCGGCACGCAGGGTCGGTACCGCCTGACGCTGCATGTTAGAACCCATCAAGGCGCGGTTGGCGTCATCGTGCTCCAGGAACGGAATCAATGCCGCTGCGACTGATACAACCTGACGTGGCGACACGTCCATTAGCGTCACTTGCTCAGGACGCATAAAGGTCGTTTCACCGCGGTGACGAACCTGAACCAGGTCATCACTTAACTTGTTGGACTCATCTACCGCTGCTGATGCCTGGGCGATAACGAAATCGCCCTCTTCGATCGCCGAGAGGTGAACGATGTCGTCGGTCAACTGACGATCAACCACTTTACGGTACGGCGTTTCGAGGAAACCGTAGCTGTTAGTGTGGCTGTAAGTGGCCAGCGAGTTAATCAGACCGATGTTCGGGCCTTCTGGCGTTTCGATCGGGCATAGACGCCCGTAGTGCGTGGCGTGAACGTCACGTACTTCGAAGCCAGCACGCTCACGGGTCAAACCACCGGGGCCGAGTGCCGACACACGACGCTTGTGGGTAACCTCAGAAAGCGGGTTGTTCTGATCCATAAACTGCGAAAGCTGGCTGGAACCGAAGAACTCCTTCACCGCCGCCGCGACCGGCTTGGCGTTGATCAAGTCTTGGGGCATCAGGCCTTCGCTTTCCGCCATGGAAAGACGCTCTTTCACGGCGCGCTCTACACGCACCAGGCCTACGCGGAACTGGTTCTCTGCCATCTCGCCCACACAGCGAATACGGCGGTTACCCAGGTGATCGATATCGTCAACGTCACCGAAGCCGTTACGGATACTGATCAGCTCGCGCAGCACATCAAGAATGTCTTTGCGATCCAGTACGCCGGAGCCCGTGTCAGTATCACGACGCAGGCGACGGTTGAACTTCATGCGGCCAACGCCAGACAGGTCGTAGCGGTCCTCAGAGAAGAACAGGTTGTTAAACAGCGTCTCGGCAGACTCTTTGGTGGGCGGTTCGCCGGGACGCATCATGCGGTAAATTTCGACTAACGCTTCAAGCGCGGAATTAGTAGCATCCAGCTTCAAGGTGTCGGAAATGAATGAACCGCAGTCGAGATCATTGGTGTAGAGCGTTTCCACCAAGGTAATGCCACCCTGGGCCATGCGCTCAAGCACCTCGGGAGTGATCTCGGTATTACACGGGCAGATCAGCTCGCCTGTTTTGGAGTCGATTTGATCTTTAGCCAGCGTTTTGCCGAACAGGTACTCCATCGGCACGTCCAGACGCTCAAGGCCGGCTTTTTCAAGCTGACGAATGTGCTTCTGGGTAATCCGACGCCCCTCTTCAACGATCACATTGCCTTCGCCATCCTTGATGTCGAAAGTAGCTGTCTCGCCGCGCAGGCGCGACGGAACCAACTCAACATAGAAACCGGATTTCTCAATGTGGAAGACGCTGGTTTCAAAGAACTCGGCCAGGATCTCTTCGGTGTTCATCCCCAGCGCACGCATCAGTACCGAGGCCGGCAGCTTGCGGCGACGGTCAATACGTACGAAAACGTTATCCTTGGGGTCAAACTCGAAGTCTAACCAGGAGCCACGATAAGGAATCACGCGAGCTGAATAGAGCAGCTTGCCGGAAGAGTGGCTCTTACCTTTGTCGTGATCGAAGAACACACCGGGCGAGCGGTGGAGCTGGGAGACGATAACCCGCTCAGTACCGTTGATAACAAAGGTACCGTTCTCAGTCATCAGGGGGATTTCCCCCATGTAGACTTCTTGCTCTTTAATATCTTTAATTGCTTTGTTCGAGGAGTCGCGATCATAGATGATCAAGCGAACCTTGACGCGCAGCGGGGCGGAGTAAGTCACGCCGCGCAGCTGGCACTCCTTAACATCGAACGCCGGCGTACCGAAGCGGTAGCTGACATACTCAAGCGCTGCATTGCCGGAGAAGCTCTCAATCGGAAACACGGACTTGAATGCCGCGTGCAGACCGACCTCGTGACGCTCGTCGGGCGAACGATCTTGCTGGAGGAAGTCGTAATAGGAATCAAGCTGGATCGCCAGCAAGTAAGGCACATCCATCACTTGGGGCAGTTTGCCGAAATCCTTGCGGATGCGTTTTTTCTCAGTATATGAGTAAGCCATCTGTATTCCCCAGCTTGTTCACCATGGGTGACCGATGCGTGGTCATCGCTGCCCGGCGGGCTTCGTCAGACGCAGACAGCAAGCTCCTAAATCGGTAGCTCGCCGTCGAAAATCTAGTTCGATAACTCAGTCGTCGATAACACTATCTTCAATAACGCCATCTTCAATAACGCTGTTACGTTTCTGTCGTGGCTGCTCTCAATGAGCAGCACTGCTGTTGTTCAATATCATCGACTGTCCAACATCAGCTACAACAGAAAAAGGCCGGCAGCGGGAAATCCCGCCGCCAGCCGTGGAAGCTCACGCAGCGCGTAAAGCCGTCCGCACAAGGCTTACTTGAGCTCGACGGTTGCGCCCGCTTCTTCCAGCTTGGCTTTAGCTGCTTCAGCGTCGTCTTTAGACAGACCTTCTTTGATGGTCGCCGGAGCGCCGTCAACAGCACCTTTAGCTTCTTTCAAGCCAAGGCCAGTGATCTCACGTACTGCTTTGATCACGTTAACTTTCTTGTCGCCAGCAGCGGTCAGAACTACGTCAAACTCAGTCTGTTCTTCAGCTACTTCGCCGCCAGCAGCCGGACCAGCCATTACGGCAGCGGCAGCAGAAACGCCGAATTTCTCTTCCATTGCTTCGATCAGCTCGACAACTTCCATTACGGTCATGTCGGCTACAGCATTGATGATATCGTCTTTAGACAGTGCCATTGTTTCATTCCTAACTTTGCGGGAGTCTCGGTCAGCCGAGGACTCAGGATTCATTGCTCGGTTCAGGCAGCGCCCTGGTTAAACCGTTTACGCCACCTGCAAGAAGAACTGCTTATGCAGCTTCTTGCTTCTGGTCGCGCAGAGCGGCCAGAGTACGAACCAGCTTACCAGCGGAGGCTTCTTTCATTACCGACATCAACTTGGCAATTGCTTCGTCGTGAGTCGGTAGGGTTGCCAGACGGTCGATGTCAGCAGCCGGAATCAGCTCACCTTCGTAGGCCAACGCTTTTACTTCGAAGTTCTTGTCCGCTTTAGCAAACTCTTTGAACAGACGAGCGGCAGCGCCCGGATGATCAGTAGAGAAGGCCAACAACGTAGGACCAACGAAGCTATCGTTCAAGCACTCCCACTGAGTGCCCTCGAGAGCGCGGCGAGCCAGCGTATTACGTACAACACGCAGCTCTACACCATTCTCACGCGCCTGCTTGCGCAGATCGGTCATTTTACCAACCGTAACGCCGCGAGAATCAGCAACTACGACGGAGAGTGCGCCCTTGGCCGCTTCACTGACCTCGGCAACAATCGCTTTCTTGCCTTCAAGTGCTAGTGGCACAGTGATCACTCCTTCGTGCCGGAACCCAGGAAGGTTCCGGTGGTTACCATCTCTCCCCACTCTGCTGTGCTAAAAGCGCTGCAAAGCGGGAAGCCTTGGGGATGGTGCTCACCAGAAAGCCGTCTTAAGCTTAACCAACTGGCGGCCACACCATCTGCGCAGGCGCTTATAGGGCAATTAAGCCGCCCTTGTAAGTACTTGCGTACTTATCAAGCGCGGCACCTGCGGTCTTTGACGATGCCCCGGCCAGTGATAGCCACCAAACGGGGGACCGCAAAGTTCTTGCTCGGTTCTTACAAAAAAACCAACGATTACTCGCTTACGCGAAAGCAGAGTGATCGATTGTTAAACCCGGGCCCATAGTAGTAGACAGGGTCATTTTTTTGAAGTAAATACCTTTAGAGGCGCTCGGTTTGAGGCGCTTCAGGTCAGCAACCAGTGCTTCCAGATTGCCGTTAATTGCTGCGGCGTCAAAATCCACTTTACCCAGGGTAGTGTGGATGATGCCGTTTTTGTCGGTACGGAAACGCACCTGACCCGCTTTGGCATTCTTGACCGCTGTCGCCACATCGGGCGTTACGGTGCCAACTTTCGGGTTAGGCATCAGGCCACGCGGACCTAGAATCTGACCCAACTGACCCACAACGCGCATGGCGTCTGGCGAAGCGATAACGACGTCAAAATCCATCACGCCTTTTTTCACTTGCTCAGCCAAGTCGTCCATACCCACGATGTCGGCGCCGGCTTCTTTAGCGGCATCGACATTGGCACCCTGGGTGAAGACTGCAACGCGTACGTCTTTACCGGTACCGTTAGGCATGACGGTAGCGCCACGCACAACCTGGTCGGATTTGCGTGGATCAACGCCCAGGTTGATGGCAACATCAACAGACTCTTTGAATTTAACTGTAGACAGCTCAGAGAGCAGCGCTACCGCTTCTTCAATAGAGTAGGCTTTAGTAGTGTCTACTTTTTCGCGAATGATTTTCGCACGCTTAGACAGTTTAGCCATGATCAGAGACCCTCCACGTTTAGGCCCATGCTGCGAGCGCTGCCAGCAATGGTGCGTACAGCGGCATCGAGATTCGCAGCCGTCAAATCAGGCTCTTTAGCCTTGGCGATCTCTTCAAGCTGTTCACGCGTTACGGTGCCGACCTTCTTCTTGTTCGGCTCACCAGAACCAGACTTGATGCCAGCGGCTTTTTTCAGCAGCACGGCAGCAGGCGGCGTCTTGGTGACGAACGTGAAGCTACGGTCAGAGTAGACGGTGATCACGACTGGCGTCGGCAGGCCCGGCTCAATTTCTTGAGTCGCAGCGTTGAACGCCTTACAGAATTCCATGATGTTCACGCCGTGCTGACCCAGCGCAGGGCCTACCGGCGGACTTGGATTGGCTTTACCTGCAGCAACCTGCAGTTTGATATAAGCCTGTACTTTCTTGGCCATCTTTAACACTCCAGTTGGGTAATAGCGCCCGAAGGCTCCCCGGTACCAGTGAAACAGCTGAACCAGCCATTTCACACGAATTAAAACTTACCGCTTACTGACTATTTACTACTCACCCGTTACTCTTTCTCAACTTGAGAGAACTCTAACTCAACAGGTGTAGAGCGCCCGAAGATCAGCACGCTGACATGCAGACGACTCTTTTCATAATTAACTTCTTCGACAACACCGTTGAAATCGGCAAACGGCCCGTCGACAACACGCACTGATTGGCCCGGCTCAAACATCGTCTTAGGCCGCGGCTTATCAGTGCCGTCTTTAACGCGCAGCAAAATGGCATCTGCTTCGCGAGAAGTGATTGGCGCTGGCTTCTCTTTTGTTCCGCCAATAAAGCCCATAACACGCGGCGTCTCATTGACGAGGTGCCATGTTTCGTCGGCCATTTCCATCTCGACTAGCACGTAGCCGGGATAAAATTTGCGCTCGCTCTTGCGCCGCTTGCCGTCACGCATTTCGACAACTTCTTCGGTCGGCACCAGAATTTCGCCAAAGCGATCTTCCATACCATACATCTTCACACGCTCAATCAATGAGCGCATGACATGCTTTTCAAAGCCAGAATAAGCGTGAACGACGTACCAACGTTTGGACATGAATACTCCTAACCAATGACGCCGGACATCGCCCAGCCAAGAAGAGTGTCGATCAACCACAGCATTAGCCCCACCACCAAAACGGCCACTAGCACAATGGCCGTGGTTTGAATGGTTTCGGCTCGGGTCGGCCATACAACGCGCTGAATCTCTTTCTTGGCGCTTCTGGCAAGCTCTACTAAATCACGACCCTTGGTAGTGGTTAGCGCGATCAAACCCGCAATCACACACAACACCACCACACCAAGCACGCGGTAGAGCAGGCCAATATCGGCGAAATAGGTATTACCAACAACAGCAACGACAAGCAGCGCTACGACCGCCGCCCACTTGAGCCCGTCATGGCGCGTCTGTTGCACCTCGGCGCCATGTTTTACAGAACCAGGCTTCATAAAAACGAGACTCCTCAGGGTGCGGCGAACGATAAAAGAATTTTGGAAAAAGACATACCAACCTGGGGAAGGTTGGCAGGCCAGGAGGGAATCGAACCCCCAACCTGCGGTTTTGGAGACCGCTGCTCTGCCAATTGAGCTACTGGCCTGTATCGTCGTACTGACTTTCTATCTTCGTACTTTCTAGACTTTCTAACGTCTATCTACTTTTTGCTTCTTACTTCTGTTAATAAGCGTCTTTTCGACCGCCTATACAACAGCGGGCGCCATGGTAGCGGAGAATCCCACACCTGACAACCCCTTCTTTACGCTCAAGCGTCACAAAAACCCACCCAAACGCAGAGACAAAAAAAGCGAGCTTCGCTCGCTTGATCTGCAATATGGAGCTCATGGACGGAATTGAACCGTCGACCTCACCCTTACCAAGGGTGTGCTCTACCCCTGAGCTACATGAGCTAAACACATCAACTGGAGCGGGCGGCGGGAATCGAACCCGCACCATCAGCTTGGAAGGCTGAGGTTCTACCATTGAACTACGCCCGCCGAACTTGCCTATAGAATGACAATCCGCTGCACGAGAAACAGTAGCTAACGCCCGCTTACCGGCTTTTCATTCCCAAACACTGAACAGTTCAGCGCCTGATAAACTTGGTGGAGAGGGAAGGATTCGAACCTTCGAAGCTTTCGCGGCAGATTTACAGTCTGCTCCCTTTGGCCACTCGGGAACCTCTCCAACTGTGGCGGCACATTATGCCAGCCTCCAAAACAGTGTCAAGCTAGATATTTACTTAATTTATCGTAGCTTGCGATGCCAGTGCATCTTCTGCCTGCCTTGGAACGCGCTGCATTCTGTCAAAGCAGCATGGAGAATGCAAGTGCCGCGCGAATCTTTTCTAGCGCTACCGGCTCAGGCACCCGCGGCGCACCCGACATTTTGCCCGCACGCTCGGCGAAAGTCATCGGAAAGCACGCCTCTAAGCCGCCATAAACCATATCCGGCCACACCGCATGAGGCACCTGCACTCCCCGTGAGACAACGCGCGCATCGCCCCCCGTCAACAGCATTGGCAGCGCCACACCCTCTTGATCGCACACTTCGCTATAAATGCGGTTAATGGCACTGACGGCGGCCATATAAATACCATGATTAACCGCATCAACGGTGCGTCGTCCTGGCTCCAGCAACTCATCGGCCTCACTTTCAGGGTCGATGGCCACATTGCGAGTACCCAGCTTCAGGCTCTCTTTCATCAGGCGAAGACCGGGGATAATAAAGCCGCCCAGGTGCTGGCCGCCTGGCAGCACAAAGTCGATAGTAATCGCGCTGCCACAATCCACCGCACAGCAACCGCCTGCTAGCTGATAGCCCGCCAGCGCCCCCATCCAACGATCGACACCTAAACGCCCCGGCTCTTCGTAGCCATTAACCACGCCTAGTGCCTCATGGGTTGAGTGCGCCACGTGCACATGACGCACCCGGCGGCGCAACAAGGCGACCGTCTCTTCCAGCACGGCTGCCCTGGCAACGCTTGATATACGCACCGCCTCGACCACGTCCAGGTCGGGAATATCAGCCCCTGGGCGCCACTCCTCCCGGGTCCACACAGCCCCGCGGGAACGTATCTCGCTACTCTCGGCATCCTTGAGCCGCCATTTAGACAGCGTGTTGCCGATATCCAGATCCAGAATCATAAACGCCTGCGCACGCTGATCTCACCGCCGGCTAGGCGTCGCGAGTGACCATTTTCGGCAACCCAGAGGTTACCACTCTCATCCACTTCTCCGGCAATCGCATCGCTGGTCTGCTGTCCTTGAATCACTCTAATCGGCAGCCCCGCATAGGCGTGACGCTGATTCCACGCATCCCGCCAGGCGGCAAAGCCATGTTGTTCAAAGTTAGCCAGCATCGCCAGCAGGCCCGACATTACGTCTGAGGCCAACTGATTACGCGAGATATCCGGCAGTCGCTCGAAAAGCGCCGCAACAGGTTGGTCGATGGCTGCCCGCTGGGCAGCGGGCAGCCAAAGATTCATGCCCATACCAATGACGACTTCGCAGGGGCCTGCGGCATCCCCGGTCACTTCGATAAGAATACCGGCCAGCTTGCCTAACTCGTCGCCTGGGCCATCACCCTGCTCGGAGAGCAGGATATCGTTAGGCCACTTAAGCTTCGGCGCCACACCATGCTGCTCAAGCACTTGGGCAACGACAACGCCTACCGCCAAGCTCAAGCCCTCCAGCACCGCAATACCCGACTCAAAGCGCCAGCCCAGCGATAGCATTAAGCTCTGACCCCAGGGCGTCGACCAGACACGACCACGGCGCCCACGTCCCGCCGTTTGCAGCTCAACCAGGCACACTTCGCCATGCCCGGCGCCCTGCTCAAAGCGTTGGCGCAGATACTCATTGCTGGAGGGTAACTGGTCCTCAACAAACAGGCGCGCAAGGTGGTGGCGCGCCTGTGCGGGCAGCCGCTCCACGATTTTGGCGCCCTCCAAGGGCTCCAGGCGCTGGGATAGCTGGTAGCCACGGCCTTTCACCGCCACTACCTCCACCCCTAGTGCTTCCAGTTTTTTTAACTGTTTCCACACCGCCGCACGAGAAATACCCAGCGCTTCACCCAGCTGCTCGCCAGAGTGAACCTCGCCATCGCTTAACAAACGCATCAGGTTGCCGATGGTCATGCTCCTGCCCCAGTGGGAAAAGCGCTAGTCTAGCGGATGGAGGTTCATGGCGAAAACATTCCTAGACCAAGGTTGATATGAGAGGCAGTAATATCAGCGAAGCCTTCGACATGGTAGAATGGCTATTGGACGCAAGCCCTGAGCCAAGATGGTCGGCAAATTGCCAGCCCTTGCGACCCGCATTTTCCGACCCGTGGACGAACGGGTGTTCACAAGAGTTCTCTCTCAGCATGCAAAACCAGCAAAACTCCAGCGCGGTTAATAACCTGCGCAACGTCGCGATCATAGCCCACGTTGACCATGGTAAAACCACACTGGTCGACAAGCTCCTGAGCCAGTCCGGCACCCTTGACCGTAAAGCAGAAGGTCAAGAGCGCATCATGGACTCAAACGATCAGGAAAAAGAGCGTGGCATTACCATTTTGGCCAAGAATACGGCCATTCAATGGCAAGACAGCCAAGGTAACGACTACCACATCAACATCGTGGATACGCCTGGGCACGCCGATTTCGGCGGCGAGGTTGAGCGCGTCATGTCAATGGTCGATTCGGTGCTACTGCTAGTAGACGCCGTTGATGGCCCGATGCCGCAAACCCGCTTTGTGACCCAGAAAGCATTCGCCCAAGGCCTGAAGCCGATCGTGGTGGTCAACAAAATTGACCGTCCCGGCGCACGCCCTGACTGGGTTATCGACCAGATTTTTGACCTGTTCGACAACCTCGGTGCGTCTGACGAACAGCTCGATTTCCCAATCATCTACTGCTCTGCCCTAAACGGCATTGCCGGTATGGATCCTGAAGAGCTGGCGGACAACATGGATCCCATGTTCCAGGCCATCGTCGATATCGTCGAGCCGCCGAAGGTTGAGCTTGACGGCCCCTTCCAGATGCAGATCTCTGCGCTGGATTACAACAGCTATGTAGGCGTTATCGGCCTGGGTCGCATCAAGCGTGGCGCGGTGAAACCGAACCAGCAGGTGTCGATCATCGGCGTTGACGGCAATGTGCGTAAGGGCAAAATCGGTCAGGTCATGACCCATATGGGCCTTGAGCGCGTGCAGACCAACGAAGCCACCGCGGGCGACATCGTCTGTGTTACTGGCATCGACGATCTGTCGATTTCGGATACGCTATGCGATCCGGCCAAGGTCGAAGCGCTGCCGCCACTGTCCGTCGACGAACCGACCGTTTCAATGACCTTCCAGGTCAACGATTCACCGTTCGCCGGTAAAGACGGTAAGTTTGTGACCAGCCGCAACATCAAGGATCGCCTTGATCAAGAGCTGATTCACAACGTGGCCCTGCGCGTTGAGCAGGGCGAAACCCCTGAGAAGTTCAAGGTTTCTGGCCGTGGCGAGCTGCACCTCTCGGTGCTGATCGAAACCATGCGCCGTGAAGGCTTTGAGCTGGCCGTAGGCCGCCCTGAAGTCATCATCAAAGAGATCGACGGTGAGAAGCAGGAGCCCTACGAAGAGGTCATCATCGACTGTGAAGAGCAGCACCAAGGCTCGATCATGGAAGAGCTGGGCTACCGTAAAGGTGAGATGACCAACATGCTGCCGGACGGTAAAGGACGGGTTCGCCTGGACTTCATCATTCCTGCCCGCGGCTTGATCGGTTTCCGTGGCCAGTTTCTGACCCTGACTTCGGGCACCGGCATCCTGACCAGCCGCTTTGATCACTACGGCCCGCTGAAGCCTGAAGCCTCTATCGAGCGTCGCAACGGCGTGTTGGTTTCGATGGTCGACGGTAAAGCCCTTGCCTATGCGCTGTATGCGCTGCAAGAGCGCGGCAAGCTGATTATCGATCACGCCACGGAAGTTTACGAAGGCATGCTGATCGGTATCAACAACCGCGCTAACGACATGGTGGTTAACCCCACCAAAGGCAAGAAGCTCGACAACATGCGCTCCACCGGTAACGATGAAAACATCGTCTTAACCCCGCCGGTTAAGTTCTCCCTGGAGCAGGCCATCGAGTTCCTCGACTCTGACGAGCTCGTCGAAGTCACGCCGGCGCACATTCGCCTGCGCAAAAAGCTGCTGAAAGAAACCGAGCGTAAGCGTTACAGCAAGAAGTAATCCGTTCCAAGCAGTCAGTACCCAAAAACCCGCGAAAGCGGGTTTTTTTATGCCTTGTTGCCACACTTCATGACCGCTCAATAGCTGCCAAGATACTTCCCTAAACGCAGCCTAAACGCTAATACGCTGGAAAGGTGCCGCGTTCTATCGCACAGTGACGCTAAATTCAGCGCGTCCAAGGCACGCTGACATCGCTACATTCATACAGGTGTTTGGATACTTACCCCCATCCTGACGCCCAAACACGGACACTCTTACCCATGAGCGGTCATAACGTCTGGACGCATAAAGGCACTTTTCTTCTCGCCGCCGTTGGTTCCGCCGTCGGTTTGGGCAATCTATGGCGCTTCCCCTACCTCACCGGTGAAAACGGTGGCGGTGCCTTTATATTGGTTTACGCACTGACGATCTTCGCCGTTGGCATACCGATTCTGATTGCCGAGATCATGCTGGGTCGCACCAGCCGCCAGAGCCCGATTATGGGTATGCGGCACCTGACCAAAACCCATGGCACCTCTCGGGCCTGGGAAACGATCGGCTGGCTGGGCGCTGCCTCGGCGTTTTTGATTTTAAGCTTCTATTCGGTGATTGCCGGCTGGGCGATTCACTACACTTGGCTGATGCTGACCGGCTCACTGGTCGGTGCCGACGCTCAGACCATTAGCACTGGCTTTGACGCACTACTGGCCGCCCCTGGCCTAATGACGCTCTATCACACCCTTTTCATTGCCGCGTCCGCGCTGATTGTCGGCATGGGGATTCATAAAGGCATCGAATCAGGCCTGCGCATTATGATGCCCGCGCTGTTTGTGATTCTATTGGTAGTGCTGGCCTACGGCGTAGTGAATGGCGATATAGGTGCCGCTGCCAGCTTCCTGTTTACCTTTAATATCGCCGACCTCAGCCTTGAAGGCTGGCTGCAGGCCATGGGCCAATCATTCTTCACCCTTAGCCTGGGGATGGGGGCAATTATGGCTTACGGCGCCTACATGCCCAGCGAGGTCTCACTAACCCGCACCGCCTTTGCTGTTGCCATCGTCGATACCGCCGTGGCGATGGTGGCGGGCCTGGCCATTTTTGCTCTGGTGTTTGGCGCCGGTCTGGAAACCGGGCAAGGCCCTGGGCTAATGTTTGTTACCCTTCCGCTGGCGTTTGCCGAAATGCCGTTTGGCGCTTTGGTGGGCGGGGTGTTCTTTATTCTGGTTCTCGGCGCAGCTATCAGTTCCTCTATTTCGTTGATCGAGCCCGTCGCGGCGTTCCTGGTGGAGCGTTTCGACATGACCCGCCCACAGGCCGTTACCATTATGGTGATTGCCGCCTGGGCAATGGGTCTGTTGACGGTGGTTAGCTTCAATATGTGGGCCGAGGGGACGATTTTCCATAGCCTGTTTGGGCGCAGTGCGTTTGAGTTTATCGAGCTACTCACCAATATATTTATGCCGGTGGGCGGCCTGCTGATAGCCCTATTCGCCGGTTGGGCGCTAACCCAGAGCGAAGTGATGAAGGAACTGGGCAGCAGCGTCACTTGGTTTAAATTCTGGCGGTTTCTGGTGCGCTTTGTGGCCCCCGCCGCCGTAGCCTTTGTGTTTTTACGCACCATTCCTCAGGTGGATGGCTATCTTATCCCCACCCTCGGCGCGCTGCTCATTATTGGTGCCTTTGCAGCCAGCCAGCGGTGGCTGAAAAAACCACGACAAATAACTTAATAACAGTGTGCAGGCGGCTTAATTAGCCGCCTGTATCGCGTGGAGACACCATGACCCCTCTTATTGAAGTACAGCGAGTCAACAAAGCGTTCGGCGGCCTACAGGTGATTAATGACTGCTCCATTCAAGTGGAGAAGGGCTCCATTACCGGGATGATTGGCCCCAACGGCGCAGGTAAATCAACCCTGTTTAATCTCATTGCTGGCGCCCTGACCCCTGACAGCGGCCATGTGCTGCTTGATGGAGAAGACATTACCTCGCTCAGCGCCGACCAGCGCTTTCATCGCGGCTTATTGCGCACCTTTCAGATCGCCCACGAGTTCAGCCAGATGAGCGCGCTGGAAAACCTCATGATGGTACCGCCCAAGCAAGCCGGTGAAGACCTTTTCAGTGCCTGGCTAAAGCCCGGCAAAGTGCAGCGAGAAGAGGCGGAGGTGCGCCGCCGCGCCCTGGAAGTCATCGACTTTGTTGGCCTGCACCATGTGCGCAACGAGCTGGCGGGTAATTTGTCCGGAGGGCAAAAGAAGCTGCTGGAGCTTGGCCGCACCATGATGACCAACGCCAAGGTAGTGCTACTTGATGAGATCGCCGCCGGGGTAAACCGCACCCTGCTGGGTGATTTGATCGGCAATATTGAGCGGCTCAACCGCGAAATGGGTTACACCTTTCTGGTCATTGAGCACGACATGGAGATGATTGCCCGCCTTTGCGACCCGGTTATCGTGCTGGCTCAGGGCAGTGTGATGGTGGAGGGGCATATCAACGACATCCAGAATAATCCTGAGGTCATCGAGGCCTACTTCGGTACAGATGCCGCTTAAACGTGACGTTTTCTCCCATTAGCCAATTAATATAATGATGTCGCTGCCAAGCGACCTTGCTGGAATACTTTGCTTATGTCATCAACAACCAGGCCATTAATCGACGCACGGGATGTGCACGGCGGCTATGGCGGCATGAATATCCTTAACGGGGTAAACATGACGCTGGAAGCCGATGAGGTCGGTGTTATCGTCGGCCCTAACGGGGCGGGTAAATCCACCATGCTGAAAGCGGTCTTTGGCCTGCTGCATGTTAATCAGGGCGAGATACTGCTTAACGGCCAGCCCATCCAAAACCTGCCGCCTAACCAGCTGGTGCAGCGCGGCATGGGCTTCGTGCCCCAGGAGAAGAACGTTTTCCCCAGCCTTTCGGTGCAGGAAAACCTGGAGATGGGCGCCTTTTTAAAGCCGCAAAACGTCAAGCGCATGCTCGCTCAGATCTATGAGTTTTTCCCACCGCTGTACGAAAAGCGCCGCCAGCCTGCCGGTGAGCTTTCCGGTGGACAGCGCCAAATGGTCGCCATGGGCCGCGCTCTGATGGCCGAGCCGAGCCTACTGTTGCTGGACGAACCCACCGCAGGGCTGTCGCCGCTGTATATGAATGAGATTTTCGACCGCGTCAAACAGATCAACGCCGCTGGCGTGGGTATTTTGATGGTGGAACAGAACGCCAAACAGGCACTCGCGATAGCCGATAAGGGCTTTGTGCTGGCTGCTGGCCAAAACCGCTTTACCGACACTGGGGCGGCACTGCTCGCCGACCCCGATGTCGCCAAAAGCTTTTTGGGCGGCTAGCCCCAGGGAGATAGACGTGAACGAACTGGTTTTTTTCATCAATAATGTGGTGATTTCGGGCAGCGTCAGCGGCTCTATTTATGCCATTGGGGCCATTGGGGTAACGCTGATTTTCAGCATTATGCGCTTTGCCCACTTCGCCCACGCCGACATGATGACCTTCGGCGCCTTTATGGTGCTGTTACTCACCACGCTATTTCCGGCGGCTGGCGCCAGCCTAGGTGTACCCACCGCCGTGTTAATGCTGCCGCTGGCAATGCTGCTCACCGCTGCTTTGGCCGTGGGGATCGATAAAACCTTCTATAAACCGCTACGTGCCCATGGTGTCAAACCGATTGTGCTGGTGATTGGCTCGCTGGGGGTCACGCTGATTCTGCAGGGCTTGATCCGTCTCTTTTCGGGCACCGGCGGGCAGAGTTTATATGTCGACGACCGTAAAGAGATCTTCCGTATTGCGCTGCCCTTCGAGGGTGCCCGGGCTCCGATTGTGGTTACCGAGCCGCAGATTTACCTGTTCGTGATTACCATCGTTGCGGTCGTCGCACTGCACCTTTTCCTTAACCGTTCGCGGTTAGGCAAGGCAATGCGCGCCATGTCGGATAACCCTGAGCTGGCCCAAGCATCGGGTATTAATACCAATACCATCGTGGCAGTGACCTGGATGATTGCCGGAGCGCTGGCGGCTATTGCCGGAACGTTGCTCTCCTTAGACGTTACCTTCAAACCCGATTTGAGCTTCTTTCTGCTGCTGCCCATTTTCGCCGCCGCTATTGTGGGGGGCGTTGGTCACCCTTACGGCGCCATTGCCGGTGGCTTTGTGGTCGGCTTTGCCGAGACACTGGCGGTGTTCAACTGGAACGTGCTGCTGCGCCCCTTCCGCGACAGCCTGCCCGCCTGGCTCGAGCTACCGTCGAATCTGGCCTTTGTGGGTACCGAGTACAAAATTGTGGTGCCGTTTTTCATTTTGGTAGCCATTTTGGTGTGGCGTCCCACCGGACTCTTTAAGGGCAAGGTGATCTAATGAGCAACTCAGAAAAAACGCGCAACCCTGCCTACACTCCCCAAGACGCCACGTCTGCCCGTCGCTTCCCGCTGCGCGAGCTGATTCTGTTTGGTGTGCTGCTCGTAGCGGTTTTGGCGGTCTACGCCATCATGGGCGCCGCCTACAGCACGCGCATGCTGGTAGAAGCTGCCTGCTACGCCATCCTCGCGCTGGGATTAACCATCCAGTGGGGCTATGCCGGTCAGTTCAACGCCGGGGTAATGGGCTTTGTCGCCCTGGGTGGCTTCTGTGCGATGTTTTTCAGTGTACCGGTCAACGATGCCTTCTGGGGCACGGCGCTACCCGGCGAATTTGGCCGCGTGCTGCTTTATGGCGCAGCCGCTATTGTATTGATTGTTGGCGCCAGCAAGCTGGATCGACTGGGCGTACCCAAGCCCCTGCGTACGTTTATCGCGGTGGTGCTGGGTGTGGTGCTTTACCTCGTGGTGATTAGCCAGCTGCGTGAAGTCACTGATGCGATTGAAAGCCAGGCAGGCTTCGTCGGTGGGCTGGGCTTACCGCCCTGGATCGGCTGGATTGTCGGTGGCGCGCTGGCGGGTGGCGTCGGCTACTTTATTGGCCATATCTGTTTGGGCTTGCGCAGCGACTATCTGGCGATAGCCACCCTCGGCATTGCCGAGATCATCAAGGCGTTTCTAAAGAACTCCGACTGGCTGACCCGCGGCACCGCTACGGTTTCCCCACTTCCCTGGCCCACACCGGGGCCTGCCGAACTGGGGTTTACGCTCTCACGAGCGATCTACCTTTCGTTTACGGCGGTGATCATCGCGGTAATCTTCTTTTTACTCAATCGCGCCTACAACGCCCCTTGGGGCCGTATGATACGGGCGATTCGCGACAATGAAGTCTCCGCTGCGGCGATGGGTAAGGATATCAACAAACGGCGTCTGGAAATCTTCGTGCTGGGCTGCATTCTGATGGGCTTGGGCGGCGGCATACTGGGCACCTTCAACAGCCTCTTTGATCCTCAAGGCTACCTGCCGCTCAACCATACCTTCCTGGTGTTGGTGATGGTGATCCTGGGCGGACCGGGCAATAACCTGGGCACCATTTTTGGCGCCGTGGCGGTGTACATTATCTGGATTATGTCCGAGCCCCTGGCGCTGTTCTTAATGCAGTTAGCGGTGGCCTTTGGCGAAGGCGCTTTCGGCTGGGATACACCAGGCAATATGGATAGCCGCGCCCTGCAGGCACGGGTGCTGGTGATTGGCTTATTGATCACCATGGTGCTGCGCTTCGCGCCCAAAGGGCTACTACCCGAGAAAATCAAAAGTCACAGTTGATGGGACAATTGATATGACCTATGAGCTAAGCCCGGCGCGCCAGATCTGGCGCGCTTTCGGGCAGCAACAGGTCACCAAGCGCCTTCAGTACGACAAGTTTTGGTAACAATCAATACTCGTATAACGAAAAGCGTGGGGTGGGGCTCACTCACTGATAATTTCCCAATGGCCCGACTTATCTGACCCTACTCTTTTCAACCTGCCCGCTTGCTGTAACTTGGCCATCGCACGGCCAATAGTACGTATGTCTTTCCCTGTGGTGTCGGCTATTTGCTGGCGAGTAATCGCCGGGTTGTGCTGAATTAACGCCATGATCGCTTCAGGTGTTTTTAGCCCAGAGACATTTACAGGGGCGTTTACAGGGACATTTACAGGGGCGTTTTGTACTAGTGTCTGAGCGATGACCGATAACATAAAATGAATAAAGGCCGTGCTCTCGGCTTGCTGATCCGCTTGTTCAAGCGCTTGGTAATAGCGCTGCTGGTTGTCTTTAATAACGCTTTCCAGCGGCAACGATAAAAACAGCGGATGCCATTGCGACAAAATCAGCGTTTGCCACAAGCGTCCCATGCGACCATTGCCATCGTTAAAAGGATGGATAAATTCAAACTCGTAATGAAATACACTGCTGGTAATTAAAGGATGGTCTTTAGCCTGTTTTAGCCAATGGGTTAAATCCGCCATTAGCCCCGATACCTGATGAGCAGGTGGCGCAACATGATGTACTACATTCCCTTTGTGGATGCCCACCGCTTTATGCCGAAACTCGCCAGCATTTACCAGAATATCCGACATCATCAAGCCATGGGCGGTGAGTAAGTCATTGATGCTATCAGGTTGCAGCTTGGGTAAGGCATCGTAAGCCTGAATCGCCCCTTTGACCTCAGCCAACTCGCGCACACTCCCCATCACGCGCTGGCCGTCTACAATCGCGGTGACCTGCTCTTCAGTCAGGGTATTGCCTTCAATCGCCAACGTTCCGGTAATGGTTTTAATGCGGTTTTGCTTGCGCAACTGAGGCGAAGCATCCAGTGCATTAGCGTTCAGTCTGCCCACTTGCTCGCTGATCTCTGCGACCAGATTGAGAATATCGGCGGTGATGGTAAACGGGGGTTTATAACTCATGGGTTTAATCATCCCCCCACACATTCAGAATTTAATTCTGATCCTATCACACGTGGAATTGCAGGGAAGATTAAGGACAACAAGGTGGGCCATGCCAAATAAAAAATGCCCGACTTAATAAGCCCGGCATTTTTAACACTAATGCTGAGAATTAAAGATCAACCTGACCTTTGCTGGTAAAGGTGCCGTCTTCCACAGCCATCTCGACCACCACGCCAGGCACGTCGCCGTTGTCATCGAACTCATGCGAGCCAGAGGCGCCTTCGTAGTTGATATCGGTACCTGCGGCAATCAACTCAACCGCTTTTTCCCACTCGCCGGGCAGAATGACCTCGCCGGGGGCGCTGGAAACACTACGCAGCGCTTCGGAAAGGCCTTCACGCTCCGCGCTGCCGTTCTGCTCAATCGCCAACGCGATCAGGAAAGCGGCATCGTAGGCCTGGGCGGCAAATACTGCGCTTGGATCGAAGTCAGCAGCTTCGGCGGCTTCGATAAAGATATCGGTACCGGGCAGGTCAGGGCTGCCGGGGCGCGTGGCGATCATGCCATCCAGCACGTCTGCACCGATGGCTTCAATAAGGCTATCGCCGACCATGCCGTCAGCACCTACGTACTGGGTAAACATACCGCTTTCATAGGCTTGGCGCAGCACGGTCTGACCCGAGGTGTCGGCGTAGGCCAGCACGACGAGAGTATCCACGCCACTGACTGACAGTGAGCCTAGCTCAGAGCGATAATCCGCGCGGTTATCTTCGTGGGCAAGGTTCTCAGTAATCTCACCTCCGCCGGCTTCAAAAGCAGCGCTAAAGGCGTCAGAAAGCCCCTGACCATAATCATTGTTGACATAAGTGACCGCCACTGCGTCGATACCTTTTTCAAGCAACAGCTTGGCAAGGATCTCGCCCTGGAAAGCATCCGACGGCACGGTACGGAAGACGAGATCATTATCGTCCAGCTCAGATACCGCAGGGGCAGTCGAAGCGGGCGACACCATCAACACACCACCGGGAATGGCGGCGTTATTAGCCGCAGCAATGGTCGCACCAGTACACAGCGCACCGACAATCGCGGTGACATTTTCAGAGTTCACCATGCGGTCGGCGGCGTTAGAGGCAGCCGATGCATCGGAACAGGTGGTATCACCAGACGGCATCACCAACGTTTGGCCATCTAGAATGCCGCCCTGCTCATTGATCTGCTCTACAGCTAGCTGAGCACCTTCAAAAATGGGTGGCGTTAAACTTTCGATTCCCCCGGTAAAGCCGCCCAAGAAGCCAACTTTGACCTCTGCCTGTGCGAACCCGGTCATTGCCAGGGTTGAGGCCGCCACAGCGGTGGCTAATGCGCGCTTATTGATCATATTATTTGTCGCTCCCAGTGTCGTAAAAAGTTGTGCAATTTTTTAGTGTGCCTCAGCGGACAATCGTTAAGGCTGCTATTAATCTGGAACTGGAACGGCAAAAACACAAGCAACGCTTTCTAACGCTCCTCGCCTTCCTCAAGGTATCGCCTGCGTTCAGCGAGCTGCTTTTGAAGGCGTTTGCGTCGGTAAAGCCGCACCAGCGCAATCGTTAACGCAGTGACCAGCATGGCGGCCAACACCACACCCTGCCAGGGGCGAGCCGCATTGCCCATCACCGTTTCCAGAGTCATTATCAGGATCAAGCCAATCGCCTGGGATCCGATCGCTAGCGCGCGCAGCTTATCGAAAGCGGGTGAGGGCATAACGTCTCCGTAATTTTCAGCTCAAATGATATGGTCTCCTAGTGTACCTGCTTCGCAGCATGCTTAACTGGGAACCCAAATTAAAAACCTACGTTGAAAACCTGAACGGGAAATCCATGAACGCCATTGCTCTCGGCCCGCTACTGATTTCGCTACCACGCCTGTACGCCGTTGGCTGCGCGCTGCTGCTACTGCTCTGCGCGCGCTTCTTGCTAGGGCTGCCTCGCCCGGCTCAGCAGCGCTGGTTTACCGGGCTTATTATTGTTTGGTTAGTGGGCGCTCGAGTGGGCCATATCCTGCTCAACCTGGATAGCTATAGCGCCGCCCCGCTTGAAGCGCTCAAAGTCTGGCAACCCGGCTACCATGGCCTGTGGGGGATGACGGTTGGCTTGGTATGGACGGCCTGGACGCTGCGGGCTCGGTTACTGGCCATGGGCGGAGCAATGGCCATGCTGATCGCCGCTTCCAGCCTATGGCTGGTGCTGGTCACCCTGGCGCCCCTGGGCAATGACTTTGCGGTTGACGCCCTACCGGAGATCACCCTTGAGGATGTGGAAGGCAATGACGTGCATCTGCCCTCACTGACCGACAACGCTGACCTGATTATCGTCAACCTGTGGGCGACCTGGTGCCCTCCCTGCCTGCGTGAAATGCCGCTGCTCGAGGAGGCCGCAAAACGCGATGGTGTCAGCGTGGTGGTTGCTAACCAAGGCGAAGACCTACTGCCCATGGTGCGCTACCTGGATGAGCAGCAGCTTGAATTTCGCTACGCCCTGCGTGACCCCAGCCAGCAGCTGATGGCGCTTTTTCAAGCACCGGGATTGCCCACCACAGTGCTGTTCGACGGCCAGGGGAACACCCTGGATATCCACGTTGGCGAGCTTACTCGCGCCCAGCTGGATCGCTGGTTACAAGATTGATGCCGATACACCTTAATCCCCCCGCTGCTTTGCGTTAGAATCCCCCGCCCTGTTGCTGCCGGCGCTCACTACCGGCGGCAGTCGACCCGTTTTGCAGACTCTCCCGAGGCATCATGAGCGATTTTTCTCCCGGCCAACGCTGGATTAGCGACGGCGAAGCCGAGCTTGGGCTCGGTACCGTGCTTAACTGCGACGCCCGTAGCGTTACCATTTTGTTCAGTGCCAGTCAGGAAACCCGTACCTACAACACCCGCCAAGCCCCGCTGACCCGCGTTATGTTCGGCAGCGGCGACCGCGTACTCTCTGCTGACGGCTGGCAGATCGTTGTCGATGACAGCAAAGAGTCCAACGGCCTGATCACCTATATCGGTGAAGACAAGGAAGGCAATCTGCGCGAGCTGCCCGAGGCCAAACTCGCCGATACCATGCAGTTCGACCAGGCTCGCGACCGCCTGCTGACCGGCCAGGTCGATCGCAACGACTGGTTTGATTTGCGCTTTCGTACCCTGCACCACTATCAACGTATCGAGCAGCACAGCGCGCTGGGCTTTTCTGGGCCGCGCATCGACCTGATACCCCATCAGCTCTACATTGCCAATGAAGTTGCCAACCGCCATGCACCTCGGGTACTGCTGGCGGACGAAGTGGGCCTGGGTAAAACCATTGAAGCTGGCCTGATTCTGCACCGCCTACTGCTCAATGGCCGCGTTGAGCGGGCGCTGATTCTGGTACCCGACAGCCTCACTCACCAGTGGCTGGTCGAGCTGCTGCGACGCTTTTCGCTCAACGTCTCGCTACTGGATGAAACCCAGAGCCAGGCCCACGGCAGCGCCAACCCCTTTGAGAGCGCCCAGCTGGTGCTAGCGAGCCAGGGCTGGCTATTTGCCAACCCTCAGCGTCAAGAGCAGGCACTGGCCAGCCAGTTCGACCTGCTGATTGTTGACGAAGCGCACCACCTCGACTGGAGTGAAGAAGGCAGCGGCCCCGGCTATCGGTGCGTCGAACAGCTTTCGGCGGTGATTCCCGGCCTGCTGCTGCTCACCGCGACCCCCGAACAGATGGGTATCAAGAGCCACTTTGCCCGCCTGCGGTTGCTGGATAGCGAGCGCTACCACGATCTTGAGCGCTTCAAAGCCGAAGAGAGCCACTACACCGAAGTGGCCCGCGCCATCGACGCCTTGGAGGCACTGCCTGACGACCCTAGCGCCCGTACCGACGTCTCTGCGGTAGCCGATGACCGCGACAGCCAGGCGCTGCTGGCCATCCTGTGCAACCCGGAGGCAAGCAAAGCGCAGCAGGACACCGCTCGCGACCAGCTGAGCGAAGCGCTGCTGGATCGCCACGGTACCGGTCGAGTGATGTTCCGCAACAGCCGCCGTCACGTAGGAGGCTTCCCGGAGCGGCGCTTAAACCTGGCACCGTTAGCGCTGCCTTCGGCCTACCGTCGCGTGGTGCGCCGCTTAGAGCGCGACGACGACTACCTCGACGAGCTGTTGATCGAGACCGGCATGGATCACCCCGACGTGCTGATCTACCCCGACGCGGCCTACCGCGAGCTCAGCAATGATCCCCTCAATGGCGAAGACTGGTGGCACATCGACCCGCGGGTTAACTGGCTACTGGAAAAGCTTAGCGACGACAGTGAGAGCGGCTTCGCCAACGAAAAAGTCCTGGTCATTGCCCACCACCGGGAAACCGCTGAAGGCCTTGCTGAAGGGCTACGGGTGCTGGGCGGCTACCACGCTCCGGTGTTCCACGAAGACCTCTCCCTGATCGAGCGTGACCGCGCGGCGGCGGCGTTTGCCGATGAGGATGAGGGCGTACAGGTGCTGGTCTGCTCGGAAATTGGCTCGGAGGGGCGCAACTTCCAGTTCTGCCGCCACCTAGTCATGTTCGATATGCCCCAGCACCCAGATCAGCTCGAACAGCGCATTGGCCGCCTGGATCGCATCGGTCAACGCCACGCTATTGAGCTGCATATTCCTACTTTTGAGGGCAGCCCCGGCGAGCGTCTGCTGCGTTGGTACCACGAAGGTATGGATGCGTTCAGTGCCCCCCATGGGGTCGGCAACGAGCTGTTTGATGCCTTTGGTGACGCCCTGGCTGATGCCTTGCTGGATGATGAGGCACTTGACGAGATCATCGCCGAAACCCGCACGATGTTTAGCGCCAAGCTGGCGGAGCACGATGCGGGCCGCAACCGACTGCTGGAGCTCAACGCCTGCCGCCCCGCCCGCGCTCAGCAGGTGATCGACGCGGTGCGCGAGCTTGACGATGACGCCGCCCTGCCGCGCTATCTTGAGCGAGCGTTGGATATTTTCGGCGTGGATAGCCAGGAGATCGGCAAGGGCTTAATGCACCTGCAGCCCAGCCAACATATGCTGGATGGCCTGCCGGGCCTGGTTAAAGGTGAAGAGGGCTTTACCGCCACCTACAGCCGCTCCCAGGCGCTGGCCCGTGACGATGTGCAGCGGCTCTCCTGGGAACACCCACTGCTGCGTGAAATGATGGGTCGGGTGCTGGATGGCACCATGGGCAACTCGGCGCTGGCTCTGCTGCGCCACGACGCCATTCCCAGCGGCCGCTTGATGGCCGAGCTGGTGTTTCGCACTCACTGCCCGGCACCCAAGAAGCTGCACCTTAACCGCTTCCTGCCACCCACCGCGGTGCGTTTGCTGCTGGATGAATCGGGCGCCAACCTGACCAGCAAGATCTCCTTCACCGGCTTGGGCAAAAACCTGCAGAAGGTCAACAAGTCGCTGGCGCGGGATTTGATCAAGAGCCGTCACGACCAGCTGCGTGAACTGCTAACGCAGGGTGAAGGCGAAGCCGAGCGCCAGTTGCCCAGCATCGTCGAGAACGCCGAAGCGCGTATGCGCACTCAGTTGGACGCCGAGATTGCCCGCTTAACCGCCCTGGCTGAGCACAACCCGGCGGTGCGCAGTGCGGAAATCGACGCGCTAAAAGATGAGCGCAAGGCACTTAGCGAAGCCATTGAAAACACCCGCCTGCGGCTGGACTCAGTACGGGTGATTATCACCGTTGATGCCGACCGCTAAAGGATCGCCTCAAGCGCCTTGTCCAGGGTGGGGTATTGGAAGCTAAACCCTGCCTCTTCCAGGCGCACGGGGCGCATATCTGCTCCGGTCAGCAGTAACCGCGACATTTCTCCAAAGCCCGCTTTTAATACAAAAGCGGGTACTGGGAAAATGGCCGGGCGATTGAGGTGACTGGCCAGGGTTTTAGTGAAGGTGGCATTAGTCACTGGATGCGGGGCACAGCCATTGAAGGCACCGCTCAAGCCCTCTTGATTGATGAGAAACAGGATCGCCGCGACTAAATCGTCGCGGTGGATCCACGGCATAAACTGCTCGCCGCTGCCAAAGCGGCCACCCACCCCCCACTTAAACGGCGGCAGCATCTTCTCCAGGCTGCCTCCACCCGCCTCTAGCACTAGGCCAATGCGCACAATCGCCAGCCGCACGCCCATGGCCTCAATAGGCTTAGCGGCTGCCTCCCACTGTTTGCACAGCCGATGGGCAAACTCATCGTTAGGCATGGTCTTCTCAGTCACCACGCGCTTGCCCTGATCGCCGTAGTAGCCCATCGCTGAACCCGATACCATCACCTTGGGCAGCGGCTGGCCGTTAGCTTTGAGCTGCTCGCAAAGCGCCACCAACTGCTCGGTCGCCGCCACCCGGGAGTTAATCAGCTTGGCTTTCTGCTCATCGCTCCAGCGCTTGGCGGCAATCGGCTCACCGGCCAGGTTAACCAAGGCGTCCGGCGGCGATTCAATAAACGCCTGGGCGCTATCGCGAATGTCACAATTGTTCGGCAAACGATCCCGCACTTGGTGAGGCGAGCGGGAGACCACCTGCACCTCGTGACCCTGTTCAACTAACTGCCGGCATAGTCGCTGGCCGACAAAGCCGCTGCCTCCGGTGATTAATACACGCATGGGGTTTTGCTCCTGTTGGTGGCATCGTTGAAATCCTGCATAGCCGCCTAGCCGACACTTACCTATCAGGCTAGTTCACGCGGCCGGCAGGCGCACAATGATGATCAAAAGCGCTGCTTATCGCTGGCGCTATGCGCAGCCATCAACTACTTGCGCACATGATTTCTTATACAATGCAAGTGGCCTGGCTCTGTGCGGCGACAGCTTCCGCGACGGCCGCGTTGAGGATGCTTGGCTATCCGGCCACCGTTTAGGAAAGGCGCTAATAGGCCGGTCGGTTCAATAAAGAGCGAGCTTAAATGATTAAGAAGGATTCTTATAAAGGTTGTACCGGGTAGCGACAAGTTGTACAAATGGGCATACAGTATCGTGCTAATGTTTAGTTTTTAAATCAGGCAACCTTTAAATGGAACATGAATCACCTTCGCCGCGGCGAACAATAACAAGCCCCTGCAGCGCCGCGCTGCAGTCAACGAAGAGGTACTGGCGCCCATGAGTCTTAAGGCGACCCACCCCCCCGATACGCCACTCTATCCGATACGCGAGGTTTCTCGCTTAACTGGGGTGAATTCGGTCACGCTTCGCGCCTGGGAACGACGTTACGGGCTAATTCGCCCCCAGCGCACTCCGAAAGGTCATCGTCTTTACGCTCAGGACGACATCACCCGCATCGAACGCATCCTGCAGTGGCTCAATCGTGGTGTGCCGGTCAGTCAAGTCGCCGACTTGCTTGACCAGCCAGAAACAATTGAAGCCCCGTCACCTGATGCCGGAGACTGGGCGAGCCAGCGCCAGCAGTTGCAAGCTATTATCGAAGCGTTGGATCTCGCCAAGCTGGAGGCGTTTTATCATCAGAGTTTGGCGCTCTACCCACTGAGCGTGGCCATTAATGAACTCTGGCAGCCAGTTATTTTGACCTTAGAAGCCAAGTGGGCCATTCAGGCAGACCAGCTTGTTCGCCGCACGTTGGAAGCCTTTCTGCGCAGCCAGGTGGGCATCCGCTTGCACTATGCCAATCAGGCTACCCGTGGCCCGCTGATTCTACTCAACGCCATGCCCGACGACCCCGGCCCGCTGTGGGTACTGATGTCGGCGCTAATGGCCAGCGAGCAGGGCTACCGGGTGCAGATGCTTGACCACTCGCTGCCGCTTGAGGATCTTCCCCAGGCAGTGGCGCGGCTGCACTCGTCCATGGTGCTGCTCTCTAGCGGTCAGCGGGAGAGCGATAGCTATATCAGCCAGGCGCTGCCTAAAGCGGCTGAGACGCTTAACGTACCCATCGGCGTATGCGGCGAAGTGGCTCGTCTGCGCGAAAACGATTTGCGCGATGGGCCAGTACACATGCTGGGCGATGACCTGCCTCAGGCGATTGCCCGGTTGCGCCCACTGTTACGCGAGTCTGGCGTACTCTAACCAGCGCGCCTTCATTCTGGCCGTTCGCCTTCGTGGCGACCGGCCATTTTTTTGTGTCGCAGGAGGCCCCTATGACCGGAAAGCCTATAAAGCATCAGTTGATATGGCTGCGCAGCGACCTGCGTATTGACGACAACAGTGCCCTCGCCGCCGCCGCGGTTAAGGGCCCTGTGATAGCGGTGTTTTTGCGCAGCATTCCTCAGTGGCAAGCGCATGGCCACGGCGCTAATAAGCTGGATTTTTGGGCGCGCGGCGTCGCTAGCGTCAAAACGGCGCTTAACGGTTTGAATATTCCGCTGCTGCATCGCGATATTGAACGTTATGACCAGGCACCCGAGGTGCTGCTTGAGATCGCTCGCGAATATGATGTTGAGCAGTTGCACTTCAATCACGAGTACGCGCTCAATGAGCGCCACCGCGACCAGGCTGTGCAAGACGCCTTCAAACAGGCCGGGATTACCGCACATGGCTACCACGATGCCATAGCGTTTGCCCCCGGCAGCCTGCTAACCGGGAAGGGCGACTACTACGGGGTATTTACACCGTTCTCCAAGGCGTGGCACAAGCAGGTCAGCGCTGATCAGTTGGCGCTGCGCGCGACGCCACAGGTACAAGCGGCGCTGGATATTCAAAGCGACCTGCTGCCTGAACTTCCCAAGCTTGATAGCTCCCCTATCGATGGGCAGCTGTGGCCAGCCGGTGAAAATGCCGCGGCGGATAACTTAGCGCGCTTCCTACGCTTTCGTGGTCGTCACTATAATGCCCAGCGCGACCTACCGAAGGTGCGCGGCACCAGTGAACTGTCGCCCTATCTAGCGCTAGGCATGATCTCCCATCGCCAATGTTTACAAGCGGTGATGAGCGAAAACGGCGGTCACTTAGCCGATGGCGATATCGGCCTTACTACCTGGGTCAACGAGCTGGTCTGGCGAGAATTTTATCAGCACGTAGCGGTGGGTTTTCCACAGGTGTGCCGCTACCAGCCCTTTCAGGAGCATACCAAGCAACTAGCTTGGCGTGACGATGACGAAGGCTTTCAGGCTTGGTGCGAGGGGCGTACGGGATATCCCATTGTTGATGCCGCCATGCGCCAATTAGTGAACACCGGCTGGATGCATAACCGACTGCGCATGATCACGGCGATGTTTTTAAGCAAACATCTACTGATTGATTGGCGACGCGGTGAAGCCTTTTTTATGCGCCACTTGATTGACGGTGAATTCTGCGCCAATAACGGCGGCTGGCAATGGGCGGCCTCTACGGGTACTGATGCTGCGCCCTACTTCCGTATTTTCAATCCCACCACCCAATCCACCCGTTTTGATGCGGACGGTGAGTTTATTGCCCACTGGCTGCCTGAGCTTGCCAAACTACCCGCCAAAGCGCGCCACGCGCCACCTCATGATCTGCTTAGCGACGTCGATTATCCAGCGCCTATTGTCGATCACAAGGCAGCACGTCAGCGCGCCTTAGAGGCATTTAAATCGCTCTCTAAATAAATCTGTTGTAGCAACTACTAGGGAGACCGTGATGGCTGAGCCTGCGGTATTAGAGGCCTTCTGCGCCTTTTTTAATAAACTAGACAATACCTGTACAGAAAAGCTATACGAGGTATATACTGAAAATATAATTTTTAGTGACCCGCTGCACCATATTGAAGGTCGCGACGCGTTAGCGCTTTATTTTTCAACCATGTATGAAAATGTCGAGCAGTGCCACTTCACTTACCACACTCGACAGTTACAGGGTCAGCAAGCATTTGTCACCTGGAGCATGACGTTTATTCATCCCCGATTGGCAGGTGGCCAGCCTGTCAATGTGGAAGGCTGTAGCGCACTTACCTTTGCCGCCGATGGGCGCGTGGAGCGTCATCGCGATTATTTTGATGCGGGCGCCATGCTTTACGAACATTTACCGCTGATGGGAAGCGCCATTCGCTGGTTAAAAAAACGCCTTGCCTAAGCGATAACATCACCGCAGGGCACCCGAGGAGGCTTAATGAGCACATGGAAAACGCCCCAACGCATTTGGTTAACCGGTGCCACCTCCGGCATTGGTGAAGCGCTTGCGCGTAAGCTCATCGCCCAAGGCCACCAGGTAGTGCTTAGCGCGCGCAGTGACGAAGCACTCGAAGCTCTGTGCCGGGGCCACCCCAATGCCCACCCTCTCCCGCTGGATATCAGCGACCGTCAAGCAGTGCTCAAGGCGGGTAACGACATCCGCGAGCAGCTCGGGGCGTTAAATTTGGCGCTCTTTAATGCCGGCACCTGCGAATATCTGAATGCTCAGCAGTTCGATATGGACTTAGTCGAGCGGGTTTTGAAGCCCAATCTATTCGGCACTTTGTACGGCGTCGAAGCCGCACTGCCGCTGTTGCGCGCGGCGCGCAAAGAGGGTCTCCTGGCTCGGTTAGCCGCCACCTCCAGCGCTTCAGCCTATTTACCGCTACCTCGTGCGGAAGCCTATGGGGCGTCTAAAGCCGCGGTAAGTTACTTTTTAGAGTCGCTGCGCTTAGACCTTGATCAGGAGGGCATTGAGGTCAGCCTGATCCACCCTGGCTTTGTGAAAACGCCGCTCACCGAACGTAATGACTTCCCTATGCCGATGCAGGTAACGGCAGAGCAAGCAGCTGATGCCATTATCGCGGGGCTGGTGAAGGGGCGGCTGGATATCCACTTTCCACGCCGGTTTACCTATCTGGTCAAATTGCTGGGCATTTTGCCCCCCACTGTGCGCCGTCAGATTGGCCTGCGCATGACCCGCAGCCAAAAGGAGTCGTCATGAGCGCCATGGCATCGCAAAGTTCTGGGGCATCACAACGTATTGCCATTGTTGGCAGCGGTATTAGCGGCATGGCAGCAGGCTGGTACCTCTCCGCCCAACATGACGTCACGCTGTTTGAAGCAGATTCACGCCTGGGAGGGCACACCGCCACCATGGACGTGAACGTTGCGGAAGACTCCTACGCTATTGATACCGGCTTTATTGTCTTTAACGACTGGACCTATCCGCACTTTCAGCGCCTTATGGCCACCCTGGGCGTCGCCTCACAAGCCACCGAAATGAGTTTCTCGGTACATGAAACAGCGCGGGATTTTGAGTACAACGGTCATACCTTGGGCTCGCTGTTTGCCCAACGACGCAATTTGTTTAATCCCTCTTTTTATCGCCTGCTGGGCGACATTCTGCGCTTTAACAAGCAGGCCACCAACGCGCTGGAGAGCCAACAGCTTCCCGAACATATAACCCTGGGTGAATACCTGGATCGCAACCACTACAACCGCGATTTTCAGCAGCGCTACTTACTGCCCATGGGGGCTGCCATCTGGTCGGCCAGCATCAGTGATTTACGCGCTTTCCCGCTGGCGTTTTTTGTGCGTTTTTTTCGCAATCACGGCCTGCTATCGGTCAACCATCGCCCCCAGTGGTACACCCTGGTGGGCGGTTCGAAAAGCTATATCCCCGGTCTGACGGCGCCCTATGCATCGCGTATTCACCTCAATACACCGGTCACCCGAATTACCCGCAACAGTACCGGCGTTAGTATCACCACGCCCTCCGGAACCCAGCGCTTTGACCAAGTAGTGCTCGCCTGCCACGCCGACCAGGCCCTGGCCATGCTGGGCGACGCCAGCGGCGACGAGAAAGCGATCCTCGGCGCCATGCCGTACCAGGATAACGAAGTGGTGCTACATACCGACACCGCCCTGCTGCCGCGGCGCAAGCGCGCCTGGGCAAGCTGGAATTACCGCCTGGATCAGCGCGATAGCGAAGCACGGGTATCGGTCACTTACGCTATGAATATCCTTCAACGGATAGAGAGCGACACCACTTTTTGCGTGACCCTGAACGACAGCGCCAGCATTGATCCAAACAAGGTGCTGGGCCGCTACACTTACGCACACCCCCAGTTCACCCTGGCTGGCCAGGCGGCTCAGGCACGACACGCCGACATTTCGTCTACGGCCCATCGCACCCACTTTTGCGGTGCTTACTGGCGTAACGGCTTCCACGAAGACGGCGTGTGGAGCGCACTGCGGGTGGCGCAAGCGTTAGGCTGTGATGAAGCCGCCCCGCCGCCTGCGCCACCTTCCGCGCTGCCTGCCCATGAGCTGCTAACGCCGCAAGGTGTCGAGGGGCTGAGTTGATGGCTAGCATGCTGACTGAAATGACAGCTGGGATAACCACCCAGCCACGCTCGCGTATTTATCGTGGCACCCTACGCCACCGGCGCTTTACGCCCAAATCCCACGCCTTTAGTTACCAGCTATGGATGGCCTGGCTGGATCTGGACGAGCTGCCCGAGCTGTTCGACAAAGTGCCCGGCTTTAGTACCCGTCGCCCTGCGCTGGCACGCTTTCGCCGCGAAGACTATCTGGGCCCGGTTGACCGCCCGCTAAAAACCGCCGTTCGCGAAGAGCTAATTCGGCAGTTGGGAAGTGCACCTAATGGCCGTATCTGCGTGCTTACCCAGCTGCGTACATTAGGCTGCATGTTTAATCCTATTTCCGTCTACTACGCCTACGACCATCTGGGGCGACTGACAGCCGTATTGAGTGAGGTCACCAACATGCCCTGGCGGGAACGCACCCGCTACGCCAGCGCGGTGGATCCCTCACGCCATAGTCACCAAGCGCATTTCGATAAAGACCTCCACGTCTCGCCGTTTAACCCCATGGAGATGACTTACCGTTGGAAGTTTAATGCACCCGGCGAAAAGCTCTTTCTGCATATGGAAAATTGGCAGGATCAGCAGTGCCATTTTGATGCCACGTTGACCCTTGACGCCTCACCCGCCACCCGCGGCACGTTGCTAAAAGCCTTGGCTCGCCAGCCATGGATGAGCCTGAAAACCATTGCGGGTATTCATTTTGAAGCACTTCGCCTGTGGCTGAAGCGCGTCCCCGTTTATAACCACCCCAAGCGCAAGGAGACTTCAAAGTGACGACCCTGCGTTCCACGCCCCCTAACCTTCAACCGGTTGCCGAAAGCCGCTTAACCAAGTGGCTAAAGCCACGCCTAATGGCCCAACTGGACACCTTTCGCGGCGGTCGTATCACCCTGATTGAAGGCGATCAGTGTCATCACTTAGGTCAACAAGGCCCGTTGCAAGTGACCGTGGTGATTCGCCACTCCCGTGCCTGGAAGCGCCTTGCCTTTGGCGGTACAGTGGGGGCTGCAGAATCGTACATGGACGGCGATTGGGACGCCGACGATCTGGTCACCCTGGTACGGCTGTTCGCTGCCAACCTTGAGCATGTGAATGGGAAAATGGAGAACGGCAGCGCTCGCATTGCCCGCTGGCTGCTGGGTGCCGCCTACCGCTTTCAGCGCAACAGCCTAACTGGCTCGAAACGCAATATTGCCGCCCACTACGATATTGGCAACGATCTGTTTTCGACGTTTTTAGATCGCCACCACTGGATGTATTCAAGCGCCGTGTTTCCCTATCCCGAAGCCAGCTTGGAAGAGGCCTCTACCTACAAGCTCGACTTGATGCTGGAAAAGCTCGATGTGCAGCCCGAGCATCACCTGCTAGAGATTGGCACTGGCTGGGGAGGGCTGGCGATTCATGCAGCCAAAACCCGTGGCTGCCGTGTCACCACAACCACCATTTCGGACGAGCAGCACGCCCATACAGCAAAACGCATCATGGAAGAGGGGCTGGAGGACAGAATCACCCTGCTTAAGCAGGATTACCGGGAATTGACCGGCCGCTATGACCGGCTCATTTCGGTAGAGATGATTGAAGCGGTGGGGCATCAGTACCTCGATACCTACCTCAACAAGCTGGATAGCCTGCTGACCGACGATGGGCAGGCCATGCTGCAAGCCATCACCATCCGCGATCAGCGCTTTGAAGAAGCTAAACGCGATATGGACTTTATCAAGCGCTACATTTTTCCTGGCGGCTTTCTTCCCTCGCACCACGCCATGTTAACCAGCGTTATGCGTAAAACGTCGCTGAACATCGTCGCGCTGGATGAAATTGGCCCGCATTACGCGCGCACATTACGCGAGTGGCGCCACCGCTTCGAAGCCAGCCTGGAGCAGGTGAGAACACTGGGCTACGACGAGCGCTTTATTCGCATGTGGCGTTACTACCTGTGCTACTGCGAGGGTGGTTTTATCGAGCGCTCCATCGGCACCTGCCACCTACTGCTGGCGAAACCCGCGGCGAAACCCCTTCCGCTCACAGGTGCGCTCTAAATGGTATCGTGCAAGTGGCAGACGCTGGTGTTGAATGCCCTGCGCTTTGAGGCTGGCTGGCTACTATGCGTACTCGGTGGTTCATGGGTAGCAGCCTTTGCAGGGGGCAGCCTGTTGGCCTGGCATCTATGGCGCTGCGCGTGGCCCGGAGAGTGGCGCTTTATCGCCGGATTTGCGCTGCTGGGACTAGTGATTGATGGAGGCTTGCAATTACTAGGTGGTTTCGATTTTAACGATCAAACGCTGGTGCTAGGGCTTCTGCCGCTATGGCTATGGATGCTCTGGCCGCTGTTTGCCACCCTGGTCTATCACTCACTGGCCTGGCTGTGGCGCTACCCGCTGCTAGCCGCGCTATGTGGTGCCATTAGTGGCCCACTCTCTTATTATGGCGGCGCACTACTGGCAGAGGTGACCCTGTCGGCTTGGTTACTGCCCGCTCAGGCGCTCGTTTGGGCGTTGCTTTGTGTGGGTATTAGCTATTTTAAGCCTATGAGGCAGAGGGGACGGTGACTGGTGCAGGCACCAGACGTTTTTCCAACTCAGCGGCGGCAAGCGGCCGAGCAAAGTAGAACCCCTGTACGGACGTGCACCCGGCATTAACCAAGAACTGACACTGCTCTTTGGTTTCAACACCTTCGGCAATCACTCCTAGCCCCATGCCTTCCGCCATCGCTAGCACCGCCTTAACAATCGAGGCGTCCGCCTGATCGTGCGGCAGCTCTTTAATGAAGGCCCGATCGAGTTTAATTTTGTCCACCGGCAAGCGCTTCAAATAGCCAAGCGACGAATAGCCCGTACCAAAGTCGTCGATGGCAATCGCAAAGCCTTGATCCCGTAGCGCCTGCAAGCGTGGCCCCATATCCCCCGCACGCTCGTCGAGTAGCACCGACTCCGTCAGCTCTAAGCCAATTTGCGAAGACTTCAGTTGGTAACGCTTTAGGCAGGTCGTCAGTTGGCTCTCCAGGTCACCTTGAAACAGCTGCAGTGCCGAAATATTGACCCAAATTGTTAGCTTGGGCATAGCACTATTACGCCAATGGGCCTGCTGGGCACAGGCTTTTTCGATCACCCAGGCGCCCAGTTGACTCATTAAACCATGCCTCTCGGCCAACGGAATAAAGTCGCCTGGGGAAATCATGCCATCCTTGGGATGGCGCCAACGCAGTAACGCCTCCATGCCCACCAGCTCGCCGCTGGCAGGGTCATGCTGGGTTTGATAATGCAGTTCCAACTGGTCACCGGAAATAAGCGCGGCGCGCAGGTCACTGACCAGCGCCAGTTGAGGATTATCCTGCTTATCCAGCGCCGGGCGAAAGCGCTGACTTAAGTTACGTCCTAGCCGTTTGGCGCTATAAAGCGCCGACTCTAAGCGCTGGAAGAGTACGCCGGAGTCGTTACCATCTTCAGGCACGCGACAGCTGCCAATCGTGAGCCCTAAGCGCAGCGAGTGGTCGTTAATTTCAAAGGGCCGACTCATATGCTCACGCAGGGTGGCTACCCACTGGTCGTGATCGTCAAAAGTGGTGGTACGGATTACCATAAACTCATCGCCGCCCAGGCGCCCTACCACGCTCCCTGCTACATAGCCTGTTAGCCGCTGGGCAAAACGTGCTAACAGCCGATCACCCTGCTCAACCCCCAGGCTATCGTTGACTGATTTCAAACCATCTATATCCACCAGCGCCATATCCAGGCTCTCACCTGCGCGTAAATGGCGCAGCCGAGAGGCAAGCAGATCATGGAGACGGCGACGGTTAGGCAGCCCAGTGAGAGGGTCCTCATAGCCGATACGGCGTAAATCGCGCTCACGAGCTTTTTGTGCCGAAATATCGGCAAACAAATTAATAAAATGGGTAATGTTGCCGCGTTTGTCGGTCACGGCACGGACTTTTAGCCACTCGGGGTACTCGTCGCCGTGTTTACGGCGGCTCCACATTTCACCTTCCCAGCGGCCGGTGCTTTTTAGCGTACTCCAAAACGTTTGATAAAAGGCTTTGTCATGGCGCGGGGCTGCCAGTGTCTCCAGCTTCAGCCCTTGAATCTCTTGGCTGGCATAGCCGGTAATTTCGGTAAATGCTGGGTTAACCACCATCACGCGATTTTGCGCATCGCTAATCACCATGGCATCGCTGGCAAGTCTTAACGTATCTTGCGACAGTCGCAGACGTAGCTGCTGTTGACGCACTTGTTTCCAGGCGTCCCACAGCCCAAGCGCGACCAGCGATGCTGCCACCAGACGTAGCATCGCATCAGGTATCCAAACACAGGCGGGAAGCGCCGTCAGTGCGACCCAAACTAACGGACGATTGAGTGAAACAGGAAGCCACATGGCGATTCGCTATACCCTATACAAATTAACTCAGATAAAAATTAGCGTTAGGTGCCATGCTGATCATGCCGCCTAATAAGTCACTTGGATACTCTATATTACGGCAATGGAACACTTATTGTGCATAATCGGTTATTAATGAGCCAAGCCGCTCACTTTTAGTGCTATCGGCCAACCCGCTAAAATCTCTAGTGATGGACGATAAATAGCCTGTTACGTGCATTCAGCGGTTTCGGGAAGTAGACTAGCCACACAACCAATTTGATATTCGGAACGATTCAGTGACCAAGCAACATTCCTTTGATCGCGAAGAACTGCTGGCCTGCTCCCGCGGCGAGCTATTCGGCCCCGGAAATGCACAGCTCCCGGCTCCTAACATGCTGATGCTTGATCGCATCAAGCACATTCACGAAGAGGGCGGTGAGCATGGCAAGGGCGAGCTGATCGCCGAGCTGGATATCACGCCTGACTTGTGGTTCTTTGACTGCCACTTCCCTGGGGATCCCGTTATGCCTGGCTGTTTAGGGTTAGACGCCATGTGGCAGCTAGTCGGGTTTTACCTGGGCTGGCTAGGCCACCCTGGTCGCGGACGTGCGCTTGGCTGCGGCGAAGTTAAATTCAGCGGACAGATCCTGCCGGATGCACAAAAAGTGACCTATAGCATTAATATTAAGCGTATTATTACCCGACGTCTTATCTTGGGTATCGCCGACGGCACCGTAACCGTCGACGGACGCGACATTTATCAGGCTAATGATCTGCGCGTTGGCCTATTTACCTCCACTGCGAATTTCTGAACAGGAGGCTCCCATGCGACGAGTGGTAGTCACCGGCCTTGGCATCGTATCGTGCCTTGGCAACGACCAACGACAGGTCCTGGACGCGCTCAAAACTGGGCGTAGCGGTATTCGTTTTAAGGAAGAGTATGCCGAGCGTGGCTTCCGTAGCCATGTGGCAGGCAGCGTCGATATCGATCTTGAAGCACTCATTGACCGCAAACTGCTCCGCTTTATGGGCGACGCGGCGGCCTATGCTTACGTTTCTATGGCCCAAGCCATCGAAGACGCTGGGCTAAGCGAAGCGCAGGTCTCCAACGAGCGTACGGGGCTTATTGCGGGCTCTGGCGGTGCTTCAAGCGCTAATCAGGTTGAAGCAGCCGACATACTGCGCGAAAAAGGTCTGCGCCGCGTTGGTCCTTATCGCGTCACTCGGACAATGGGTAGCACTGTGTCAGCGTGCTTGGCAACGCCGTTTAAAATCAAAGGCGTCAATTACTCCATCTCTTCTGCCTGCGCGACCTCCGCACACTGTATTGGCAGCGCGATGGAACAAATTCAGCTTAACAAGCAGGATGTGGTATTTGCCGGTGGCGGAGAAGAGGAGCACTGGACCCTCTCCTGTTTGTTTGATGCCATGGGTGCGCTCTCTACCCACTACAACGATACCCCTGAAAAGGCCTCACGCCCTTACGATAAAGCTCGTGACGGCTTTGTTATCGCCGGCGGCGGTGGCATGCTGGTGTTGGAAGAACTCGAGCACGCTAAAGCCCGCGGCGCCAAGATCTATGGCGAACTGGTGGGTTACGGCGCGACTTCTGACGGCCATGATATGGTCGCCCCTTCGGGAGAAGGTGCTACGCGTTGCATGCGTCAGGCGATGGCAACGGTCGATGGTGATATTGACTACATCAATACCCATGGCACTTCGACACCCGTCGGCGATGTTGCCGAACTGAAGGCGATACGCGAAGTGTTTGGGAATACAACACCCGCCATGAGCTCGACCAAATCGCTCACCGGCCACTCCCTGGGGGCTACCGGTGTACAGGAAGCGATCTACTCACTGCTGATGATGCAACACAACTTTGTTGCCGCCTCAGCGAATATCACCGATTTGGATGAGCAGGCCGACGGCTTTGATATTGTCACCGAACGCCGCGATGACGTGACGATAGAACGTGCCTTGTCTAATAGCTTCGGCTTTGGCGGTACCAATGCGTGTTTAGTCTTCCAGCGTTTCAACGACTAACGCTAGTACGGCTACTCGCATGATAAGCATAAAAACGGCGCCCATTGGGCGCCGTTTTTATGCTCAGGCTTTTATGTACAGGCGTAACGTATACGCAAAAGACGGTTACCGAGAGGTAGGCCGTGGCACGTCTGAAATTTCCTGTAACTGCGCTTCAATCCACGCCTCGACGTCTGCGAGCACTTCATCGGGCATACGCCCGGCTGTTTCAATCGGCTTACCAATGCGCACACGCAGGACGCCTGGCCGCTTAACCCAGTGGCGGCCTGGCCAGCGTTCACCCGCATTATGAGCCACCGGCAATACCGGCACCCCTGCCCGACACGCCACCACGCTGCCACTTTTGTTATAGCGTTTGCGGATGCCTGGATCTACCCGTGTCCCTTCAGGAAAAATCAGTACTGAAAGCCCCGTTCCCAAACGCTCGACGCCTTGAGTAAGCACTTGCTTCATCGCCCGTGCTGGTTTCGAGCGGTCCAGACTAATCGGGCGAAGCAGACGCAACCCCCAGCCAAAGATCGGCAGGCGCAGTAATTCGCGCTTTAACACGGTACATACCGGTGGCTTCATCACCTGTAGAAACACGGTTTCCCACTCACACTGGTGGTTGGCTTGAATCACACACGGGCCACTGGGCAGGTTTTCCCGCCCTTGGATGTCGTAGCGCACCCCGCAGGCAATACGAAACCACACCATCAAAAAGTAATTATACAAATTAAGCAATCGGTAGCGGCCAGACAGTGGAAGAAACGGCGCAATGGGCAGAAACAGGATGCCGATCATCAGCATGGCCAAAAAGTAGCCAGCATAAAAGACCAAGCTGCGAACCACATTTATCAAGCCGACGCTCCTGTATTGCTGACACGGTTACTTTCACGGGTTAAACACCACGTATCCAACATACGCCCAGCCTCTAACCGCCACGGTTTTTGATGAACGCCAAACACATCCAGCACACGCCGGCAGTTCAAAACGCGCCGTAGCTTTGCATCATGATGATGTTTAAGCGGCTGAACCTCGCCGAGGGTAATCTGCTCACCGCGCCCCTCAAGGTGCGTTAACAGCTGAGTACGCACCATGGAGGTAAAGGTAAAGGCGCTGACCGGCTCGGTGCCAGCAAGATGGTAAGCCCCCCAAGCCTCAGCACCGCTGACCTGCTGCTGTAGCATGCCAATCAGCGCCATGGCAACGGCATCCGCGGAGGTCGGGCAAAAAATCACATCCTCCGCAGCGCGCACTGCCTTCCCGAGTACCAAATCACCAATGATGTCATTTAGCCACGCATGGCTTCCTTCCAGCGCAAACAGCGGGCCTAAGCGCACAATCAAATGACGCCGAAACTCCGCACGGATGCGATCACCGGTCTGCACCAGACGGCGCAAGCTATCATCCCGTGGCGCGGGCACCACATGCTCATCAATGGGGACATCCAAACCATCTTCATAGAGCTGATCGGAGACACACCATATCAACGCTACGTCTTGCGCCTGGCAGGCATCCAGACAAATATCTACCGCATCGGCATGCGCCGTCACATCCGCTGGCGCCATATTCAGTGGATGGGCCAACGGTGGAATAATCACGGCGTCGGGGGCTATCGCCTCAAGACGAGAGGCGGTAATGATTGTACCCTGTTCAATGACTAACTCCGTATCGGCGCGACGGCTTGCTTCCCGAGCCAGTGCCAAGTTTAAGCAGTGGCCGGCATCCAATATCAAAAGTTTCACAACCATCCTCTGCACAATTTACAAACATTAGTGCCAACCACCCAAGATCTAGGCACTGTCGTACAAGATAAGGCTCATGGCTGCCGCTCGGCGACAGGAGCGGTACACTTTACTGGTTCTCGCCCCCCGTAGGAAGCCTCCTCACCGCCGTGACCGACGAATTTGGCCGCTATTACGGTCAGAATAAACCGCGTGAAAAACCAATCTTAAATAGCTGCATAATGGATATTATCAGAGTAAAGCGCCTTAAACACTGGTGACGAGATGGAATCAACCACAGTCTATTGCTTAAAAAACTAATAACTCTCTAATAGCATTCTTGACTATATAGGCAGTAAAAAGAGTTCAAATAGTAATCAATCATCAACTCCAAAAAACTAAAGCCTCATCATAAGATAATCATTTTTTTAGCCATATTTCTAAACAACTTACCAAACACTCATATTACATGAGCTATAACCCTCTACTTTCTAAAAATAATATTTAATAAACCAACCAGACAATACAACGACATTAGAAATTTAACCCTTGTGAGATATGAGAGGTTAACTAAGGTAGAAAATTGTAACGAGCATGGAGCCGAGGTGGCCACTACACGGCTCATGGGGATCTGATGCTCAGCACCTTCTCAATATCAACAACCCTAATATGCCAGGTGTTGCCTGCAATTAGCTAATTACATCACAGGGGTGTCTTATGTTCTCTATTTCTTGGGTCGATGCAGCGAGTGGTGAAGTCCAGCGTGGCTTAAACAGCGCGCAGACAGTGGCAGTAGATGAAATAGAAAATAGTGCAATCCGTATCATTCCTATCATTAATACCCCCCTTGATTCGTTATCTCTTACGGAATCAATCGAATTAACCATCATTAATAGCGAGGGTGAGTCACTAACGCTCACGAAAACATCTCCACCTTTTATCTTCGATAACCTCCCTAACCTTACCAATGGTGACGTTCAACTGCTGATTAGCGCACTCGACAGTGGAGGCAACTTAATTGAAGCTGGCAGTGAGGCGGTCACCTTTGAAGTCACCGAAAGCCTTCCCGTGCCCCCTGTTTTCATCCCCATCCGTATTCAGGCAGAAGATACCGACAATACAGATGGCGACAGCAACTATGCTGTTATGACAGGTGGCGTGACCACGTCCGCCGTCGGTGAACCCAATGCCGTTAATGCTGATGGCAATGCCTATGCCGATTTTGTCGGCCCGAGTGGTGAAACTCTTACCTTCAATATCGATGTCCCGGAGGCGGGTGAATATGAACTGGCGGTAAGCTACGCCTTGAGTCGAAACAACGATGCTGTCGCCAGCGAACGTAACCGCCCTCTGCGTCTAGAAGTGAATGATCAGTTGGTTGATCGCATGTTTGACCTACGCAGTACCAGCCCCGAAGGCAACAATAATGCAAGTGACTTCACTACCTTCGCTGAACGCACCATTATTGTGCAGCTTCAAGAGGGGCAAAACAGCGTCAGCTTTACGTCAAATGGCCTCAGCGGCCCCAATGTGGATTATCTCGAGATCCGCAAACCCGCGCTAGGCAGTCAGGTGATCCAAGGCGAAGAGCTTTTTTTGTCACCAGAACCCGACCTAACCCCAGATGGCATCGATACCAATCGCCCGGTGACTACCGCCAATATCGTAAGCCTCAACGACACCTTTCGAGTAGGTGCCGAAGAGGCTAGCTACCTGGATTGGGCATTTGGCAATGTAGATGCTTATGGGGAATTTGTTTATCAAGCCCCCGTCGCGGGCACCTATTCCATGACCGTAACCTATGCCAGCTCCAGCGGCAGGCCGCTTGATTTGTCGCTGGTCGAAGGCAGCGGCTTAACGAGTATTGGCACCTTTGCATTTGCAGAAACAACGCCCGCCCTTTATATGCCCGATGATCTCGGTGATCTGCCCAGCGGCGTAACTACCAGTACGCCCGCTGCCACGCAATGGGAAGGTTGGACGACAGAAACACTCGAATTCACGCTAGCCGCTGGCGAAAACTTACTGCGGCTGGGCGGCCGCGCCAACGGCCCCAATATCGATAAAATTGAGATGGCGTTGGTGGCGGCAGAGCCTTCCGCACCCACCGCCCTGCTGCTAGATAACAACAGCGTGCTGGAAAACCAGGAAGGCGCCGTTATTGGTCAGCTCATTGTGGAAGACCAGGATGACGACACCCATAGTTTTACTGTCAGCGACGAGCGCTTCGAGGTAGATGTCAGCGGCGTATTGCGCTTGAAAAGCGGCACAAGCCTTGATTTTGAAACGACAACCTCGGTCAGCGTCGAGATAACCGCCACTGACCCGGCGGGTGCGAGTGTTAGCGAAACATTCGTCATTGCCGTTGGTGATGTTGAAGATAGCGTTACACCTCCTCCCGAGCCCGCCGATCCCATCCGCCTCCAGGCGGAAGCGTTCGACACTGCCACGACCTTTACCATCGAGAACATCGCCGCCGCCGATGGCGGCCAGGCCATTCGCCTGCCCGGAAACAGCGAAGGCACCGCCAGCTACGCCCTGGAGGGCAAGGTGGCCGCCGGTACCTATACCGTCATCGTCGGCTATGTCGACGAGAGCGACGGTGAAAGTAGTGCCCAGCTGAGTATCGGTAACGCCACCGGCGAGAGCTTCAGCGGCAATTGGATCTTCGATGACGACGCTGACAGCGGCAACGGTGTTCAGCCGCAAAACTTTCGCACTGCCACCTTTGCCGACGTGACCGTGGGCGATGACGCTACCCTATCGCTCAGCGCCAGCTCGACGGCGTTGGAGTACGCGCGCATCGACTATATCGAGTTTGTGCCCACGGGCAGTGTAGACCCGGAGCCGACTATCCTGCTGGGCATCGCCGATGCCAACCAGGTGGTGGAGAGTGGCGATGAAGGCGTCACCACGCTGAGCTTTGCGTTGAGCGCCTCAAACGCTTTTAGCGGTGACGTGGAGCTTACCCTGGAAATTAATGGCGTTGCCGACACCCGCACGGTCACCTTCACTGACGGGGTCGCCACCCTAGCGGTTGATGTCGCCAACGACGACGAAGATAACGGTAGCGAAACCGTCACGGTCGCCCTTATCGGCGCCACCGATGACAGCGTCGCCATCGACAGTACCGCCGCGACGGCCAGCGGTAGCGTCAGTGAAGATGACGAAGCGGTAGTGCCTGCCGATCCCATCCGCCTCCAGGCGGAAGCGTTCGACACTGCCACGACCTTTACCATCGAGAACATCGCCGCCGCCGATGGCGGCCAGGCCATTCGCCTGCCCGGAAACAGCGAAGGCACCGCCAGCTACGCCCTGGAGGGCAAGGTGGCCGCCGGTACCTATACCGTCATCGTCGGCTATGTCGACGAGAGCGACGGTGAAAGTAGTGCCCAGCTGAGTATCGGTAACGCCACCGGCGAGAGCTTCAGCGGCAATTGGATCTTCGATGACGACGCTGACAGCGGCAACGGTGTTCAGCCGCAAAACTTTCGCACTGCCACCTTTGCCGACGTGACCGTGGGCGATGACGCTACCCTATCGCTCAGCGCCAGCTCGACGGCGTTGGAGTACGCGCGCATCGACTATATCGAGTTTGTGCCCACGGGCAGTGTAGACCCGGAGCCGACTATCCTGCTGGGCATCGCCGATGCCGATCCGGTGGTGGAGAGTGGCGATGAAGGCGTCACCACGCTGAGCTTTGCGTTGAGCGCCTCAAACGCTTTTAGCGGCGACGTGGAGCTAGCCCTGGAAATTGATGGTATTGCCGACACCCGCACGGTCAGCTTTATCGACGGTGCCGCCACCCTAGCCGTTGATGTCGCCAACGACGACGAAGATAACGGTAGCGAAACCGTCACGGTTGCCCTTATCGGCGCCACCGGTGACACCTTCGCCATCGACAGCGCCGCCGCGACGGCCAGCGGTAGCGTAAGCGAAGATGACGAAGTAGAGCCCCCCGTAGAATCAATTCGCCTACAGGCCGAAGCGTTCGACACTGCCACCACCTTCACCATCGAAAACATCGCCGCCGCCGATGGCGGCCAAGCTATTCGTCTGCCCGGAAACAGCGAAGGTACCGCCAGCTACGCCCTGGAGGGCAAGGTGGCCGCCGGTACCTATACCGTCATCGTCGGCTATGTCGACGAGAGCGACGGTGAAAGCACTGCCCAACTAAGTATCGGTAACGCCGACGGCGAGAGCTTCAGCGGCAGCTGGACATTCGATGACGACGCTGACAGCGGCAACGGTGTTCAGCCGCAAAACTTTCGCACTGCCACCTTTGCCGACGTGACCGTGGGCGATGACGCTACCCTATCGCTCAGCGCCAGCTCGACGGCGCTGGAGTACGCACGCATCGACTATATCGAGTTTGTGCCCACGGACAGCGGCGAGCCGGAGCCGACTATCCTGCTGGGCATCGCCGATGCCGATCCGGTGGTAGAGAGTGGCGATGAGGGCGTCACTACGCTGAGCTTTGCATTGAGCGCCTCAAACGCTTTTAGCGGTGACGTGGAGCTTGCCCTGGAAATTGATGGCGTTGCCGATACCCGCACGGTCACCTTTATCGACGGTGCCGCCACCCTAGCGGTTGATGTCGCCAACGACGACGAAGATAACGGTAGCGAAAACGTCACGGTCGCGCTTATCGGCGCCACCGGTGACAGCTTCGCCATCGACAGCGCCGCCGCGACGGCCAGCGGTAGCGTAAGCGAGGATGATGCCGTTCCAGACACTGTCGCGCCCATCGTTATCCAGGCAGAGGATGCTGCTCTGGTCACCGTCAATGATAGTGGCCTACCCTCCAATGCCGATTTCACGCGAGTGGTAGATCCTAATAATCCCGATGCCTTCACTAATTACCGTGAAGGAGCCGTCGGTGGTGCCTATATGGACTTTGGCACAAACCCCGGCGACGAAGTTATCTTCAACGTTGAAACCGAGGTAGCTGGCACCTACACCGCGGTAATTCGTTACGCCAACGGTAGCGCAGGGCCCCGCCCCCTTGACCTAATGATCAATGGAACGCCTGTTCCCCAAGCGGCTTTCCCGCCGGCAGTCAATGATGGCGTCAACGACCCATGGGATAGCTGGCTAGAGCTTGAAGTGGAGATGGAGCTTCAAGCTGGCCCCAACAGCGTCTCATTTGCCATACCGGCAGTGGCCGATGGCGGTGTCAATAACGGCCCCAATATCGATCAGATTATCTTCAACTACCAGCAGGACGACGGCGGTGAAACACCCACCGAGCCCTTCCTGTTTGAGATTCAGGGTGAAGCGCTCACCATCGACGATGATGAGCCTACCCCTGATACAGTGGTTCGCGACGCTAGCAATCCCGAAACCAATGCAGCCGCTGGCCCGGACGGCCTATGGGATGGTTTTACCGGCAGCGGCTACCTCGATATGGGCAACGAAGCCGGTGATGCGGCCTTCTTTGAGGTAGCCGTCGAAGAAGCGGGCACTTATACCCTGAATGTGCGCTATGCCAACGGTGATGGCGCCGGGGCTAGCCGACCGATGACTCTCCTGGTAGGTGGCGCCCCCCAGGGCCAACTGGCCTTCCCCACCACTGGCGCAGGCAACGACGGCTGGGTGAATTGGCAAGACGCCACCATTGAGCTGGAACTGATGGCGGGCAACAACACCATCCGGCTGGAGAACGTCGGTAATGCCGGCCCCAATATTGATAGCCTGAGCGTCAGCCGAGAGGGTACTCAAGAGCCACCGGTTGTCGAGCCAGGTGAGCGCTTTGCCGTCAAGATTAATTTCGAGCCCGATGGCTTTGCCACTCCGGAAGGCTATATCGCCGATACCGGCTTAGCGTTTGGCGATCAATCCGTCGAGATCGATGGCCAAGTTTACCAGTACGGCTGGGTTACCGAGGCCTCCATCGCCGATGGCACCGAAAATGGCACTATACCGATGGCGATCAATACCCTCTCCAGTGTCGCCGTTAACGATCGTACCGACGACATCGTCGGTCTTGACCCCCGCCAGGGCACCTACGCTCACTTCGACCAGCCTGCGGAAGGCTATGTACGCGCCGGATGGGAAATGGAACTGGACGACGGCTATTATGAGGTCACGATTTCTATCGGCGATACCTCAGGGCCTTACGACAGCGTCAATCTGATCAACGCCGAAGGTGAGCAATTCAGCACCCCCTTTACGCCGTTCCGGCCCGATGATTTTCCAGCCGACAATAGCCCCAGCAACGACACCGAAGGCTTCCGCTCCGAGTTGGTCACCCGCGTGGTACAGGTTACCGATGGCCGCTTGACCCTGGATTCGATTGGCCTTGGTGATAATACCGAGGTCCAGTATATCGAGATCCAGTCGATTCCCGACCTGACACCGGAGGATGACCGTGAGGCACCGGAAGATTACGCCTTCTTCACCGACCCGCGTGCTATCGCCGGAGTGGGCGAGAACGAGATTCGGGTCGAGTTAGACGCCGAAGACGGCACGCCCCCCACCGGCGTCGATCCCGATTCGGATATTTTCGTGGGCATCTCGGTCGTCGATGGCCGTGGCGGTGCCCTGCTGGAAAGCTTAGGTGACGGCTCCGTACGGCTCTTCGAAACTGTCAGCGGCGAAGAGGTAGCTCTCAACGTCAACACTACCGGCGGCTTCGATTCGTTGACGATTTCTCCCAACAGCATGCTCAAAGAGTTCACCAGCTACACCCTGGTCATCGAAGGCTTTCAGGATCGTGGCGCCAATGACAACCCTGACGCTCCAACTCGGGAGTTCCAGAAATTCACCAACACCTTCATCACCGGTGAAGCCTCTGAAATTGTGCCAAGAGAAGTAGCATTCAACGATGTCATTGAGCTCAACGGCGCTGCCGACAACGCTTACCAGTTCACCTCGCTGGAGCTATCACCTGATGGCAGCAAGATGTACATCTCGAATATGCTGGGCGAGATCAAGCGTTACGACGTTAACCCGCAAACCGGTGCGCTCTCCAATGAGCAAGTGTTGGCACTCGACTACTTTGCGGGGGACTCTGCAGGGCCGCGGGGCATTATCGGCCTAACCTTCGACCCTACTGACCCCAATGTCTTGTGGGTAAGCGATAACTATCCAATTCCACTTGAAGGGCGTGATAATGGCGTCCCCGATTTCAGTGGACGCATTTCCAAGATTACCCTGGAAGAAGGTGACGCTTTCAACGCCACTGCTGAAGCCTATATCACCGGGCTGCCGCGCTCCAACGGCGACCACGTTACCAATAGCCTCGAATTCCGCGCCAACCCCGAATTCGATGCCAACACCAACCCAGACGTACCAAGCCACTTGCTGTATCTACTTCAGGGATCGAACTCGGCAATGGGGGCACCCGATAGCGCTTGGGGTAACCGCCCTGAGCGACTGCTCAGTGCGGCTGTCATGGAAATAGATCCGACCCGTGAAGCGCCAGCAGGTGGCTTTGATGTAACCACCGAGCCCTTGCCTGAGGATGGCTTCAACCGCCGTTTCACCGACGATGACGGCGTTGATTTCAAGGCAGACCCGATTGCCATGGGTGATGACCGTTTTCTGGTCTTCGCGGCCAACGGTACCGCAACAGTAGAGGATTCCGATGGTAACTTAATCGAGAGTTATTATGATCCTTTCGCCGATGACGCTGTGGTCAAGATTTTTGCCACCGGCGTACGCAATGCCTATGACCTAGTGTGGCACTCCAATGGCAATCTCTACGTCCCGACCAACGGCTCGGCGGCCGGCGGCAACGTACCGGATGACCCCTCAACACCGCAAAATGAGTACGTAAGTAACGTCGAAAAACAGGACGACTACCTGTTTACGGTTAAGGAAGGAGGCTATTACGGACATCCCAACCCCCTGCGCGATGAGTTTATCCTCAATGGCGGTAACCCAACCGCAGGCAACGATGCCAACCAGGTAGGTAACTACCCTGCCGGCCAAGACCCTGACCCCAACTACGACATCGAGGGAGTCTATTCGTTAGGCGAGAACCGTTCTCCCAACGGCGTCACCGAGTACACCAGCGGCGTGTTTGGCGGCAACCTGCAAGGCAGCGTGCTGTTCACCGAATATTCTGGTGGTGACGATATACGCTCCATTACTTTCGACGCCGCAGGCAACATCACTGGGGACGAAGTGCTCCGCGATGTGAATGGTAACGTTATCACCTACATAGACCCGCTGGATATTATCGAAAACCCGGCCACCGGCCAGCTCTACCTGCTGACGCTGAACCGCAACAACGGTCAGAGCCAGATCATTCGCCTCGACCCCGCTCCTGGAGGTGTCATCGTTGACCCAGAAGAGCCTGATGATGAGCTGGTGTCGCTACTCACTATTCAGGCAGAAGACAATACGCCCAACGATGGTACCAGCGTATCAATTGCTCAAGGTGGTGGTGCTGAGATTCAAATCCGCACGGTGAATAACCCCGAAGCCAACCAGCCAACCGGTGTCCGCCCTGGCGCCTTCGGTTTGGACGGTAACAATGATGATACCGATGGCGTATTAGGCGGCTATGCCGATTTTGGCAGTACGAATAGCGACTTTATCACCTTCAGTTTCGAGCTATCAGGGGCCGATGCGGGTGATTCAGTGCTGCGAGTTCGCTACGGTAACGGCGACACGGTTAATCGCCCGCTGGAAGTATTCGTCAATAACGTTAGCGTAGGTACCTTCGGCTTCAGCCCACCCGCTGGCGTCACTGGCGATGATGCCTGGAACGAGTGGCTAACGCTGGATATCCCAGCGTCGCTGGTATCAGGGCTTAATACGGTACGCTTCCAGGCCGTCAATAATACGGGCCCCAATATCGACCAGTTGGAGATCCTACAGGCCCCCGAAGACACATCGCCCGGCTACACCGACTACGAAGCTGAAAACGCTCAGCTCGATGGGCCGGTGATTATCACCAACAGTGAGGATGACCGCAACGCCTCGGGTGAAGGGTTCGTCGATTTCAATGGCACCAGCGACCAGAGTATTACCTGGACAGTAGAGGTCGATGAGGCTGGCACCTACGACGTTGGCTTCCGCTATGCCCTGGCAGCCTCCAAGGCTGACCGTCCAATGGTAGTCACCGTCAACGGTATCGATATTGGCACGCTCAATTTCCCAGGTCAGAGTAACGAAGCTGAGGATAACTGGTTCTTCCAGTCAACCGAGTTAACCCTGGGCACAGGCAGCAATACTATTACCGTCACAGCCCCGGGGGCCAATGGCCCCAATGTCGACCTGCTGCGCATCGCGGATACCCCATTGGATACCTTCGAGCCCGTTTACGCAGACATTGATGGCAGTGGCCGTATCGAGCTGGAAAGCGGCGATAGTGCTCGGGCTGTCAATGACCGTACCGCCGACTTCTACTTCACGGTGAATGAGGACGGCGCCTACAAACTTGACCTGGCCGCCAATGCGGGCGCACCGGATGGTGGTGCGTTGACGCTGCTGCTCAACGGGCAGCCGGTGGATGAGATGAGTTTCCCAGGCGTTGGCGAGGCCGGCGAGCAGTCCGCCTATATCGAGCTTCAGGCGGGACTCACCTACAACCTGCGGGTTGTTTCCACGGCGGATGGCGTCGATGAAATCGACTACCTTGATATCTCGCCCGCCCCCGGCGACCCCGATGCAGGTATCGGTATCCAGAGCAACGATGCGGCCTACTACTCAGACCGCTTGCACTTCAGCTACCTGGAGAACGACAGCGCCTCCAACCCTAACCGTGACTATAAAGAGGATGCCACGGTCACTATCAGCAATACCGGCACCAACGAGCTGGTTTTTATTGACGCCGATCTTGATGGCCCCTTCACTCTCGTCGATCCCGATATCTTCGCTGGCCTGACACTGGCTGCAGGAGAATCGATTGACGTGCAAGTGCTGTTTGACCGCGCGGCCTATACGCCACCCACTAACGATGCAGGCGACGGCGTCTTTGAGGGAACGCTGCGCCTGGTCACCAACGACGCCGACACCCCCGTCGCCGAGGTGCACCTAGCAGGCTTCTGGCAGGCGCGTGACGAAGGCGGCTGGGAGCCCAACGTCAACGAGGTCTGGGAAGTGTTCGGTTTTGGCAACGTCATCCAGGGGCTAACCACCGTAGGTGGTGGCGAGAACTCGGTTCTCAACGACTTCGACCTTTACCGGCCGGTCAATGATGACGAGGTGATGTCACGTTACTGGAAGATAGCCGATGGCTTTGAGTCGGCCACGATTACCCAGTTGGCGGCCTACCACGGCAACGGGGGAGCAACGCTGGGGATTCATAATCCCGGCAATAAAAACCAGGATATTATCCTTTCCGATCATGCAGGCGACAATAACCAGTCGCTACTGCCTATCAAGGCCAATGGACAATTCGCGACGGCAACGTTCACTCGCGACCAAATCCCCGACGGCTGGATCGGTAACGATATCTTTGGTATCGAGGTTGCCAATCTCTCAACCGACCCGTCGCTCAATCCCACTGGAGGCGGCACGGTACCGCCAGGGGCGGAAGACATTGAGCGTGGCTATACCGTGCGGGTATTCCAGGCACTGGATGCCAATGGCAACGTAATCCCTAACACCTACCTGGGCGTGATGGATTACACCGGCATCAACTATGACTACAACGACAACATGTTTGTCATTGAAGGGATCTCACCGGTTTCCGGCGGCGAGATCTCCATCACCAACCTGGATGGGGTACCCTCGGATGATCGCCTGGTGATGAGCCGAATAGAAAACCCGGCCAACGCCAGCCAGGTGTTCCACGACGAATCGACCTTTACCATCACCAACGATGGCTTCGCCGACCTGGAGATCAGCAGCCTGGCAATTTCCGATCCGAGCCTATTTGAGATCGTGGGAGCCACCGAAAACCTGCTCATTCCCGCCGGCGGCACACTGGATGTCACCGTTCGCTTTATCGCCGAGGATTTCGATGACGGTACGCTGTATGAGTCCACGCTGATCATTAACTCAAACGACGGTGATGAGGGAACCAAAACGATCCAACTGGCGGGGATTGCCCAGGGCCAGTCAGAGAATGGCCAGGAGCCGCTGGTACAGGAGATCATCGATGCCTTCGGCTTCTCGACCAATGTGGCCGAGGGGCAGATGAATCAGGGCGGGTTGGTGGAAGCGAACGGGGATGAGATTCTCTCGCCCTACTTCCAGCGTGCCGACGGTCAATCGCCGATCAAGATCACCCAGTTGGCGGCATATCATACCCAAGGCGATGTGGCGCGACTGTTTATCCACGATGTGGATAGCCGGGATCGTAACGAGATACTGGCCCACGACGAGCAGGATGGGCAAACGCTGCTGCCGCGGGCACTCAATAGTGGCGACTTGCTGACCACCACCACTCTGGATCGGGACGCGCCCTTTGGCTTCTTTGCGGACATTACCGGTCGCCAAGGCTACATCTCCTGGTCTGACCCCGATGCCAACCTCTACGAAGACACCATCGATGCTATCGGCAGCCCCGGCACCAACCTGAACTGGGACGAAAACGACGGCCACCTGATTCGCGTCTACGTAGCGAAAGACGCAGCAGGCAACGTCATTCCCAATACCTATATCGTGATTCAGGACTATGCGGGGGTGAACTACGACTACAACGACAATATCTTCCTGGTCGAGAATGTTCAGACCTATGACCCCACCGGGGTGGAGGATGCCGATGGCAACGGCCGCATCGATCTCTATGACGACAGTGACGGCGATGGCATTCCGAACTTCCTGGATGACCAGGCACCTGTAGAGCAAACTGCTTACAACACAGGCGAAACGCCGTGGACACTCGGGGCGGGTGGATTGACGCTGGAAGCCAAGCTGTTCGATAACGGTGGCCAGGGCGTGGCCTACAACGACACCACCACCGCCCATCAGGGTGCAGCGTTCCGCTCCGACGAAGCGGTGGATATCTCCAACGGCACCGAAGCCTTGGGCTATATCGCCGATGGCGAGTGGGTCGAGTACACGCTCAATGTTGAAACGGCAGGCACCTATGCACTGAGCTTCCTCACCTCGGCAACATCAAATGGAAAATCCATCACCGCCGCTTTTGAGCAGGATGGCAACTTCCAGAGCAGTGCCTCGATCAACCTGCCCAATACCGGCAGCTTCACCAGCTTCCAGACGGTTGGCCCACTGGAGTTCGATCTTGATGCTGGCGAGCAAGTGTTGCGACTGACGTTCAACGGCGGCCAGCTTGACCTGCAGTCGTTCAGCTTCGAGGCGATCGACCTGGGAGAGGAGGAGCAACAGCCCTTCAACACCAACCAAACGCCATGGCTGGTAGAGGATGAAGGCCTCGTGCTGGATGCCGTCAACTACGATAGCGGCGGTCAGGATGTCGCCTACAACGACAGCAGCGAGAATCAGGAAGGTAGCAACTTCCGGGGCGATGGCGTGGACATCGTCGGTGACGGTTCGGCCATCGGCTGGATCGAAAACAATGAGTGGGTCGAGTACACGCTCAATGTGGCTCAGGCAGGCACTTACGAGCTCTCCTTCCTCTCGGCGCTGGGGTCGACCGGTGGTGCCGCACGCTCCATTACTGCGTCCTTCGCCCAAGGAGATAGCCCTTACACCACCGCCTCGCCGGTCAGCGTGAACTACAGCGGCAGTTGGACGACCTTTGTACCCACCGACAGCGTACAGGTAGAACTGGAAGCCGGTGAACAGGTGCTGCGCTTAACCTTTAACGGCGGCTCCCAAGACCTGGCCTCGTTCTCACTCGCCCCGATCACTACTATCGGCAGCCAAATACCCTTCAATGACAGTGGAACCCCCTGGGAGGTGGGCGACAGCTTCACGCTGGATGCCGCACTATTTGATGTCGGCGGTGAAGGCATCTCTTACAGCGATAGCGATCCTCAGCAAGAAGGTAGCAATTTCCGTGAAGGCGGCGTTGATATCGTCGGTAATGGCACAGCGATCGGCTGGGTTGATGTTGGAGAATGGGTTGAGTACACCATCGACGTGGCCCAATCCGGCACTTACAGCCTATCGTTCCTCGCTTCGACTCCCTCAAGCGATGTCACCATCACTGCCGCCGTCGAAAAAAATGGGGCGTTCTATCTGGAAGCCAGCTCACCGCCGCTGCCCAACACTGGCTCCTGGAGCAACCCTGTTGCCAGTGACGGTATGTTGCTCGATTTACAGGCCGGGGAGCAGACCCTGCGGTTAACCTTCAACGGGTCAGCGGGCAGCGACTTGATGGACTTCCAATCATTCACCCTTGAACGTGAGAACGTACAGCAAGCCTTTAACGAGGAGGGCACCCCCTGGTTGATTGACGACGACGGCCTGTTTCTCGACGCTATCAACTACGACCAGGGTGGCGCGGGCATAGCCTACAACGATAGCAGCGAAACCCAACTGGGTAACGCCAGCATTCGCGGCGAAGGTGTGGATATTGTTGGCGACGGTGAGGCCATAGGTTGGATCGCCAATAATGAATGGGTAGAGTACACCGTCGATGTCGTTGAAGCTGGCGAACACACCTTCTCGTTTATTACCGCGACACCTTGGTCTGGCCGCAGCATAACGGTCGCCGCTGAGAAAGATGGCGTGTTCTACGCACAAGCCTCCCCGCTTAGCGTTCCCAATAGCGGCGACTGGGGAAACTATGTCCAAGGGCCGGAGGTGACGCTCAACTTGCAGGAGGGGGAACAAGTAGTACGGTTAACCTTCAATGGTGGCTCAATGGATCTTCAATCACTCATCATTGAGCAAAGCGAGAACCAGCCCTCAGCACTAAGCCTTAATAGCGGTGAAGATGCCCTGGGGGTGACGGGAGTTCAAGAGCCATCAACGAGTGAGCTGTTGTTCTAACCGCGGTTACCAAGCCTGGTACGCAATATAGCCCGCTTTTTAGCGGGCTATATTGTGATCTCGTTAATCGTTTTAGGCGTTTTACGTCTTTAGAACGGGATCTCATCGTCGAAGTCGTCGAAGTTACCCGGATCCGGAGCGCCGTAGCTGCTGTTCTGCTGGTTGGGCGGTGGAGCTTGGTTGCCCTGGTGCGGTGCTGGCTGAGCGGGCCGTGGTGGCTGCTGTGGGCTCTGCCCGCCAGGGTAGTTATTTCCGCCTTGAGGCGCACCACCCTGAGGGGGATAGCCGCCTTGGTGATTAGCAGCAGGATTATTTTGAGCCGGCGCATTCTGGGGGGCGTTCTGAGGAGCGTTCTGGGAATAGTTATTTTGCGGAGCGCCACCGCCCTGGTAATCACCGCTACGGCCATCAAGCATCTGCATATCGTTGGCAACGATTTCCGTCGAGTAGCGATCTTGCCCATTCTGATCCTGCCACTTACGGGTTTGCAGGCGCCCTTCAATATAGACTTTGGAGCCTTTTTTCAGGTACTGCTGGGCGATCTCAGCGGTTTTATTGAACATCACCACGCGGTGCCATTCGGTGCGCTCTTGGCGTTGACCGCTTTGGCGATCCATCCAGGTATCAGTGGTGGCCAGGTTTAGGTTGGCCACAGCGGTGCCGCTGGGAGTGAAACGCACCTCTGGATCCTGCCCGAGGTTGCCAATCAGAATGACTTTGTTAATGCCGCGAGCCATAAGGCGCTCCTTTAATAGCTGTCATGTAGAGTTTATTGCCAACCGCCGCCACACTTCATCGGCACGGCTGGATTAAGATTTGGGGGGTGCCATGAGCTTGTTCAACGCCGCCTGATCGAGCTGCTGGCGGTTCACCTTTAAATAGACCAAACGCTCTTCTGGCACCACCATTACGTCTTCGACGCCGACCACATCGGCTAAGTGTTCCATCAACAGGTCGAGCGCATCTGCCTGGGTCTCGTGTAGCGCCACCACTTCGCTGGAGAGCGGGGGCGGTGCGGGCATCCGCCACATGGCGATCCACCAGCATAGCGCAAGCCCAGCACAGCCAATAAAAACCGCGTTGAGGCCACCGTAATGCGCCAGTAAACCGCCTAGCGTACCGCCTAAAAAAGCGCCTAAAAATTGGCTGGTGGAGTAGACCCCCATCGCGGTACCTTTGGCGCCCGCCGGGGCTAACTTACTGAGCATGGAAGGTAGCGTCGCTTCCAGCAAGTTAAAGCCGGTGAAGAACACAAACAGCCATACAAACAGCCAGTAACTTGGCGAGAGTGGCAACCCCAGCCCGGCCAAACTAATCACAATAGCGCCGATCGCAACCAAGCACATCAAACGCATGCGCTGCTGCTTCTCGGCCACAATTATCAGCGGCACCATGGCCACAAACGATAGCGCCATAATGCCAAGATATGCCAGCCCGTGATACTCAATCGCTACACCGGCGTCTAGCAGGCGAAAAGGTACCGCGACAAATATCGCCATCAGCACTAAATGCAGGGCAAAAATCGACATATCCAGCCGCCATAAATCGGGGCGGGTGATGACACTTTTAAACTGCTGGCGATCCATGCCCACATCGCGGTGACGTCGCCGCCGCGGCGCGGCAGGCACCCAGCGCCATAGCACCAGCAGCCCCACCAGCGTTAGTAGCGAGGTAAACCAGAAGACCCCAGCCAGCCCAGCCCAGGCGGCAAGCCATGGCCCCAGCACCATCGCAATCGCAAACGAAACGCCAATAGAAAGCCCAATGGTGGCCATAGCGGCGGTGCGCACTTCTTCACGGGTTTGATCCGCCAGCAGCGCCATAATCGCCGCGGCAACGGCACCGCCACCCTGCAGCGCTCGCCCGGCAATCACACCAATAATGGTATCGGATAGAGCGGCGACCACGCTGCCGAGTGCAAATATCAATAGCCCCATGGCAATCACCCGCTTACGACCAATGCGGTCAGAGAGTAAGCCAAACGGGATTTGCAGCGTTGCCTGGGTTAAACCATAAATCCCCAGCGCCACGCCCACGAGTAGCGGGGTCGAACCCTCAAGGATGTCGGCATACAGCGCCAACACCGGCAGCACCATAAACAGACCCAGCATGCGCGATGCATAAAGCCCGGCCAAACCACTGATCGCACGTCGTTCAGAGGCCAGCAATAGTGCGGAAACCTTGCGCATAATGCCCTTTTATATGGTGGTTAAGCATGTGGTGAGTCAGAGTGGATTGTGACAATCCTCTATTCTAGCGGTTTGGGCTGGCGCTGGAAACGTCGCGAGTTGCCGCAGGTTATCTTGGGTTATGAAAGCGGTTTTGCCGGGAGGGTGCCGACAAACGTATAATCACGCTTTTGCCGCGCGATTCGAGGTGTTGATGGACAGCATTCTGGTCAGGGGTGCCCGCACCCACAACCTCAAGCAGATCGATGTGGAGCTGCCCCGTAACAAGCTGATTGTGATTACCGGCCTCTCCGGCTCGGGTAAATCGTCGTTAGCATTCGACACCCTTTACGCCGAGGGGCAGCGCCGCTACGTGGAATCGCTCTCCACTTATGCGCGCCAGTTCCTGTCGATGATGGAAAAGCCCGATGTGGATCACATCGAAGGGCTGTCACCTGCGATCTCCATTGAGCAGAAGTCCACTTCCCACAACCCGCGCTCGACCGTGGGCACCATCACCGAAATTTACGACTACCTGCGTCTGCTGTTTGCGCGTGCCGGGACGCCCCGCTGTCCAGAACATGGCGAAGACTTGGAAGCCCAGACCATCTCGCAGATGGTCGACCAAGTCATGAACCTCGCCGAAGGCACCAAGCTGATGCTGCTGGCGCCGGTAGTCAAAGGCCGCAAAGGCGAACATTTACAGTTATTAGCCGAGCTGCGCGCCCAGGGCTTCGTACGCGCCCTGGTCGATGGCCAAGTGCTGGAACTGGACGACATCGCACCACTGGATAAGCGCAAAAAGCACGATATCAGCGTCGTCGTTGACCGCTTCAAAGTACGCGACAACCTTGCCCAGCGTTTGGCGGAGTCCTTTGAAACCGCACTGAACCTCGCCGACGGCACCGCCATGATTCACTTTATGGACGGTGAGCGCGACGATATTGCCTTCTCGTCGCGCTTTGCCTGCCCGGTGTGTGGCTACTCGCTGGCGGAGCTTGAGCCGCGCATGTTCTCGTTCAACAATCCGGCGGGCGCCTGCCCCACCTGTGACGGGCTAGGCGTACAGCAGTACTTCGATCCGGACAAGCTCATCAGCCACCCGGAGCTATCACTTGCCGAAGGCGTGATCAAAGGCTGGGATCGGCGCAATATTTACTACTTCACTCAGCTCCAGGCACTGGCCAAGCACTACGGCTTTGAGCTGGAAACGCCCTGGCAAGAGCTCGCCCGCCACGAGCGGGAGGTTATCTTAAACGGCAGCGGCGACGAACAGATACCGTTTGTGTACGTGGGTGATCGCGGCCGTAAAGTGACCCGCGAACACGCTTTCGAAGGCGTACTGCCCAATATGCAGCGCCGCTATCGGGAAACCGAATCCAATATGGTGCGCGATGACCTGGTCAAATACATCGCCGTACAGCCCTGCGCCACCTGTAATGGCTCGCGCCTGCGTAAAGAGTCACGCCATGTTTACGTGGATGATCACAATATCGCCGAGATTGTGCGCTTTCCGATTGGTGAGGCGTGGCGCTACTTTGCCGACCTAAGCCTGCCAGGACGCAAAGGTGAGATCGCCGATAAAATCGTCCATGAGATTCACGCCCGGCTAGAGTTTCTGGTCAACGTGGGGCTGGACTATCTCAACCTGGAGCGCAGTGCCGATACCCTTTCCGGCGGTGAAGCCCAGCGTATCCGTTTAGCCAGCCAAATCGGCGCAGGCCTGGTCGGGGTCATGTATATTCTCGATGAGCCGTCGATTGGCTTGCATCAGCGCGACAACGACCGACTGCTGAAAACCCTTGAGCGACTGCGTGACTTAGGCAATACCGTGATTGTGGTAGAGCACGATGAAGACGCTATTCGCGCCGCCGACCACGTGCTGGATATCGGCCCAGGTGCGGGTGTGCACGGCGGTGAAATCGTTGCCCAGGGCACCCCGCAAGACGTGATGGACAACCCCAACTCGCTGACCGGCCAATACTTATCTGGCTCCCGGGAAATTGCCGTGCCGCCCTACCGCATACCCGGCAATCCAGAAAAGCAGCTGATTGTGCGCGGCGCTACCGGCAATAACCTGCAGAACGTCACCCTTAGCCTGCCGCTGGGGCTGTTTATCGCCATCACCGGCGTTTCCGGCTCAGGTAAATCGACGTTGATCAACGGCACCTTGATGCCGATTGCGGCGCGCGAATTAAATCGCGCGACAACATTGACCGCCGCGCCCTATGAGAAGATCGAGGGGCTCGACCAGCTTGATAAAGTCATCGATATCGACCAGAGCCCGATTGGTCGCACGCCACGCTCCAACCCGGCCACCTATACGGGTATTTTTACGCCGATTCGCGAGCTGTTTGCGGGCACCCAAGAAGCGCGTTCCCGGGGCTATAAGCCCGGTCGTTTTAGTTTTAACGTCAAGGGTGGGCGCTGCGAGGCGTGCCAGGGCGAAGGCATGATCAAGGTAGAGATGCACTTTCTGCCGGATATCTACGTGCCCTGCGATGTCTGTAAGGGCAAACGCTACAACCGCGAAACCCTGGACATTCATTACAAGGGTAAAACCATCCACGAAGTGCTGGCCATGACGGTGGAAGACGCCCTGGAGTTCTTTAGCCCAGTGCCCGCCATTGCACGTCGCCTGCAAACCTTGCTAGATGTAGGCCTTTCCTACATTCGCTTAGGGCAAAGCGCCACCACCCTTTCCGGTGGCGAAGCGCAGCGGGTTAAACTCGCCCGTGAATTGGCCAAGCGTGATACCGGCAAAACGCTGTATATCTTGGATGAGCCCACCACCGGCCTGCACTTTGAGGATATTCGCCAACTGCTGACGGTACTTCACCGTCTGCGCGATCACGGCAATACCATCGTGGTGATTGAGCACAACCTGGATGTGATCAAAACCGCCGACTGGATTGTCGATCTTGGCCCCGAAGGGGGTTCAGGTGGCGGACAGATCATCGCCGAGGGCACGCCGGAACAGCTCGCCAAGCAGGACGTTTCGCATACCGGCCGCTTCTTAGCGCCGCTGCTCGCGCGAGGCAAGCGTGCAACGAAGCGTTGACGCTGGTTTTCGAGGGGTGAGCGCTGCTCACCCCAGGCTAAATAGGTACGCTAGTTAGCCTATTTGGGCGACGCAGTAGATGGCCACATCGTTTATAGTGGCGGGCAGATAATCGTTAGCAGTATTATCCAATCCTGTGCTGGAGGGATACGTCGTGGGTCAGGAAAACAGCTGTATTATTAAGCACTTCAATCACTACTGCTCATTAAGCGATGATGAGAAGGGATTGCTCATGGCGCTAGAGGAGAGCCCAACCAATATTAAGTCGGGCACGCTACTCTGGGAGATGGGCGATGCGGCCAATGAGTTTTGCACGCTAAAAAGTGGTTGGGCCTACTCCTACCGTCACTTAGAGAATGGTGACCGACAGATTCTCGAAGTGTTTTTGCCGGGCGATATCATCGGGTTGCGCGAGTTTGCCTTCTCGCAGCGGCTTGAAAATGTGCGCATGATTGATGATGGCGTGATTTGTCATTTCCCGCATAAACGTATGCTGGAAATATTTCGCCAGTCGCTGCCTCTCACCTCGGTGATGTTTGCCATTGGCAGCCGTCAGCAGGCGCTGCTCACTGAGCGCCTCGTCACTCTGGCCAGACGCAGTGCACGTAAGAAAATGGCGCATTTTCTGTATGAAATGTATTTAAGGCTGCGCCAAACCAACCCGGATATTAGCAACCAGTTCCGCCTGCCGCTCTCACAGGAGCAGTTAGCCGATGTGCTCGGGCTAAGCCCGGTACACGTTAGCCGCACCTTTACGGCGCTTAGTGAAGACGGCCTAGTATTTCGCGACCGCCACCATGTCACCATTCCAGACTTATCCGCGCTATGCACCGAAGGTGAATTTGACGATTGCTACCTCACCGACAATGTCCGGCCACTGTTAGGCGATTCCGCCTGAGAAAACTAACCACACTTTGACCAGCCGCAGCCAGCATAGCAGGTCGGGCAGCCATCCATCATGATCAGCTCACCGCGGCACTCGGGGCAGTTACCCACTATGGCTGGGCCACTGCCTTCAGGCTTTTTTCCCTTCGTTGCCTTATCACCGCCAATCGACTCCACCGCGCCTGTTTCAATGGGTGCATCATTAGCTTCGTCTTCAGCACCGGGCTGCCAAGCGTGGCCGTGAGCCATACGATGAGCATAACGCTCTACCAGCTTTTCAACCGGCACCTGGTTGCCATCCCGATCTAGAAAACCGCGGCGATAAAGAATCTGCTGAATCGACCAGGCAATCGCCGCCACTTCCGAATCGTGGAACATTGGCTTATTCCAACGGTTCATACCACAGCGTACCAAGCCTTTGTCCCAGGCCACTTTGCGTAGATCCGCCACCGCTTGGGTGACGTAACCACCGCGGGCCGCCAGCGAAAGGCTGCGCATGGTCGCGGTGATCCACTGGTGCTCGCTGGAGAGCTGCCCTGACGGAAAAAAGAACTCCACCGGGCGCTCAATCACCACGCGCTTACTGCCAATCACGCCTTCCACTGGCATAAACGACACCAGCAAATAGACTTTTTTACGCCCTTCCGCGCCTACGTATGAAATCTTTTCAGACACGGCTTCCAAAGTGCCTTCCGGACGGGAAGGTATACGTACCGTTAGCGGATCTTCATCTTGTAGCTCAGGAACGGGAACGGCCTGCTCCTGCTGCTTGATACGGTAACCAACAATTTTTGAGGTAATTTCTACAGCCATGGTGTTCTCCACTTAGCAAAGGTGTGCGTTTTTAAATAGATGGCGCTTAACGCGGCATCACCATTTGCCGTAGGTGCCTTCTTTTAAGCCATCAAAGAGGTTGGCAGCGTTATGCTCTTCACCGTCGTAAATCACCTTCTCATCCCCGGCTAGTTCGAGGGTTTCACCGTTTTCCAGTTCGAATACGTAGGTCGTGTTTTTAAGATCATCTTCCCGCACGAGCACGCCCTGGAAAGCTTCGGGATTAAAGCGGAAAGTAGTGCAGCCTTTTAAGCGGCTTTCATAAGCCTGCAAATAGAGGCTTTGGAACTGTTCAAAGGGGAACTCGGTAGGCACATTGACCGTTTTCGAGATCGCTGAATCCACCCAGTGCTGGGCGGAGGCTTGAACGGCAACGTGCTGTTCGGGAGATATCGCATCGGCGGTAACGAAGTAGTCAGGCAGGTCGCTGTCCACCGCATCAGATGCGATAAAGTGACGGTAGGCGGCCAGCTCAAAGGAGACGACTTCGACCTGTTCTTTGGTCTTCTTGCCCGACTGAATAATATTGCGGAAATAGCGGTGCGAGAAAGAGGGTTCGATACCATTGGAGGCGTTGTTACCCATCGACAGGCTAATCGTGCCGGTCGGCGCGATTGAGCTGTGGTGGGTGAAGCGCGCGCCGTGCTCGGCTAGCTGTGACACAAGCTCCGGCTCAAGTTCGGCCACTTGGGCCATGTACTGACTATAACGGGCGTGCAGGATACGCCCTGGCACTTGATCACCCACTTCGTAGCCATCTTTAGCCAACTGTGGCCGCTCACGCAGCATTTTGGGGGTAATGGTGTGCTCCTGTTCGAGCACCGGCGCCATGCCCTTCTCTTGAGAAAGCTCCAGCGCCTGCTTCCAACCCTCTATCGCTAAGTGGCGGCTCACCTCATCAGTGAACACCAACGACTGCTTAGAACCGTAAGGGATTTTGAGCATGGTGAGCGTTGAGCCTAAGCCCAAAAAGCCCATGCCGTGACGGCGCTTGGCTTCTATTTCACGCTGCTGTTGGGGCAACGGCAAACCGGCAATCTCGACCACGTTATCGAGCATACGCGTGAAGATCGCGACCACTTTGCGGTAGCGTTCCCAGTCAAAGCGAGGCTCGGCGCCAAAGGGGTCGATCACAAACTTGGTTAGGTTGACAGAACCCAGCAGGCAGGCGCCTTCTGGCGGCAAGGGTTGTTCGCCACAGGGATTCGTCGCACGGATATCTTCGCAGAACCAGTTGTTATTCATCCGATTAACTTGGTCGATCAGGATAAAGCCGGGCTCGGCGTAGTCGTAGGTGGAAGACATGATGGTGTCCCACAACTCCCGCGCTTTAATCACTTCAACAATGCGGCAGGCGACGCGGCCTTCGGCATCTACCGTGTAGCCCTCTTCAACCACCGGCCAGTCGCGGTAGATCAAGTCTTCCGCTTTAACGTCCTCTTTCTCACCGGGGTGCAGCGGAAAGGCCAGCGGCCAATCGGCATTGTTCTTGACTGCCTCCATAAACTCATCGGTGATCAGCAAACTGAGGTTAAACTGTCGTAGGCGCCCCGCCTCGCGCTTGGCCTGAATAAACTCACGTACGTCCGGATGCCCCACGTCAAAGGTGCCCATCTGAGCACCACGCCGACCACCAGCAGAGGCGACGGTGAAGCACATCTTGTCGTAGATATCCATAAACGCCAGTGGGCCGTTGGTGCCCGCGCCAGCGCCGAATACGAACGCGCCCTTATGACGCAGCGTCGAGAAGTCGTAGCCGATACCCGCCCCGGATTTCAGCGTCATACCCGCATCGACCACTGAGTCGAGGATATCGCGCATGGAGTCACGAATGGTGCGGGAGACAGTGCAGTTAATCAGGCTCACCGCAGGCTTGTAGGCCTCAGCCCCCGCGTTGGAGAGAATACGACCGGCAGGAATGGCGCCGTTTTCCAACGCCCAGCGAAATTTGGGCAACCACTCTTCCGCTTTATCTCCCTCCACCGCTGCCAGGGCACGAGCAACCCGTTCAAACGTAGCACCAACGTCCTGATCAACGGGTTGGCTATGACGATCCTTGAGACGGTATTTGGCGTCCCATATTTCCCGCGAGGGGGCCTGCATAGGGACATCGTTAGAGGTCTTCATAGCCTTGGCAGCGGTGCTCATGTCGCAAAACTCCTTCACAGCGAGGGTGAATTATAGCGCTCAAATAGGGCGATTATACGTAGCATCAAAGTGAAGTATAGACGTGACCTCCCACCATATGAGGCACTTTTTTTAATTTTTTCTACCATATATAGGAAAATCAGCGCGTTACTATTTTGCCAATCCCAAACACGATATAGACTGGGGTTTTGGGTTAAATGGCTTTAATCATGTCCGCAACTCACTTCCTGCGCTCTCCATCCCAGTATCTTTGCACGCTCACGTTTACCGTTGTGGCGATAGCGACCATGTGGATGGTCGCTACGCCCGTCGCTAACGCGACCACCTTCAATACCGACGATGTGGCCACCCACGACCATTGGCAGTCAATGGCGCTCTCACTGGGGGGCGAACGCCACTATCGGGCGGTAGAAACCCACAGCTACTCGGATGCGACGCTGAGCTTGAATGCCACCTCGGGCGTTTGCGATTTACCCTGGCTGGAGATGCGCGTCACCCTTGAGCAGCAGCAGGGAGAGAGCCGTACAGTAAACCTGGTGCCCACTCGGCTGCGCATCGATGAGCGGCCCGTTATCGACACCATGGCGGAATTTATCACTGAGCGCGGCGATGACGGGTTTTATGCTCACTTTTATTTAAGTGACTTGGCATCACTGATGGCCGACATGCGCCAGGGGGAGCAGCTATTTCTCGGCTTCGACCAGGACGAGCGCGAGCCGTGGTATATGACCTTTAGCCTAAAAGGCGCCGATGCGGCGATCAACCGGATGCTCACCCAGTGTGAAGGTAGTGGCACCTAAAGGTTTGCTTAAATCAGCACCACAGGCTCAAGCGCCATTTCAACGCGGTTGCGTCCGCCATGCTTAGCGCGGTACATGGCGTCATCAGCCCGGGAGATAAGGGTTTTACAGCTGTCACCCGGCTGCCAAACGGCGACACCGATACTCACTGTAACCGTTTGCTCAACGCCCTCTATACGCAGCTCTTCTACCAGCGAGCGCAGCCGCTCAGCCAGGCCAGTGGCGGCATCAACATCGGAATGAGTCGCCAGCACAATAAACTCTTCGCCTCCCCAACGGCCCAGGTGGTCGCAGCCACGCAGCGAGCTTTCCACTAAGCGCGCCAGGGCCACCAGCACATCGTCACCCACGCTATGGCCGTGAGCATCGTTGATCTGCTTAAAGTTATCCACATCGAACAGTAGCAAGGCAAAAGCGGCCGCATAGCGCTTGGCAGCCACCAGCTCTGCATTGATCGCTTCTTCGATGCGGTAACGGTTCCACACCTTGGTTAGAGGATCGAAATGGGCTAATTGCTCAAGACGCTGGTTGGCTTCGGCAAGGGCTTTGCGTTCGTGCTCCAGGTGCATATTCAGTGAGCTAATTTCATAGGCAGAAATCGCCAGCGTCAGGTCTTCCCCCAAGTCTACCGCCGCTAAGCGCTCTACCCGCAGCCACGCTTCACTTCTGCCGACTACCTCTTCAGACCAAGCAACCGATGGAGCCAATATCACGGCCGGTTTAGGGTTGGTTGTAGGCTGCATCGCCCAATACAGCGTTTCCACCTGCTCGGGGCGAAAAAAAATCAGCCAGGCGCGCTGGGTCGAACTCATTGGCAGCGGCACTGCTAGAGCCCCACACTGCTCGGGCATGGCTAGCGAAGCGGTTAACGTCTCTTTGCCGATTTCGCGCGTGCACCAAGGGCCGCTATGTACATGAGTTCTTTCCAGGCGCAGCACAAACTGGCTTATCGCTTCTGGAGTCGGCGTCACACCCGCTTGATAAGCGCCACCATTCACCCACAGCACCACGCCATGGGCGCGAAACAGCTTCATCCAGATAGCCGCCTGCTCATGAAGTAACTGTTGGGGACTTTGCGGCTCGCTGCGCGTTCGCGCACTGAGCACGAGGCTATCCTGAACCCGTTGTAGGTAGCGGGCTTCTTGACGCGCCCGTAGCAACAGCATGCGCTGGGTGGCCATTTGCACGAGGGTGCGAACGGCATCACGCACGGGGGGTTCAACCGAGTGCGGTGCTGGCGAATGGCAAAACACTAGACCCCATAAGCCAGTATCCCCCTGCATGGCCAAACTGAATGACCCACGCACCCCCAGGCGATTTAAATACCGCTGCCGCTCAGGGGCAGGGGCGCGTAAAAAGCTGCCGCTAAGGCTCACTCCCGAGTAGGCGGGAGTCAGCGTTTCAGGCGGCGCATCGACGTCTTCAATTAACCGAACGGGGTAATGTTGGTAACTTTTGCGTAAGGCGACAGGGAAGTCGCTTGAGGGGAAGCGCTGACCCAACAGCGAAGGCAGCTGGTTGCCCAGCGCTTCGGCAACCATTAAACCATGCCAATCACTGTCGAAATGGCACACGGTGACGCGATCATGGCCGGTGAGCTGTTGAATAGCGTTAACCAAGCAGTCGAGCAGCTCTTCCTGGTGGGTTGCGTCGGCTAAATGCATCAGCCGCTCATTGACTGTGCCAAGCAGGCGGCGCTTACCTTGGGGGTTGAGTGGCTCAATCTCGACGATGACCTTCCCACCTGCTCGGTAAGCATAGAGCTGAAAACGCATGTAGCTATGCTTGGAACGAATAAACACCAGCGGGCCGGAGAGTTTCTGCTGCCCCTGCAACTCGCGGCGCACCCGCTGGCTTAGCCGTTTTCCTAACACATAGGCAAGAGTGTGCGGCCCATTTTCAGGGCGCTCAATACCGGTCAAGCGGGTTAAGTTGGTGCTACTGGCTTGAATGCGGCGACAATCGGCATCTAAAACCAGCAGAGCTCCAAACGACTGCAACCGCGGGTGGTACATGGACACAAACGTGGCCTCGCAATCTATTCACCCTCGACCTGCTGCCTTAGCAACAACTCTACGCGACGGTTGGCAGCTCGGCCCTCCGCCGTTGCGTTCGGTTCCATGGGTTGGGTGTCGGCATAACCGACGGCCCGCATACGAGAGATATTGAATCCTTGGCGCTCTAAATGCCTCACCACAGCGATAGCCCGCGCTGATGAAAGCTCCCAATTAGAGGGGAAGCGGGCCGTTGAAATAGGCACGCTGTCGGTGTGGCCTTCTACCGAAATCTGACCGTCAAAACGGGTCAGCACATCGATAAGGCTTTCTACCACCTCTTGCCCACGGGAAGTCAGTACAGCTTGACCGCTGGGAAATAAAAGGCTGGTATCAATACGTAACGTGACCCCTTCACTCCCTTGCGAAACACTGACACCGGGGATGGCGAGCCCATCAAACTGCGGCTGAACCCCTGAATGACGGGGCTGAATACCAGTGGCTAGAGACGCCAGCGGCAATGATGATACAGCGCTAGCCGAGCGCATGAAAGCAGTATCAGCCGCCTCACCGCCTCCCGGCGGTGTCAGTGAAAGCAGCAGCACAAAGAGCGTGATTAGCAGCGTCAGCACATCCAAATAGCTGGTTAGCCAACCCTCGTCACCATCGCCTGGCGACGGCGTCATTTCCAGTGCGTGGCGCGTATCACGGTCAAGCATCTGGCCTACCCCTTCGCCGCCGCACTAACCGACGAATCAGGCCTTGGTTTGACGCTGTTATCACGGATCTCATCGTGATAGTTAGCTACAAACGAGTTGAGGGTCTCTTCAATAAACGACGGCAGGCGGCGCTTGGTAATCAGCGAAATACCTTCCAGCACCATGTTCATGGTAATCAGCCGCTCTTCGGTGCGGCGCTCGAGTTTCACCGCAATCGGCTTAAACACCAAGTTGGCGAGTAAAATGCCGTAGAAGGTGGTGAGCAGGGCCACCGCCATGCGCGGGCCGATCACCTGCAGGTCGCCTGCGTCCATGACTTCCAGCATATTGACCAGCCCCACCAGGGTGCCGATCATGCCAAATGCGGGTGCGTAGGTGGCCATGGTACGGAATATTTGTGCCTCGGCATGCTCACGCGCTTTAAGACGGGCAATGCGCCAACGCAGCATGTCAAAAATTTCATCCTCTTTGGTGTTGGCAATGACCAGTTGGATCCCGGTACGCAAAAACGGGTTTCGGGTATGCTCCAACTCGCGCTCGACAGCACGTACATCGCCCTTAAACCAGAGTCGCGACATATCCACCAATTCGCGGATATCGTCACGCATATAGGTATTTTCGCGCCGGAATACCAAGCCCACCAACCGTACGACGCGGAGCACCTCTTTCAGCGGATAGCTGATAAAGGTTGCCGCTAGGGTACCGGTCACCACAATGGCCAAACCCGGCAAATTGATAAAACTTTCAGGGGACTCTGCGGTGAAAAACAGCACGCTCACCAACAGTAGTATGCTGGCAAATATGCCTATCAGCGTCGAAGGGTTCATCCACGGCTCCTTGCCGGTCACAAGTGAGTAAAAAGAGGTGTTATGCCGAGTCGTGTAAACGCGCGCGTAAGCGGCTGACGGCTTGGCTGTGCAGTTGTGAAACGCGTGACTCCGTGACGCCCAACACAGCCCCTACTTCCTTAAGGTTGAGTTCTTCTTGGTAGTACAGCGCCATTAGCAGCTTTTCACGCTCTGGCAGCGCTTCAATTGCCTCAATCAACGTTTGTCGTTGCTGGCCGTCTAGCAACTGCTCGAACGGTGAATTAGCCAATTCATTATTGCTAGGCTCGCCACCGTCGGCCACCAGCTCTTCAAACGGCAACAGTTGACCACTGTTAGTGTCGTTGAGGAGCTGCTGATACTCACTCAACGGCATTTCAAGGTGTTGGGCGATTTCGTTCTCTTCTGGTGCCCGTCCGAGCTGTTGCTCTAATTGACGAACGGCACTGTCAACCGCTCGCGCTGAGCGGCGCACGCTGCGGGGCAACCAGTCGCGGGTACGTAATTCATCCATCATTGCACCGCGAATACGCTGACTGGCAAACGTCGCGAACGTTGCTCCCTGGGTGGCATCGAAGCGCCCCAGTGCTTCCAGCAGCCCTACCATCCCGGCTTGAATAAGGTCGTCGAGCTCAATGCTGGCTGGCAAACGGACCTGAAGCGTCAAGGCCTGACGTCGTACCAGTGGCATGTATTGCGTCAACAGCTCACTCTGTTTGATCCTGCCTTGTGCTGTGTACATCCTCTCGCCTCGCGGCTATCCAGCCTTCACTGATAGTTCACAATCATTTGCAGCCCCTGGACACGAACAGGCCGCTGCCCCGGACGTAAAGCGAAGCGAAAATGCAACGGCGCATCCGCGGCAAACCCCGCCAGGGCAGTGGTAGTCCCCCGCATGCCAGCTAACGCAACGCACTGCTCAGGATGGCACAGCCAAGCGTTTAATAACGCACCAGGGGGATATTGAAACTGCCAATGAATACGCCCGAGCTGTGCTGACTCCACATTGTTAGCAGCAGCGGGTGGGGTAGCGTTTTGACTAGCACTTGCCCTATCACTCATCGCTACCATCAGACCTGGTATCTGGCTGCTCCAGCTACCGGGTGTCGCCTGAGCGTTTCCCGTTAACCCTGCTAGTAGACACCCTGTCAGCAGTACTGGGCTCAGTAGCAGTCTCCCTCTTAATAGCCAGCTTAGCATGCTTGGTCTCCTCAGCAGAGTGCGCTCATCGTGCAAGTACCAACAGCTCCATATTTAAGTAGTAATCAGCTGCCTCACGCAAGTTATTGAGCAACCCTTGACGCGGCAAATGCGGCTCGTGGAGCGCCAGCAAACGGCGCGGCCCGCCACGCTCATGTAATTGACGCAAGGTACGGAACATGGAAGCAAAGGTATCGGCATCGCTACTGATCCACAGTGCCCAACGGCTGTATTGATCGCAAAGTTGGGCTAGGTCGGCCGTTTCGGCCATGACGATATGAATATCCCAATCCTCAGGATCACCGGCCCAGCTTCGACCTAACGTCGACCACTGCCCTAATCTTGCTTTAACCTTGTTCACCTGGGCTGCACCACTACCCGGTAGCCCGACCACAATAAGCGGAATTTTGGGCTGGTGCGCTACCACCGTTGCTGGCTCTTCCACCGCTGCAGCTGTCGGCGTTAACAAAGAGGTAGGCTGTTCAGATTCCGGCACGTGTTCTGCCGCCGCAACATCAACTGTACCCTCAGCTTGCTGCTGTTGGCGCTGCAGGTTTGCCCACTTGCGTAGACCCGATGCTTGATCCTGTTCGCTCACGCCACGCCCTCTCGACTAACACTGCCCATTTGACGAATCGCATCTCGTGCCATAAAGGCGTAGACCAGTGCATCAAGCATGCCGGTATCGCGGCGGCGACGGCTGTTGCCTAATAGGTTGAGCAGATCGCCACGCAGCGTCTGCGCCTCCTCATCATCAGCAACATCGAGATGCCCGGCGACCGATGCCACACCGCTGGCCATCAATAGGCGAACTTCAGCATTTAGATCCCCGCTATCGGCCTCTTTTAACTGCTGCCACGCGCGACGCGTCAAGGCGGCCAAGCCTTCGCTTTGCAGCTGGGTTAACAGCAGTGAGAGCACCTCTGCTCCTAGCCGAGCGGGGGTAAGCCAGTAGCGGCGCGCCACTACTTTGGCGCTTTCCGGATCGCGAACTTCACCGAACCAGGCGAGTAGAGCCGTGCCGCTGGCGTCCTCGACTTCGGCGTAGGCAGTCCACAGTTGCACCGATTGGCCACGAAAACGCACGCCCACATGGTGCGTTAGCACACTGTCACTAAATAGCTGGCGGATAGATTGACGTTCGTGGTGAAAGCGTAACCGATGACTGGGGGCCACTTGGCTGACCCAGGTCAAGTGCTCGGCTTCCAGCCACGCTAGTGCATCCGGTTCAGGGAAGCGCGGCAGTAAGTGCACCGCTACACCGCTCGATGCCGACAGCGCGGCTAAGCGTGGCTGCCATCCTGCGGCGTGGCGATGCTGCAGCCAGGGTAGCGCCAGCCAGGCACCATCCGTGTCCAGGCCAATGTCCGGCATTGCCCAGTCGCAGCCGCGCTCATTGCGCCGCGGAAACCACGCCATCCCTAAGGTGGTCTTTGCCGATGGATAACCGGCAAGTAATGCATCCAAATGCGTTTCCTGCAAACGACTAGGCAGCGAAGCTAGGTTCCAGATCTCTTCTAATTCCGCAAATCCCGTGACACGTTGGCGCAACCTCGCCAATAGCGACGACAAACGACGCCCTTGGCCCAGGACATCCCGCGACCAGCGCGGCATTCCCATCGGCGCATCGGCACTTTGCACCCGTTCACGCTGAGGAGTCGCGGTACTCAGCGCTTGATCCACTAGCGCATCGGGGGCGGCAAGGGCCATATCTTCGGGCACCTGCTGACCATTAGAACCAAACAGGACGCGCATCCCGTGACGCATAATAATATCTAACACTGGAGCCAGACGTCCCGCCTCATCCTGTTTGGTGATAATACAGTCATCTAACTCTGCGCCCGCCGCCCGCGCGGCCTGACGGTAGCGCAGCACCACTTCTTCGAGGGTTTCCGGTTGGCTGGCAGCATTGAGTAGCAGCACCAAACGTACTCGCGAGCGTCCGCCTTGCAGGTGGGCAATCTGCTCTATCACCCGCTGGTCACGCTGACTCATGCCTACGGTGTCGATAATTACCCACTGCTTGCCCTGCAGGCGGCCCAGCAAATCGTCGATGGGCTGTTCGGCATCCAAGGCGTACATCGGGGTATCCAGCAGGCGCGCATAAATGCGCAACTGCTCATGGGCACCGATCCGGAAGCTGTCGGTGGTAACCAGCGCTACCGGGCGCGTGCCGTGGCGCATCACAAAACGAGCGGCCAGCTTGGCGGTGGTGGTGGTTTTGCCTACCCCCGTTGGCCCTACCAGGGCAACAATGCCGGTTTGGTCGAAAAAGCTTGCTTCATCGTTGAGTACGCAAAGGCGATCCATTAACTGCTGTCGCAGCCACTGCAGTGGGGCTTCGCTATCGCCGTCTAACCTGGTTAGCGATGCAGGCAACCCTGCCAGCAGCTCATCGGCAATTTCGCTGCTAAAACCCACATTCCATAGCAGTTGGCGCAGCCGCGCAGCCGTTCCGGAGGGCTCTGCTGGCGATGGTGAAGCCGCATGGGTTGACTGGCTGTTTGCCAGCAGCGCTCGCATATCCTGCATTTCGCGCAGTAAGCGCTCGCTCATCGCCTGCATGGGGTCTTGCGCTGAAGGTGCTGTCGGCGTTTCGGGTGGTGCAGGTTCTGGTGAGGGTTCAAAGTGGTCAATGGCTTCATCCGCCATCGCTAAAATTTCAACGCCCCCTTCGGTACGCCGATTTGCGACAATCAAGGCGTCTTCACCGAGCGTTTCACGCACTTGGCGCATCACATCACGACTATTGGCTCCCACGAAACGTCTAACGCTCATGATTTACCCTTGCCTGTTCTGAAAATGGACGACGCTAGCCTATCACGGCGTGCCATCTTTAACGTCCGCCGACCACTGTGGTCACTCTTAATGTGCGATCGTCGGGAATTTCAGCCTGGGACAGTACCGACATATGGCGTAACCGGCGGCGTAAGAAGCGCGATAGCACCGCCCTTAGCGAATGTTGCACGACCAGCACCGGCGGCTCGCCGGAACTTTCGTGACGCTCCAGCGCCTGCTGGGCCTGGGTCATCAGCGTTTCTGCCAACCCGGGCTCCATGGCGCCGTTGCCATTCATGGCCTGTACCAGCACTTGTTCCAGTTGAGCATCCAGCCCCATGACATTGAGTGTCTCCTGCCCCGCAAACCACTGCTGGACAATGGCGCGCCCCAGCGAGACTCGCACCAGCGCCGTCAGCTCATTAGGATCTTTTTGCTGTGTGGCGTACTCGGCCAGGGTATCGAGAATAGTGCGCATGTCGCGGATAGAGACATCTTCGTCGAGCAGGTTTTGCAAGATACGCTGCAGTACCGTCAATGAAATAGCTTTGGGGATCACCTCTTCGACCAACGCTTTTTGATCATCGCCCATTTTATCCAGCAACTTCTGTACTTCCTGACGGCCCAGCATTTCGGGTGAATGACGGTGTAACAGGTGGTTCAAGTGGGTCGCTATGACGGTACTGGCATCCACAACGGTGTAGCCATACACTTGGGCATGCTCACGCTGGCTGCTATCAATCCAGACAGCGGGCAAGCCAAAGGCGGGATCCTGAGTATGGGTGCCCTGCAGCTCGCCCGATACCTGCCCCGGATTAATCGCTAGCCATTTGCCCGGCTGTGCCTCGGCGCGGCCAATCTCGGCGCCTTTCATGGAGAGTACATAGGCGTTCGGCGGCAGCTCCAAATTATCGCGGATATGCACCACCGGCGGCAGGAAACCCACTTCTTGGGCAAACTTCTTACGTACGCTCTTAATGCGCCCGAGCAGCTCGCCTTTTTGACGCGAGTCCACCAGCGGGATTAAGCGATGGCCCACTTCCAGGCCAAGCGTATCGACCAGTTGCACATCTTCCCAACTCGCTTCGGGAGTCTCCTGTAAAGGCACCGGTGCCGCGGCAATCTCCTCCTTGACCAACGCCTTCTCTTTTTGGCGCGTTAACAGCCATGCCAGGCCAGCCAACAACGCGGTAAAGAATAGAAATACGAAATTGGGCATGCCAGGTACCATACCCAGCATGCCCATCACCACGGCAGCCAAAATCAGTACCTGAGGATTAACGAACAATTGGCTAAGCATTTGCTGGCCAATATCTTCGTTCGTATCCATGCTGACCCGGGATACTGTGACACCCGCGGCGGTGGAGATCACCAAAGCAGGGATTTGCGCCACCAGGCCATCACCAATCGCCAACAACATATAGGTCTGACCAGCAGCGCCAAAGCTCATATCGTGCTGCAGCATGCCAATCATCAGCCCGCCGATGATATTGACCACCATAATCACCAAACCGGCAATGGCATCGCCACGGACAAACTTACTTGCGCCGTCCATGGAACCAAAGAAATCCGCCTCTTGAGAAACCTCCGCGCGGCGCTTTTTGGCGTCTTCTTCGCCGATCAAGCCGGCGTTCAGATCGGCATCGATGGCCATCTGCTTACCAGGCATTGCATCCAGGGTAAAGCGCGCACCCACTTCGGCAATACGGCCAGCACCTTTGGTGATAACCATAAAGTTGATGATGACAAGAATCAGGAAGACCACTAGGCCAACAGCGAAATTACCGCCGACCAGAAACGCCCCGAACGCTTCAATGACCTTACCCGCAGAGGCACCGCCTTGGTGGCCCTCCATCAGCACCACACGGGTAGAAGCCACATTGAGCGACAGGCGCAGCAGCGTAGTAAATAGCAACACGGCAGGAAACGCCGCAAAGTCCAGCGGCTTCTGCGTAAACATGCTGACCATTAACACCATAATGGCCAGAGCGATATTGAAGGTGAAGAGTAAATCCAGGGCAAAGGGGGGCAAGGGCACGATCATCATGCCCAAAATCATGAGGATGAGCAGCGGCCCGACCAGCAGCTTCATGCGCACATCACCCATCCAGTCGCGCCGACCTACTAGCTGACTCAAGCCTTTCATGGTTGCGCCTCATTACCACCGGCGCCATGCCCGGGGCTTTCCATCTCCGGCGGAACCGGCAGGTTATCGGGGGTTGGGGGCACCTCGCCTCCTTGTTGTGATACTTGCTTGAGGCGGTAGGCCCAGGCCATTACTTCCGCCACCGCGGTATACAGTTCGGCAGGTACTTCTGCATCTAGATCGACGTGATGATACAGGGCCCGCGCCAATGGTGCTGCCTGCAAGCGAGGCACGCCTGCCTCTTCAGCGATTTCGCGAATGCGCGCAGCCACTGCGTCGGCGCCTTTTGCCACCAGCCGCGGGGCGCCCATACTGCCTTCCTGATAAGTCAGTGCTATCGCGTAGTGCGTAGGGTTGGTAATGATGACATCCGCTTCGGGTACTTTGCTCATCATCCTGCCCCGCGCCATGGCCTGCTGCTGCTGGCGAATGCGTGCTTTCACTTGCGGGTCGCCTTCGGACTCTTTGTGCTCACGCTTAATCTCTTCCTGACTCATGCGCAGCTTCTTAGCATTGTCCCAGAGCTGGAAAGGGACATCGATCAAAATGACCACGATCAACACCAACACCATTAGCCCAGCTGCCTGAGCCGCCATGCTTAGGGCATTGGTCAGCGCTTGCTGGATAGGCTGATCCATTAGCGCCATAAATTTGCCGATGTTGAAATACAAAAACGTCGCAGCCACGCCCCCCACCAGAAACGATTTGGCAATCGCTTTTGCCAATTCGATCAGTGCCTGGGTGGAGAAGATACGCTTTACGCCCTTAATAGGGTCTAACTTGGAAAACTTGGGCTGCATCGATTTACCCGATATCAGCCAGCCCCCCATCAGCCCAGGGGCTACTAACGCAATGATGGCTAACAGTAAAAACAGCGGCATCATGGCAAATAGCGTGCGCTGACCAAGATCCAGCGCATTGACCAGCATCGGCGTACTTTCCATTGCCTGGCGGCGCTCAAACAAGAAAGCTTGTTCCATCACCGCACCCAACTGGTCGTAGAGCATGTTGCCCATGCTATAGAGGCCAATCACACCACCCAGCAAAAGTAAAAACGTATTTAACTCGCGGGAACGGGCAACTTGGCCCTCTTCACGGGCTTTCTCTTTCCGCCTGGGCGTGGCCTCTTCGGTCTTTTCCTGGTCGCTATCGTTATCTGCCATACGGGTATCCGGCCAGGTGAAGCAAAGCTTATCACGTATTCAGCCGTCCATAGGGACGGCTGAATGGCGTACTTGCGTGCCCAGAGGGCGTTTAATAACGCATCTTAGAAGCCTAATTCGTCCAATAAGTCGTCTACTTGATCTTGCCCAGAGACGGTATCAGGGACATTATCCTTCACTTGCGGCCCATTCAAAAGCTCTTCGTTACGCCGTGCACTGTCGCTTTTCCACTGATCCTCGGCCTTGCGCTGCAGCGTTTCTCGTGCATGGGCGCCCGGCGCGTTATCGATCAACACTTGCACCAACTGATGTTCGATCTCATGGATCACGTCCATCATCTTCTTAATCACTTGGCCGGTCAGGTCCTGAAAGTCCTGAGCCATCATGATTTCCATCAGTTCTTTGTTAGTCGCTGAAACCACATCGGGCACTTCGCTAAGATAAGTGCGTGTCTCGACAACGAGCGCTTTCGCCTCATCCAGCTCTTTCGGTGCTTCAAACCACTCGGCCCAGCGTTTATCCAACGCTTCCGCCCGGTCTGACAACTGATCCTGCAGCGGCTGCGCACGGTCAACGGCATTGAGCGCTCGATCTGCTGCCTGCTCCGTCATGGTGGCGACATAATGCAAGCGGTCGCGTGCATCGGGGATGGCTTCGGCCGCCTTCTCAATCTCTTTATCAAGCCCCAGTTCACGCATGTTTTCGCGCAGCATGCGCGTCAACTTACCGATGCGATGAATTAAGTCTTCGGCGGCTTGTTCGGACGATTGGGCAGAATCGGACTGCTCATTCTGGCTCATAACGTTGTCTCCTCGTTAACCAAGCACATAGGCCCAGTTGCTCACATACCCAGTTTGTCGAAGATCTTATTGAGCTTTTCTTCGAGGGTAGCGGCAGTGAACGGCTTGACGACATAGCCGTTAGCGCCCGCCTGAGCAGCCGCTATAATGTTCTCTTTCTTCGCTTCTGCGGTCACCATCAACACAGGAAGGTCTTTCAAGGCGTCATCCTGACGGATCTCCTTGAGCATCTCCAGGCCATCAAGGTTCGGCATGTTCCAATCGGAAACGACGAACTCAAACTTGCCGGCACGCAGCTTATTGAGCGCATCTTGTCCATCTTCGGCTTCATCCACGTTGGTGAAGCCCAACTCCTTAAGCAGACTACGTACGATCCGACGCATGGTGGGAAAGTCGTCTACAACCAGGAAACTCATATTCTTATCTGCCATGGGTCATCCTCTAATCAATCAGTATATGGCACAAGGGCGACTGAAAAGTACAGTCAGGGGTTTAAAACGGCTACTTTGAAACGGCTCTTTCAAAACGGTTCTTCAGAATTCCTCCCACTCTTCGTGGTCGCTGCGCTGCGAGGCTGGAGCTGGAGCTGGGCGACGAGCTTGCTGGTCGGCCCTAGGCGCAGGCATAACGTCCGTTGCTGGCGATGAGGAAGGCAGCGCCTGATGGGACGCCCCCTGCATACCTAACAGCTTAAACACGGCTACGGCTTGCTCCAACCGGTTGGCCTGTTCCTCAAGGGAGGCCGCCGCCGCAGAGGCTTGCTGTACCAGCGCGGCATTTTGTTGGGTGACTTGATCCATCTGGCCCACGGCTTGGCTGACTTGCTCAATACCGTCACTCTGCTCTTGGGAGGCAGCGGAGATTTCATCCATGATATCGGTAACACGGCGCACTGCAGTAACCACATCCGACATCGTGGTACCGGCCTGCTCGACCAGAGTGGAGCCTTGCTGAATTTGTGTTACCGAAGCATCAATCAGAGTTTTAATCTCTTTGGCCGCATCCGCACTGCGGCTGGCCAAATTACGCACTTCCCCCGCCACCACCGCAAATCCGCGACCTTGCTCGCCGGCGCGGGCGGCCTCTACCGAGGCGTTGAGAGCCAGAATATTGGTTTGAAAAGCAATTGAGTCAATAACGCTGGTGATATCGGCGACTTTTTTCGAGCTGGTGGAGATACCGTGCATAGTTTGCACCACTTGCTCCACCACTTGTCCACCGCGCTCAGCCGTGGTGGAGGCGTCTGCTGCCAGGGTGCTGGCTTGACGAGCATTGTCGGCGTTCTGTTTTACCGTCGCGGTCATCTCTTCCATGCTGGCCGCGGTTTGTTGAATCGATGCCGCCTGCTGCTCCGTGCGTGAGGAGAGGTCAGCGTTGCCGCTGGCAATCTCACGGGTGCCGTGGTGAATTTCGTTACTGCCTTCACGCACCCGGCCAACGATATTGGTGAGGTTTTGCTGCATGGTGCCCATAGCACCAAACAAACGGCCAATTTCATTTTTACCTGCTTCCGGCAGCGGGTTGGTCAAATCAGCCTCAGCAATCGCATCAAGCCGTTGGATTGCGCCTCTTAGCGGCGCAATCACTGTACGGCGTAAACCTAGGTAGATTATCAAGGTCATCAGTAAGGCAAAAATCACCGCTCCAGCATTGATCATGGCAAACAGATTGCCTTGGGCATCCGCGTCAGCGCGAATGGTATCTACCCGCTGGAAGCCGTAGGCCACAAACGCCGTCATACTTTCAGATAAGATATTTATCGGCTCTACCAGCTCATCGCGCAGGTTGTTGTAGCTGGTTAAGTCCATATATTCAAAGGTATCGTGCTGTTGTTTAACTAGCCCCATTACGGTATTAAAATCTTCAATTAGGGTGTTCGCCAATGCCTCGCCTTGCGGTGAAAATGAGTTTGCCGCAAAGCGCTCGAAACGCTTTTCAGAACGCTCGATGCGATCAGCGGCAACGGCAACCTGCTCATTGGATTGCTGGGTCTGCCCTACCATCAGGTAGTTGGAGGCAGTTTCCATAGCCAACATGGCTTGGTTAAGCAGCGAATCGGCGCGATTCATCTCATTTAACTGCGCATCGCTGATACCGCTTAGCGTGGCTAAGTTATTTTGTGAATTGCGATCGGCCACCACACTCAAGCCCGAAACCATTAAAATCAGCACGACAAAGCAGCAAAGCGATGTGACCACGGCGGCGTGAATACTCAAGTTGCGCAGTAAACGGTTCATTGTGATTTCCCTTGCGAGCTTATTTAGTTTTTATGATTACTAACTTTTTATGAATTGCACTACACACGCTGGGCGCGGCCGGAGGCGGCGATCAGCGCCATCATTCGCGAGGGAATGTCATCTAACGCCACCACTTCCACAGCCCCCCCGACAGCAATAGCTTCACGGGGCATACCGAAGACCACACAGGTCTGCTCATTCTGGGCAATGGTGGGTGCGCCCGCTTGACGCATCTCTAGCAGCCCTGCCGCACCGTCCTTACCCATACCGGTCAAAATGACACCGATGGAGTTCTTGCCCGCATGCTGAGCCGCTGAATGGAACAGCACGTCTACCGAGGGGCGGTGGCGATTGACCGGTGGGCCGCTATCTAACCGCGCTACGTAGTTGGCACCGCTACGCGCTAACTTAAGGTGTTGATCCCCTGGGGCGATATAAGCGTGCCCAGGTAGAATCCGCTCGCCGTCGGCGGCCTCTTTCACCGTAATCCGGCACAGCCGGTCTAAGCGCTCCGCAAACGAACGGGTAAAACCGCCAGGCATATGCTGGGTAATCAAAATCGCCGGGGCGTTGGCGGGCAGCGGCTCAAGTACCGCACGAATCGCTTCGGTGCCCCCCGTAGACGCGCCAATAATGATCAGCTTTTCACTCGACACTAACGGGGCTTTCAGGGCTTCCGGTGGCGGAGTGTTTTTATGCCGCGCCTGACGAGGCCGCGAGCGCGCAGCGGCGCGCAGTTTTTCGGCAATCTCGTCAGCGTACTCCATCATCCCATTGCGGATGCCCAGACTCGGCTTGGCGACAAAATCCAGCGCGCCAAGCTCTAGCGCACGCAGGGTAATCTCCGAACCGCTTTGGGTGAGCGACGACACCATCAATACCGGCATAGGACGCAGGCGCATCAAACGCTCAAGAAAATCCAAGCCATCCATGCGTGGCATTTCCACATCAAGGGTGAGCACATCAGGATTGTGCTGCTTGATCAAATCCCTGGCGGCAATGGGGTCAGGCGCTACCGCAACGACTTCCATATCGGGCTGGGAATTAATAATTTCCGTTAACAAATCGCGAATTAGCGCCGAATCATCGACACACAACACTTTGATCTTGGCTGCGCTCAAAGCACGCCTCCTCTTGCTGTAGACGCCTGATGTGTTATTGCAACCGCCGGAGCCACAGCGCCTAAAGCGATTATAAAGACACGATAGTTATTCATTTTTTGGCCAGGTTATAAACGGTTTGACCACGCAGCTTGAATGCGTCGCTGATATACGAGAAGTTTTCCGAGTGGCCTGCAAACAGCAAGCCATCGGGCTTCATCAGTGGTGCAAAGCGTTTAAGAATTTTTGATTGAGTATCTTTATCAAAATAAATCATGATGTTTCGGCAGAACACGGCATCAAAAGGGCCTTTAATTGGCCATTGCGGCGCTAGCAGGTTCAGTGGCAAAAACTCCACCAGTGCGGATACTTCTGGGCGAATCCTTGCAAAGCCCGCATGGTTACCCGTTCCTTTCTGAAAAAACCGCTTTACCCGTGCCTCATCGATCTTGCGCACCTGTTCCAGGGGATAAACGCCAGCGCGAGCCCTGGCCAACGCATCCGTATCGATATCGGTGGCGATCACTTTGGCCTGCGACGCTTTAGCGCCCAACGTTTCTAACAATGTCATTGCCAGCGAGTAAGGCTCCTCCCCGGTGGAGGCGGCCGAACACCAAATAGTGACCGGGTCTTGTTTGTTCTTTATATGCTCAGCCAACAGCGGAAAATGGTGCGCCTCACGAAAAAAGGCCGTGAGGTTAGTGGTCAGTGCATTGGTAAACGCCTCCCACTCCTTGGCTTCTGGCTGACGCTCCAAGCGCACCAAGTAGTCAGTAAAGCGCGTCATGCCATGGTGGCGTAGCCGCTTTGCTAGGCGGCTATAGACCATTTCACGTTTATGCTCAGCCAGCACAATGCCGGCGCGCTGATAAATCAGCTCGCGAATCCGTGTAAAATCCGCATCCGTCAGTACTAGATCGCGCTCAATCTGACTGCTCGATGTCCACTGACCTGCGTCTACCACCCGTTCACGTTGTTCGGTCAAAACGCTTCCCACTCCTCTGCTGAGGCTGCCTGCCGTTTAACGGGCGAATTCGGCGACGATGTGCTAGGCAACTGAGCAGTGTGCTTAGTCGCTGTCACTGCTGGCGGACGTAGCGCCCCCTGACTGTTTAATCGAAACGCTTCCACCGATAGCGCTAATAGCCCCGCCTGCTTCTCAAGCGAGACCGCCGCGCGTGCGGTTTCCTGAACCCGCACCGCATTACGCTGGGTACCTTGATCCATCTCTGCTACTGCTTGGTTAACCTGGGCAATACCATGGCTCTGCTCTTCGGAGGCGGCTGAAATTTCGTGCATGATCTGCGTCACACTGCGCGCGGCTTCCGCCACTTCGCTAATCGCAGCTTCGGCTTTGGTGACCATACTGGCACCCGCACTTACCTCACGGTTAGAGCCATCAATCAAACCGCGAATTTCTTGGGCGGCACCAGCGCTACGGCCAGCCAGGTTACGCACTTCTTCGGCCACCACCGCAAAACCACGCCCATGCTCGCCGGCCCGAGCCGCTTCTACCGATGCATTCAGCGCCAGAATATTGGTCTGAAACGCGATCGAATCGATAACATTGATAATATCGGCCATCTGCTGGGAGCTTTGGGTAATCCGCTGCATGTTGTCGACTAACTGTGTCATCAACTCGCCAGTATTCGTTACCTGGATAGCATTGTTATCGGCTAGACGGCGGGCTTCTTGAGCGTTCTCACTGTTTTGCCGCACAGTGGCAGTCATTTCTTCCATGCTGGAGGCGGTTTGTTGCAAAGAGGCCGCCTGCTGTTCAGTACGCGACGACAGCTCTTCGTTGCCGCTGGCAATGTCCTGAGCAGCCGGAGTGACCACATCAATACCGCTTTTTACATCGGCGATGATGCTGCTGAGGCTTTTGCGCATAGTATTCAGCGAGTCCATCAATTGGCCCACTTCATCGCGTCTCTGGGCGGGGACTTTAGCGGCCAAATTACCGCCAGCAATTTGCAGCGTAAAACCTGCAGCACTTTTTAGCGGCCTGGTAATCGCCCGCAGGGTAACCATGCCGATCAAAATAAGTAGCAGTAAACCAATTCCAAGTACTATGGCTTGAGCGCCCAGCATCGTGGTTTGACCTTGCTGAGCATCAACGGCCATGGCCTCAGCTGCCTGCTGTTTCTGGGAAATCAGTTGATTAACCATGCCTGACAGGATGCGGCCCTCGCTGGTCATGACGCTAATCACAGCATCGAGACCAGTAAAGGCTTGGTAGGTCTCTTCTGCCTGAAGCACGCTGGCCGCCTGGCCCATGCCGTTCTGCAGGAAGGTCTGTAGCTGCTGGTCAAACTCGGTGGCAAGCTCAGTCGCATTGACCTCACGGGAATAATACTCCTGCCACACCTCAGCAACCTCTGCGGCGCTCTCCTCAATGCTTTCACCCATCTCGAAGCGTTGATTGATCAGTTCCATACGCTCTGGCTCAATCATCGCTTGGCGCGTTTGGGCAATGGTTTGATCGATTTTCTGCAGGCGAATAACATCACGCAGACCGTCATTATTCAGTTGCCCCAAGCGCTCGCCAGAGACATTCAAACCATACAGACCAAGCCCACCGCTGATTAATAACAGCAGCCCTGCAACGACAATCATGCCTACCAATTTGGCACGAATGGTGTCGAGGCGTACCCGGGCCAAACGCTTAATCACACCTTTCTGGCGTAACCGGCCTTTATCTAAGTAAAGCCGCTTGTTGCGGCCTTCGCGTATTTCAGCGTAGGCCCGCTCGGCCTGCTCAATGGCTGCGCGGCTTGCCTGTACACGCACCGAGGTGTAGCCCACGACTTGTCCATCTTCGATAATCGGCGTGACGCTGGCATTTACCCAGTAGTGGTCGCCATTTTTGCAGCGGTTTTTGACCAGCCCTCGCCACGTTTCCCCCGTTTTGACGGTTTTCCAGAGGTTTTCAAAGGCTGCCGGCGGCATATCCGGGTGGCGTATCAGGTTATGCGGCGCACCTATCAGCTCTGCGTGTTCAAAGCCGCTAATATCGATAAACGCAGGGTTGGCATAGGTGATGCGTCCCTTCGTATCGGTACGCGAGACTAGGAAGTCGTCTTCTTTTAGTTCGATTTCACGCTGAGAGACTGGTTGGTTATTACGCATGGTGTGCCTTTTTTTAATGTTTTATTTTTCAAAAAGAGTGCGCCTGCCCTACCAAGCAAATTAAAACGATGACCACTCTTCTGTTTCTGCTACTGGCTGTGGACGCCTTGTTGCGGGTTTTGACACTGCCGCTGGCAATACAGCCGGAGCGCGCGGGGCTGATAATTCAGTGACACGAAAGCGCTCAACCGCCTCGCGTAAGCGTGCGGCTTCGCTTTCAAGTTCATTGGCGCTGCGCGCGGCTTGCTGCACCAGTTGAGCATTTTGTTGCACAACCTGATCCATTTGCGCCACGGCCTGATTCACTTGGCCAATGCCGCTACTCTGCTGCTCAGAAGCGGCGGCGATTTCATCCATGATATCGCTGACGCGCTGAACAGCGCCCACTAGATCTTGCATGGTTTGTCCAGCTTGATTGACCCGCTGAGTGCCGGTATCTACCTTGCTGAGCGATGCATCAATCAGCGTGCGAATCTCTTTGGCGGCAGCGGCGCTGCGACTGGCTAAGCTACGTACTTCCTGTGCCACCACGGCGAACCCTCTGCCATGCTCGCCAGCACGCGCCGCTTCCACCGAAGCATTCAGCGCCAGAATATTGGTCTGAAACGCAATATTATCGATAACGGTAATAATATCAGCGACTTGATGAGAACTTGCGCTTATGTCTTGCATGGTGCTGACGATCTCACCAACCTCTTCTCCACTACGGCGGGCTGTCAGGGTCGCGCTCCCGGCCAATTGGCTGGCTTGGCGGGCATTTTCAGCATTATGACCCACCGTTGAGGCTAACTGCTCCATGCTGGAAGCCGTCTCCTCTAACGAGGTGGCCTGCTGCTCGGTGCGCGAAGAAAGGTCGTTATTGCCGCTGGCTATTTGCTGAGAGCGCTCATAAATCGATGTACCGCTGGTGCGCACGGTACCTACCGTTTGCGAGAGTGAGCTCTGCATATGGGCCATGGCGCTATAAAGCCGCCCTATTTCGTTATTACCCGGAGAGGTAATGGCCTGGCTTAGATCCCCCTGGGCCATACGCTCAAAATAGCCCACCAAGCGATCTAGCGGGCGCAACACATTGGCCGTCACCCCCCAGATAACCACGATTACCGTGGCGATAGTCATTACGACTATCCCGAGTAGTGCCCAGCGAATTGTCGCGGCAAAAGCACTGAAAGCGGCCTGTTGTGCCTGCACATCGTCAGAGGCCTGCACGATTGCTGCACCATGGTGCAGGGCATAAAGACCAATACCACTGGCAATTAAAACAAGCACCGAAAGTGTCGCTAGCACTAAGCCCCAACTCAAGCGCACCGTCATATTATTCATTAATTGCCGCATTCGCTGTGTCACGCCCTTTTCTCCACGCACAACCGGCACTCGCTGGCACTTTCCGTAGCGCGAGAATGCATCATTGAGTAGAACTGATTTGGCACGCTCCCTGTGCCATGTTTTTTAGTCTTACTGGTTGCTGGTGCTTTCCACCAGTGCCATCTCGTCGCTGGTGAGCAACTTATCGATATCCACGAGTACCAGCATGCGGTCATCCAGACTACCCAAACCGCTCAGGAAGTCAGACGAGAGCGTGACACCAAATTCTGGCGCCGGTTTAATCTGATCAGGGGTCAGTGTCATCACGTCGGAAACGCCGTCCACTACGATGCCGACCACCCGGTCTGCAACATTGACCACGATCACCACTGTTTGGCCACCGTATTCGACTTTATCAAAGTGAAACTTAATGCGGAGATCTACGATTGGCACAATGACGCCGCGCAGATTAGTGACCCCTTTGATAAATTCAGGTGCATTGGCAATCCGGGTTACGTTTTCGTAGCCACGAATTTCCTGCACTTTCAAAATATCAATGGCGTACTCTTCATCGCCTAATGAGAACACTAGGAATTCGCGGTTTTCGGCTTCTGCGGCTAGTACCGCACCATTGTTGGCTTGACTCATGACGGCTCAGCCTCCTTAAAAGATGAAAGGTTTTGATTGTTTACTACTTTTTTGCCTGCCTCTTTTTTATATCGGCTCAGGCGGTGTAAACCAGTAATATCCAGAATCAACGCTACACTACCGTCACCTAAGATGGTCGCGGCCGAGATCCCTGGTACTTTGCGGTAATTGTCTTCCAGATTTTTGACCACGACCTGCTGCTGTCCGATCAACTCATCAACCAACATGGCGTAACGACGGCCTTCGCCCTGCACAATGACAGCGATGCTTTTGGTCGGGTCGGTAATCGCATTCTCGACGTTAAGCACTTCGTGAATGGCAATCACGGGCAGATATTCGTCGCGGACTTTGATCACCACGTCGTCACCGGCCATGGCGTACATATCGTCTTTGGCGGGCTGCAGTGATTCAAGTACGGTAGAGAGCGGAAGAATAAATGTCTCGCCGCCGACCTTGATCGACATACCGTCCAGAATGGCCAACGTAAGCGGCAACACGATACGGGTGTTGGTGCCTTCACCTAGCTTCGACTGGATTTCAACCCGACCGCCCATGCTCTGAATGTTGCGCTTCACTACATCCATGCCCACGCCACGCCCAGATACGTCGGTCACTTCATTCGCCGTTGAGAAGCCGGGAGCAAAAATGAGCTGGAAGACCTCTTCGTCCGACATGGTGTCCGACACATTGAGGCCGTTTTCGCGCGCCTTGGCTAGCAGGCGTTCACGATCCATGCCGGCACCATCATCGCGCACTTCAATCAAGATATTGCCACCCTGGTGACGTGCGGAGAGGGTTAATTTGCCAACACGCGGCTTGCCAATGGCTTCGCGCACATCGGGCATTTCCACGCCATGATCGAGGCTATTGCGCACCAGGTGCGTTAACGGATCAGTGATCCGTTCGACCAAACTCTTATCCAGCTCGGTCGACTTGCCTTCGGTAATTAATTCGATCTCTTTACCCAGCTTACCGGCGGTGTCGCGCACCACGCGGGGGAAGCGACTGAATACAAACTCCATGGGAATCATGCGAATAGACATGACCGCTTCTTGGAGATCACGGGCGTTGCGCTGCAGTAGGCTCATGCCATTTTGCAGTGAAGCATTGCCCACCGACTGATCTTCTAAATCGCTAACCGTTTGATCGAGCATCGACTGGGTGATAATCAGCTCTCCCACCAAGTTGATAATTTGGTCGACTTTATCTACCGATACGCGGATTGACGAAGACTCGGCGGCAGCTTTTTTGGGCTTCTCTTTGGCAGCAGGCTTTGGCGCGCTTGCCTTAGAGGCCGTGCTTTCTGCCGGCGCTTGCGGCGCTGGGGCTGCAGGCGTCGAGGCTTCTGGCTCGGCTGGGGCTGGCTCAGTAGCGACGCCCTCAACAGCCGTAATCTCAATCTGATCAGGTTCGATAATAAAGCACATGACCGCTTCAATATCGTCAGCACTGTCGCTGCTTTTGAGCACTACCTCGTAACGCTTTGCGTCGCCTGACTGGGACTGCACTTCACCGAGCTGCTCTAACTCTTCAACCAGCAAAATGCGGTCTTTATCTTCAACGTTGAGCAGTGCCACTAGCAGATGGCCGTTCGAGGACGCCTCTGCATTATTACTGTTTGCTTCCGCGTCGTTTTCACTTGGCACAGGCGTCGGCGCAGCCTTGGGCTCAGCAGCAGGAATAGTCGGCCCATCAAGCTGTTGGCCAATTTCGTCCAAGGCAATTTGCTGCAGCGTTTGGCAAATGCGTTCAAATGCCTCTTGATTAGGCTCCTCTTCGCTGCGGTAGGCATCGAGTTGCTCATGCATGATGTCTTTAGCCTCTAAAAAGGTATCCACGAGGTCGGCTCGCAGCGTCAGTTCGCCTTTACGTGCGTAATCGAGGAGGTTTTCCAAAATGTGCGTGGTTTTCTGTAGCACGGTAAAACCAAAGGTTCCCGCCCCCCCCTTGATCGAGTGGGCGGCACGGAAAATAGCATTGAGCTGCTCACTGTCTGGATCATCAACATCCAGCTCCAGTAAATGCTGTTCCATATCCGACAGCAGCTCTTCAGCCTCTTCAAAAAAGGTGTCAAAAAAATCCGCTATATCCATACACCGCTCCACCTTAACGTCGTCTTTTATGACAGGCTCAGATCACTCTTGCGCTTGAACCTGAGGCTCGTCTTGTTGTGTTGATTCAATTTGCGCTTCGGCTGAAGCTTCTAGTGCTTCGATTGAAGCTTCTGGCGATGCATCTCCCGACTCCATTACAGTAGGATTGCGAATCGCATCAGCAATTTCCGGAAACAACACCACCAGCTCTATGCGTCGATTGATAGGATCGGTTGGCTCAGTCTCGGGCAATAACACACGATCTGCAAAGCCCGACACGCGAAGTAACTGACCTGGATCAAAGCCACCCGCAATAAGCTCGCGGCGCGACGCATTAGCGCGATCATTGGAAAGTTCCCAGTTACTGTAACCACGATAGCCTCCCGCATAGGGAACGCTATCGGTATGCCCGCTGATACTTAGCTCATTGGGAAGCTCATTTAGCAGCGGTGCGATGGTACGTAACAAGCTGCGCATATAAGGCGCCACTTGGTCGCTACCCAGCTCAAACATGGGGCGCTGGTCGGTATCGAGTAGCTGTATGCGCAGCCCTTCGCGGGTCAAGTCAAACCGCATTTGATTGCGCAACTGGCGCAGCTCGGGATCTCGCTCAATGGCCCGTTCAATACGCTCTTGTAAATCCCGGAAAAAGTTTCGTTCCTGCATGCTTGGACGAGTGCGCTGAAGGCTATCAATGCGCGCCCGCTCCCCATCGCTATGAGTGGGATCGGGCCCGCCGCCGGGAATCGCGCTGGTGCTGCCCGAACGATCGCCACCGGTTATCGCCGTCACCAGGGGGGTGCTAAAGTACTCTGCCACCCCCTTGCGCGTCTCTTCACTGGAAACGCTCAAAAGCCATAGCACCAAAAAAAAGGCCATCAGAGCAGTCATAAAATCCGCTAGGGCAATTTTCCAGGCACCACCGTGATGGGCATGGACGACTTTTTTGCGTCGAATGACAATCGGACGCTTGTCACCACCCTTACTCATGCGTTACCGGCCTTTTTTGCATCCCTTACATACTCTTCAAGCTCCGTAAAACTAGGGCGCTCGGCGGCAAACAGTGCCTTGCGACCAAATTCAACAGCCAACTGCGGCGCATAACCGTGCAAGCTAGCGAGCAGCGTAATGCGAATACACTGGAGCATTTTTTCGGCTTCTTTCGCCTGCCGTTCGATGTAACTTGCCAGCGGACTAACAAAACCATAGCCCAGCAAAATACCCAAGAAGGTGCCCACTAGCGCTTGGCCGATCATCACACCCATCTGAGTCGGCGTAGCATCGGCGTAGGTGAGTGTTTTAACGACCCCCATTACTGCCGCCACGATGCCGAAGGCAGGCATGGCATCGCCGACTTTGGCAATGGCATCGACAGGAATATGAGCTTCCTGCTCAAAGACCTCAATCTCGTGCAGCATCAGCTCATCAATTTCCATGGGTTCCATACCACCGCTTACCATTAAGCGCAGATAGTCCGTTAGAAAATTCATGATATGAGGATCAGCCAATACCGTAGGATGCTCTTGAAACAGCGGGCTCTCCTCGGGATTATCAATATCCCGTTCAATGCCTAACATGCCTTCACGGCGAATTTTGGAGAGTAATTTATACTGCAGCGCCATCAGCTCCATATAAAGTTCTTTGTTATATTTTTTGGCGCGCTTGAGCCGGGGCAAAATTTTAAAGGTCGCTTTAATCGCTTTGCCATTGTTCGCTGCGATAAATGCACCAACCCCGGCTCCGCCAATAATCAGCAGCTCAAGAGGTTGATACAAGGGGCCTAAGCTGCCACCTGCCAGCACATAGCCACCAAACACAGATAGCAATACGATTACATAACCTAGAGGTATCAGCACAAGCAGGATCCTTGCGGTATTCAGTATTAAATTAGGGAACCAAAACTTAGCCACCTGATCTGATGTTTAAGCAATGTTCCATTCCAAGCATGTCTTAGCCCTATTATACTAGGGTCAGACGTCTGTTTAATGAAAAAGCACCACTGGCTTTTAGGCCTATCTAAGCCAATACACTTATTTCTTGTTAGTACTCATTACTGTCTTATACCCTACTTCACACCATCAGTGATGTAATCGCAGAGATTGTTACATTTTTTCACTATTCTCCCGCTGTGCTTTGCGCGTTTTACCCGCTCTTGAGGGGGGCTGACAAATACCGCACACATAGTGTTGAGCGGGACTATGAGCGTGCGCCACAAACTGCCCAGTGCAACGCGTACACTGATTAAGCTGGAGCAAATCACTCTCGAAAAAGCGTATCAGCGTCCACGCACGGGTTAACCCGAGAACCGGCTCCACCTTTTCCAGCGACATTTGCTCGTCATAGAGCCGATATGCTTTGACAAAGGCATCGATGCGATCACAGCCTGCCGCCTCCTTCAGGCTTAAATAAATGTTGTAAAACAGCGACGAATGCACATTGGGAAGCCAAGTAATAAACCAGTCGGTGGAAAAAGGCAGCATGCCCTTAGGCGGTGACATGCCACGCACTTCCTTATACAGCTTGATCAAACGCGTGCGGCTTAATTCCGTTTCTGTTTCCAGCACCTGAAGGCGCGCACCCAGCTCAATCAATTCGATTGCCAGCTGCACTTGGTGCATTTCATCGACCAAGCTTTTCTGGCTCACTTCTCGCCTCCCGATGGCATTGGCTCAAATGCATCGCTTGCCAACAGCAGTGATGCATGAAGCCCTGCCAACCCCTGATCGCGGGGATTATCTGTAAGCTGTCGAAGCCGCTCGGCACTCGTTTGGCTAAACCGGCACAATAATTGGCTGGTTCGCGCCAACTTGGTAAGCTGGCGAGCATTAAGCGAGACAATCAGCTCGGCAACATCGCTGTCTATTTTTAAGCGAAACATAGCAGCCTCACGATCTTCATCAAGCAAGCGCTGCGCCAGAAGCAAATAAGCTAAATTAATTTCCTGAATTTCATCGAGAAAGTTGGTTTGACTCATAATGTCCCATTAAACGACTCAGGCGCGGTGTTGTGACCATTATACTGGCGCCATTAATGACTTTTTATTACCTACCCTCATGGTTGCATACAATGTCTGTAAATGGCTACTCAGGCGTTTCACGATGAGTTAGCCCTTCCTCTGATAGTTCGAACACCCACACCAGCAGTTCTGCGACAATTTGATAGAGACTTGCCGGAATTTCAGCATCCAGATCTAGCTGCATTAAAAGCGCTACCAACTCAGGCGCATCGTGCACATAAATACCCTGACGCTGAGCTTCAGCCATAATACGTTCGGCCAGATCACCATAGCCTTTCGCCACTACCCGTGGAGCACGGTCATTATCCTGGTAAGCCAGAGCAACAGCTTGACGGCGTCGCTCACCCGGCGTAGCCATGGGGTGCCTCCGCTTCGATATGGCGCGCGCGAAGCTGCACTTTTTGTAAGTCCAAGGCGCTAAGGCGCTTCTCTAACGCGGGCAGTCCAGCGTCAATACGCTGATAAACGTGCGTACTTTCGGTGGTGAAATCGATGCTTAACACGTTTCGATAGAGCCATAGCGACGCGCTGAATGCCCCTAAACTGGGAACATCGAGCTGCATATCAGAACGCCATCCACCGTCTGGCTCTCCCCCCTGCTGTTTTCCTTCCTGGCCCTCTTCACGAGTAGGCAAATTGATTACTAAAGCCATAAAAATGCCTGCCCAGACATCACCTTCCCAGCGAATAGATGGCATCACCAACATTTCAAGCTGGTGGCGCACCAGGCTCTGCAGGCTTTCGTGAACGACCTCGCGAGCCGGTCGATTGGCCATCAGATCGCTCATCTCCCTAGCCTGGCTATACTCCGCCCTTGCTTGATGGCTGTCGCGCGCCTCGCCAGGCATAGGGGCCGGCTGGGCAGGATTAGTCGACACCTGCGAAGCAGCCCCTTGAGCGGGGGTAGTGGGGGCAGCAGCCGTCGAGCCAGTTGCTAAAAAATGGGACGCGCTCGCCAACCGAACCGCTAAGCCTTGCTCATGAGTAACAGGCACTAGCGGCACGTTGGGTAAAATAGCCATGCCTCCCTGCCCTACCGGGGGAGCTGCCAAAGGCGCTCCCGCCCCCACCTGCGTAAGCGCCTGTGCTGTCAGGGGCACTCCAGCTGACTGCGTAGGCATTTGTGGGGTCAGTGGCACCCCAACTGAGACAGCTGTAGACAAGGCAGACGCCGTCGAAGGCGCTGCAGCTGGGAGCGACACATTCGGGCCTGTCGATAAAAGAGGAGTAAGCGGGCGAGGGCCGGATTGCATTTGCGGTTGGTTCATTAGCTGCTGGCGGGTTCCCTCACCTTGAAACCAGCGCTTTAGATGCGACTCATAAAACAAACCACTATCGCGAATACTTGCCTCTAAGCGTGTTGCTACTGTACTCGCTGCTGGCGCTTCCTGACTGGTGATAAGAGGTGCTTCGGGCCGCATTACCGAGGGAGGGGCTGGAAAGCGCAGCAGCACGTCGGCGATTGTTCGCGCTGCAGGACTAAAATGGGTCTGTGTTGAACCTGTCGTCGAAGGCTGCGCCTCACCTCGGGGTAACGTTCGCCCCCCATCAAGAGGGTGCGGTAAACGCTTTAGGTCGCCTAGCGGTGATGTCGACGCACGGCCATCCAGATTGGCATCACCCATTACGGCACGCGGCCCCTCGCCGGGTGAAACGGGCTTCACAGGCTGACTCAATGCTCGCTGCAGCGACAACTCGCCTTGGCGCCCAAGCACTTGGTGCAAGAGCGTATCAATCAGAGGGGTAATACCACTCACGATGACCTCGTGGAATCAGCATCATCGGCGTCATAAGCTACCGGAGCCCCTTGCTGTGGTGCGTAGGCCCTATGTAAATTCCGCTGACGCTGAGATACCCCTATGAGCTTACCCAGCTCATCACGGCGCGCCACCAAACGACGCCGTATTTCCACATCGTGCTCAAGGATGCGCTCCAGCAGTTCTGCCTTACGCTGCTGGGCAGCGGCATCAAGCACAACGGTGGTATCCAGCTCACGCAACTGATCCACCAGCATTACATAGTTGGTACGCTGATCAATTAGCTCTGCCCACTGTTCGCCATTAGCCAGTTCGTGCATGTGCTCAACGCGGCTCAATAGCGTTTCATAGCTAGTGAGCAGCGTCTGTTGAGCATTTTTATCACGAGCGGATATAGGAGCTGACATTATTGCCTCACGCGCTCTGCTGTTGACCAATATCACGCCAGGCTGAGGCGATATCTTCGAGCAGGCGTTCGGCCTGATTTAAGCTCTCTTCATCGTTACGCAGATTCGCCGCCAACAGTAGGCGCGAAATATAGTCATAAAGCGACGCTAAGCGCTCAGCAATCTCGCCGCCCTGCTCTTGATCAAGAGCCGCTGCGAGGCCATTATTCACAATATCCAACGCCTTCGTTATCGACTTGCCTTTTTCGGCTGTATTACCCGCCTGGATATGGATGCGTGCAGCACGAATAGCGGCCTGGGCGCCGTCAAACAACATCACAATAAGCTGATGAGGATCTGCCGACATCACTCCGCTTTCTACGCCAACACGCGCATAAGCGTTAGCTCCCCGCCCATAGGCGGCGCCACCGCGAGAGTAAGTCATAAGCGGAACTCCTGTGCGTGATTTTATGCTCACCCTCGATTGGGTGAGACCACGATTATTAAAAGGTAAAAATAAACGGCACTACTAGTAACTATCGGCGTGAGTCTGGGGGACTTTAACGGCTTACAACGCTTTTTTCAGCGCAGCCCATGACATCGACCAACTGCCATCACGCATTCACTTCATTGCCACTCAAGTAGACACTGCGATCTCACCGACGGTTCGCCCAAGTCGCTCAGCGATATTGCTCCGCACGACCACTCCCACATTGTCACGCATTGGCGGCTCGACCTGTGGCGCAAGCAATACCTCCGTGGGGTTGCCTTTAGCATCAAGACGTAAGATCCACCCCTTCTGCTGGCTAGAGAAGTGCGCCAGCGAACCTATTGGCAATCCCTTGAAATGATCGATATAGCGTTTAATCCAGCGCATATCAAAATGGTGTGGGTGCTGCAATAAATGCCGGTAAATTTGCTGTGCTGTTTTAGCCGGACGATCTGCACGATCACGCCGCATAGCCTCTACTACGTCGACAACGGCACTCGCCTTAGCCAGCTCACTGAGGTCAGCCCCACTCAATCCACTTGGATACCCACTACCATCCATACGCTCGTTAACCCCCCCAATCACCGCCTGGACAATACCCGCCGACAGCCATTGGCAGTTATGTAAACGGTCTAGCAACAGCTGGACATGCTCACTGATCGCCTCTCGATGCTTAGCTTCAAAGTGCGGCGCCTTGAACAGCACCTGAGGCACAAGCGCCTTGCCAAGATCGTGAATAAGACCGCTGGCCACTATCGCCTTGCGCAACTCGCGAGGCATGCTGGCACCCACAAAATCGAGCAAATGCACAGCCACAGCAATACCGTGGCGCACTATTAAAGGCTCGGGAGATAAGCAACGTGAAGCGAACAGCAGCGCCTCACGATCCTCTTCATGAAGACCCAATATGCGATCAGCATAGCGGGAGAGCTGACGCCCATCGATATCGCTACCTTGTTGTAACGACAGCAACTGTGTATCCAGATAGGCAGCGACCTTGACAAGCCGACGCGCCATAGGTGTCGCGTAGCGCTTGACATCACGCCGCCCAAGCAACTCTCCTGCACCCGGTCGCTTGCTTGGCAGCGCGAACAGCGGAGAGGGCTGACGCTCGTTTTGTTCTTCTTTTTTATAGCGTGCCGCTTCGCGCTCTATTTCGCACACGAAATACCAAATTTGCCGCTCTTGCTCCGCACTACACTCAACGAAGTTAAAACCGACGCGCAGCAGATGACGCTCAGCGTCGGTTTTTTGATGACGAGCCTCTCCAAGCACTTCAAAGTAGGTGCCGTCGGGGAAGGTAAACGCCAACTTTAGCGGGCTAGCGGCTCCCGCCAGCAGCCCGCTAGCGGCCAATGGCAATTCAAGCTGGCAGCCATCCCGGGACAAATCCCGCAACTCACCCTCTATCTCGGCATCACCACCACACAAACCTGTCGACACCACCATCCCCATGCGCAGCTCAGCACGGAAGGACTCACGACGCTGCAACACTTCCAACGATGCAGGATAATCACTGCAACACAAAAAGCGCCCCCCAGCCTGACGAGTCTCCGCCAGTTGCAGCAGCGGCGTTTGCAGCACTTTCCCCTGCGCCTGCCCGCGCAAGTAAAACGCAGCACCGCCCTGCAAATGGTGAAGTAAATAGTCAACAGAAGAAAGATCCATCACCAGTGCTTGGCCCTGGTGCTGCTCCATCAAGACAATGGGCTCTGGGCGAGCCCCCGTCGCAGCAAGACAGAGTGAGACGCCACCGGTTTCGATCAAGGTATTCAGCAGAGACTCGATCACTGTTGTACTTACTATTGTTTCAAACTCATCCTGCTGCGCCACCATTCTCGCCTCGCTTACTCTTATGCGTTAATTAGCTCACCGCAAACCCAAGGAGCATATCAGATGCCCACAGCATGGCGTATGCACAAAAAGCCATCTTTCTCATGCTTATTAGGCGGGCTATAGAAAAGCAAGCAGAGACAGGGCGTGTAGTGTCGGCGCTACTAACAAGCAAACACAACGCCATGCCAGTAAGCGTAAAGTTTTTCAGCATCCTGCCGATACCAATGTAGAAACGCTTACTAACTAGCAAAAAACCGAGCTATGGCTGCCGTTTCACGCTATCGCACCACTAACTGGCTGCCAAAGCTGACATTAAAAAGGAACGTGCCCCATGAGCTCACTACCCACCGAAGCAATAACACCACTGTCATCGCCCCTAACTCACTTAAATCCCCGCCAGCGGCTAGAAAACACACTGGCTCAGCTAGCGACAACCAACACTCAGCTTATAAGCGCAGATACCACCGAACAGGAAACTTCTGCCAAACAGAAAACTTCTGCCAACGAACTCGTCGCGCCCATTCAACGCATCAACGAGATAATGCGCCCACATGGCTTAGAATTCGAATTAAGCGAAGAAACATCACGCGTGATCACGCGAGTCATAGACAGGGAGTCTGGCGACGTCATACGCCAGATTCCAGCAGAAGAGGTACTCAAAATTGCCGAGCGACTTGAAGAAATGCAGGGACGAATAATCTCAATTGAAGCCTAATGTGTGACGTAGACAACCCTACACTTGCATGTTCATAACATCACGATATGCAGATACCAAACGATTGCGGACCTGAAGCCCCATTTGAAACGCAACGCTGGCCTTCTGCATGTCAACCATCACGTCATTGAGCTGCAAATCAGGATCACCCGCCTGAAAAGCCATCGCCTGACTGTTAGCCGTCTGCTGAAGTCGGTTAATGCGCTGAATCGAGGCCTGCAGCTCACCGCCAAAACCGCCCTGCCCGACAGCCGCTGACGCCTGCGCACCACTAAGGGGCTGCGTGGATGCCGCTTGAGTCGCCATGCCTTGCATCTGCTGTAGCGCAGCCTGTATTGCGGGAGTACTCATACGCTCACCTCAATTCGCAAAAAATATCTAATGCAAAAAGCCTAACACCAAAGCGCCCCTCCTCATACGGACAAATGCGCATAAAAAGCGAAGCTTATCGTTCCTTTATGCTCGACTAGTCACCGGATAATGACTGTCATCACAATTCCGCCTCATCTTTTTGGCGGATAACCGCGATCGACGGATATAGCCTATGCCTTCTTTGGTGATGCGCCTGGGCCGACACCAGTTTTGCCTGCCCCTCTGGAGGGTCGCATGAGCGAAACCGGTGCAACGGCAGGCCGTCAAAACAGTACGAATCAAGCCGCTCCCCGCAGTGGAAATATCAATAGTGGAAGCACCGGTAGTGGAAACACCGAACGCGACACCAGCGGCTCAGCTTTTGAGCGTACGCTGAAACAGCTGCGTGGCAATCCGCTAGTCGCACTGCTTATCGCAGGCGCCGCCTCAATTGCTATTGTGGCGGCTCTATTTATGTGGGCCAGCAGTCCCGAGTACCGCGTGCTGTATAGCAACCTAAGCGAAGCTGATGGTGGCAGCATCATCAATGAGCTCGATACCCGCGGCATTCCTTACCAGTTCAGCGAAGGCGGCCAGGCATTAATGGTGCCTAGTGATCAAGTCCACACACTGCGCCTGCAGCTTGCTGAGCAGGGGCTACCCCGCGGGGGCAACCTTGGTCTTGAACTAATGGACAGCCAGGCATTTGGGATTAGCCAGTTTGCCGAGCAAATTAATTACCAGCGAGGTCTTGAAGGTGAGCTTGCGCGCTCAATCGAATCGCTGGGGCCGGTGGAAAGCGTGAGAGTGCACCTCTCCATGGCCAAGCCATCAGTCTTTATTCGCGACCGTGAGCCAGCTAAAGCATCCGTTGTGATGACTCTTTTACCGGGCCGGGTTTTAGGTGAAGGCCAGGTCAGCGCGATCGTTCATATGGTTTCGGGCAGCGTGCCTGACCTAGCCGCTGAAGATGTCACGGTGGTTAATCAGGATGGCCGACTGCTGTCTGCCGAGACAAGCAACGGTAATGACCTGGATGGTTCACAGCTTGAATATATTGTCGAGGTTGAGCGCTCTTACCAGCAGCGTATTGAGCATATTCTAACGCCCATCTTGGGTCGTGATAATGTGCGCGCCCAGGTTGCAGCGCAAATCGACTTCTCTCGACGCGAGCAGACCTCTGAACGCTACGGGCCCAATCAGCCCCCCAACGAAGCAGCCGTACGTAGCCGCCAGTTGAGCCTTACATTTGACGGTGAAGACCCATTGGCCACCGGCATTCCAGGCGCGCTGAGCAACACGCCGCCAGGCACACTGCCCTCCCCCATCAACCAACCGGAGGGCGAGGAAGAGGATGCTAATCAGCAAGAGGATGTGCCCCCCGAAGCGTTGCGCAACTTGCGTCAGGATGACGTCATTAACTACGAAGTTGATCGCAGCATTGAGCATGTCCAGCATCGCCTTGGTCAGATAGAGCGGCTATCCGCCGCGGTGGTCGTAAACTACCGTTCGGAAATGAACGATGAAGGCGAGTGGGTCGACGTTGCGCTAACCGATGAAGAAATTGCCCAGATTGAGCGTCTAGTTCGTCAAGCAATGGGGTTCTCGCAACTGCGAGGCGATGAAGTGGAGGTCGTCAACTCTCCCTTCGCGCGCAGTGTCGAGGAAACCGCGGAGGTCGAATGGTGGAAAGATCCCAGCGTTCTGTCACTGGCTGGCAAGGTAGGTCGCTACCTATTGGTTGCCCTGGCGATTCTATTGCTCTACCTGCTGATTTTGCGCCCCTTAATTAAACGCTATACCCAAACACCGGTTATGGCGGCAGCAACGCCCGGCGGCACGCTGGCCGCCAGCGTAGGCGGTGAAGATGATGACGAAGAAGGCGAAGAGCCATCAGGCGAGAGCGATGAGACCTACGCCAAGCCGAAGCGTCGGCGTAAAACCTCACTCTATGAGCATAACCTCAATGACCTGCGTGAAATGGCTCAAGAAGACCCCCGCATGGTCGCGATGATCATTCGTAGCTGGATGAATGCCAATGAGTAGTTCAATTGCTGAAATGAACGGGGCTCGCAAGAGCGCCATCTTATTGCTTGCACTCGATGAAGACAGTGCCGCTGAGGTCTTTAAATACCTCGGCGCTGCGGAAGTGCAAGAAATCAGTATGGAGATGGCCCGGCTGAACCAGGTCTCCCATGACGACATGAAGGCGGTGCTCGAAGCATTCCATAAAGAGACCGAAGAGTTTGTAGCGCTTAATCTTAACTCCAGCGATCACATTCGCTCAGTGCTGACCAAAGCACTGGGCAGCGAACGCGCGACGAGTCTGATTGAAGATATTCTAGAGACCACTGGCAATAATTCGGGCATTGACGCGCTTAACCTCATGGAAGCCTCCATGGTGGCCGAACTCATTCGCGACGAGCACCCGCAAATTATCGCAACCATTCTAGTTCACCTGGATCGTCATCAAGCCTCCGACATCCTCGAGCTATTCGAGGAAAAACTGCGCAATGACGTGGTTCTTCGTATCGCTACTTTCAGCGGCGTTCAGCCCGCTGCACTGCAAGAGCTGACCGAAGTACTCACTAGTATGCTGGACGGTCAGAACCTCAAGCGCAGCAAAATGGGCGGCGTAAGAACCGCGGCCGAGATCCTCAACTTGATGAACTCCTCCCAAGAGGAGACCGCCATCGAGACCGTGCGTGCGCACAGCGAGGATTTGGCTCAGAAAATTATCGACGAAATGTTCTTGTTCGAGAATCTGCTCGACCTCGACAACCGCGCTATTCAAATGGTGCTCCAAGAAGTCGATACCAACTCGCTGGTGGTGGCCCTTAAAGGGGCTCAGGACGCCTTGGTGGACAAATTCCTGCGCAATATGTCACAGCGCGCTGCCGATTTAGTTCGTGAAGATATGGAAGCCCGCGGCCCGATCCGCGTCTCTCAGGTGGAAACCGAGCAGAAGGCTATCTTGCAGGTCGTTAGGCGCTTAGCTGATTCTGGTGAAATCGTTTTGGCAGGTGGAGACGACGAGTATGTCTAATACTCACTCGCCGAAATTTGATCGCCATGGCGATTGGCGCCGCTGGCAAATGGAAGAGCTGGCGTCCACGAAGAATAGCCATGCCTCAGAGGGCGAGGTACCCACGGCCCATCAACGCAAAGTACAGGCGGCACAAAAAGCTGCTGAACTGGCACGCCAACGTGAAGAGGATGAGCGCCAGGCACTGCACGAGCGTATTCGTCAGCAAGCCGAAAAAGAGGGCTATGACGCAGGCTTTGAGCAGGGGCGCAAAGAGGGATTGGAAAAGGGGTTAGCAGACGCTGCCGAACAGGCCAAAAAAGAGCTAGAAGCACAAATCCACAAGACCATTGCGCCGCTGGAAACACTGGGCAAACAGTTTTCGAATGCGCTTGAACGCCTTGATGACACCATCGCCTACGACTTAGTTGAGTTAGCACTGGCCACCGGCAAACAGCTTGCTAGCGATGCCCTACAGGACACACCTGAACAAGTTTTGGCCATTGTCCGCGAACTCCTGCACACCGAGCCTCCCTTGGTAGGCCAGCAACGTCTTTGGCTCAACCCCGATGATCACGCTTTAGTAGAAGAGCACTTGGGTAATGAGCTCAGGGCCGCCAATTGGAAGCTGCAGCCTGATGACCAACTGGCCCGTGGCGGGTGCCGGGTCACCAGTGCCCAGGGTGAAATTGACGCAACCTTTGAAAGCCGTTGGCACGCTATTCAAGCCCAATCGCGCAAACGCGGTCTCAATTCTCCACCCTCCTCTAACGTTCCTTCATCCTAGGCGGATACGCTATGGCAGATACCACCTGTCCCCATCAACATCGCTGGAATAAGGCATTGCGACGCACGCAGCAGCGTGTTAGCCATCTGCCTCGCTACCGCAATAACGGCCGCGTCATTCGTGCGACGGGAATGGTGATTGAAGTGGTTGGGCTACGTGTGGCGGTGGGTAGCGCCTGTCGGATTGAATTGCCGGGCAGCGACGGCCGCTTGTCCGACAGCGATAGGCATGCCGAAGCGGAAGTCGTCGGCTTTTCTGGTGATAAGCTATTCCTGATGCCCTTGGAAGAGGTCATAGGGCTAATGCCTGGCGCTCGCGTCGCGCCTCTTGATGAAAGCGGCAACAACAGTGCCCGCCGCTTCCCGATGGGCGATAGTCTGCTGGGCCGGGTACTGGATGGCAATGGCAATCCGCTTGATGATCGGGAGGGCATCGATGAGATACCTCGAGCAACACTCAGCTCGCCGCCGCTTAATCCGCTTTCTCGCGCGCCAATTGATGCGCAAATTGACGTCGGCATTCGCGCTATTAATGCGCTGCTTTGCGTAGGTCGCGGTCAGCGTATGGGGCTATTTGCCGGCTCCGGTGTGGGCAAGTCAGTATTGCTAGGCATGATGGCACGCTACACCAAGGCCGACGTCATTGTGGTGGGCTTGATTGGTGAGCGGGGCCGTGAAGTACAAGACTTTATCGATAACATTTTGGGCCCTGAGGGTCGACGGCGTGCTGTCGTCGTCGCCGCCCCCGCTGATACCTCACCGCTACAGCGCTTACAGGGTGCCGCGTATGCGACTCGCCTGGCAGAAGGTTTTCGTGACGAAGGTCGCGATGTCCTGCTGATCATGGACTCGTTAACCCGGTACGCCATGGCACAGCGGGAAATTGCCCTGGCCATTGGTGAGCCACCCGCTACTAAAGGTTATCCGCCGTCGGTTTTTGCAAAGCTGCCCGGCTTAGTGGAGCGCGCAGGTAATGCTGAGCGTGGTGGTGGTTCCATTACGGCGTTTTATACCGTGCTAACCGAGGGCGATGATCAACAAGATCCTATTGCCGATTCTGCTCGCGCCATTCTCGACGGGCATATCGTGCTGTCGAGAACGCTAGCGGAAGCAGGTCATTATCCGGCCATCGATATTGAAGCTTCAATTAGCCGCGCAATGACCTCCATCGCCTCAGCCGATCAGCTTCAGGAAGCACGAGTGTTCAAACAGCTCTTCTCGCGCTACCAGCGTAACCGGGATCTTATCAGCGTGGGGGCCTACAGCCCTGGCCATGATCCCCAGCTCGACGAAGCAGTGAAACGCTTTCCATCGTTGGAAAACTTCCTTCAACAGAATATTGATGAGTGTGCAACGCTTGCCGATGCTCGCCAAGCGCTGCACGCACTGGTAGGAGGACGCACATGAGTACTTCCCAGCTCGAAATGTTAACCGACTTAGCCAGAGGTGCCCGCGACCAAGCGGGTAAAGTACTGGCACAAGAGCGACAAACGGAGCAACAAACGACCGCTCAGTTACAGTCGCTACTGAGCTATCGGGCGGAGTACGCTGATCGCTTGCAGAAAGCGATGCGTGACGGCATTGACCCTGCCACTATGTACAACTATCAGCAGTTCTTAGCCTCTTTGGACGCGGCCCTAAGCCGCGCTCGACAAGCGTTAGCGTCTCAACAGGCAAGCGTTGAACAGAGTAAAAAGAACTGGCAACAAGAGCAGCGAAAGCTCTCTTCCTACGATACACTGGCGTCGCGTCGACTACTTGAAGAGCACCGCCGCAGTGAACGTCATGAACAAAAAACTAACGATGACTTGGTGACAAGCCGCGCGGCTCGTCAGCATAACGACACTCCGCATTAGCGGGGCCAGGGAACTGAACATGAACATTCACCAGTTGCTTTCGGTCAGCCAAAATTCGCCTCAGACGCAGTCTCAAGGCACTTTCGGCCAACAAGACACAGCTAAGGGCGTATTTCATCAAACGCTGTTGCAAGCGTCTGGCGCTCAGCGATTATCAGCGTCTGCTTTCAGTGAAGCTGCTGCTTCTCATACGCCGCGATCGCAAGCTCAGTTAAATGAACTCAGCTCTCTTTTGTCGGATGCATCAGCTGACGATGTAGAAAATTTGAGTGAAGCCCTGCAAACCCTGGGTCTGGATGTCAGTGAGCGCAATTTGTCTGAATTATTGGCCCAGTTGCAACAGCCAAGCTCAGAGGTCAGCCTAGAAACGCTAGGTCTAGATGCTGGAGAAGCATCGACTCCCCTTGACGAAATTGCCGGCCGTCTCGCGCTAATGGCATCTTTTACGGAAAACAGGCCTGAGTTGGCTTCACCCGTTGCCCCAGCCACGCTGGAAGCAATCGCTGAACAGTTAAATATTAGTCAATCGGAAGCGGCACAGCTGGTCGATTCCAAGGGACTCAAGACAATTGCCCAGTATCTAAGTATGGATAAAAGTGGACCTGGGCAGTCTATCGACCCAGCCACGCTGGAAGCCATTGCTGATCAGTTAAATATTAATCAAACGGATGCTGCACAGCCTATCGTCCCAGCAGAGCTGAAGGTCGTCGCTGAGCAGTTAAATATTAGTCAAACGGAAGCAGCACAGCTTGCCTCCGCGCTAAATGCGCTGGCTGGTCAGCTACAAAGTGCCTCCCCCCAATCAGCAGAGTCGGCTCAGTTAACCAATGCCCGCTCGCCTGTCGCCGAGCTACAGGCAGCCCTAAGGCCACAGTCTGATACGTTCTTTACTCAAATCAACACAGGTAACTCCCCCACTGCAGCCACCCAGATCAGCAGCGAAGCCCTAATGTCCGCTCTATTGACAGGAGACGGGGCTTCGAAAGCAAGCCCAAGCAGTGAGCACTTACTTACTGGATTATCGTTAAATACCGGCAGCAGTCCGTTAGCTACATCGCAACCTACCCAAGGCTTTTCGCCCAATGTCACACCGACAGCGGCCACTTTAGCGACACCTGTCAACAGCCCCGCCTGGCCACAACAGTTGAGCCAGCAGTTAGTACAGATTTCACAGCGTGGTGGCGAACAGCACGTTCAGATGCAATTAAACCCTGCAGAATTAGGGCCGCTGTCTATCTCCCTGAAGTTTGGTGAACAGGGGGCGCAAGCGCACTTTTTGTCCGCCCATGCCCAGGTACGCCAAGTGCTCGAACAAGCGATTCCCCAGCTGAGGGAAGCGCTGGCTGAGCAAGGCATTTCGCTAGGCGAGACATCGGTTGGCGAACAGCGTGACCCCAACGAGCAGGCTTTTGCTCAATCAGGCGGCAAACAGGGTGCCGAGGCTGGGAGCGGCAACGGCGATATAGGCTTGGATGAATCACTTACCCAAAGCACCGAGCGCAGCCCGCTAAGACTGGATGGGCGGGTCGATCTATACGCCTAAGCATTGACAAAGTGCATGACCATTCTAGAACTACGTCGATTAATACGCTCATAAATACGTACGTGAAATAGCTAAACCAAAAGATAGGCTTGCCAAATAAGCCTGTTCATTTCATCACCAGCATGCGCTTTAGGCATAATACATTGCTAGTGATACGCATGGAGTTCACAGGAATCGCAAATGGCAGAAAAAAGCGGCGGGTCAAAAAAACTGCTCTGGATAATGATCATCCTGGTCTTGCTGTCGTCAGCAGGCGCAGCGGCAGCTATTTATATGGTAATGGATCAGCGTGATGACGGTTCAGAAGACGCTGAGATGCAGCAAGCGATGGAGCGCGAGCCGCCTATTTTTATGCGTATTGAACCCTTTACCGTCAATCTTGCCGATGACAGTTATGGTTCACGCTTGCTCTATACAGGCGTGACTCTTCGTGTGGGTAATGAAGAGAGTAAAACCATTCTAGAAGAGCATATGCCTCAAGTACGCAGCCGTTTGCTGATGCTGCTATCCGGCAAGCAGGCTGATGAACTTACTTCCTCGGAAGGTAAGCAGCAGCTTGCACAAGCGATTGTTGATCGACTCAACGTCCCGCTGACGGAGAATCAGCCGCCACTTGATTTGCGTGAAGTTTTATTCACCGAATTTATTGTGCAATAACCTCGGGAACTGGAGCCGTTCATGTCACAGGACGATCTACTGTCCCAGGAAGAAATAGATGCCCTGCTAAAGGGCGTTAGTGGAGACGATGAGCCATCGGCTTCATCTTCCCATGCGTCAGATGAAGCCCGGGTTCGCCCTTACGATCCGTCGACCCAGCATCGCGTTATTCGTGAGCGTTTGCATGCGCTTGATTTTATCAACGAGCGCTTTGCTCGCTACTTTCGTACTGGCCTGTTTAACCTACTGCGGCGTAGCGCGGACATTACCGTCGAGTCAGTTCGCTATCAAAGCTTTAGCGAGTTCTCACGTAATGTTCCCGTGCCTACCAACCTGAACATTGTGTCGATGAAGCCACTGCGGGGTTCAGCGCTCGTCGTATTCCCCCCCAATCTCGTTTTTATGGTGGTGGATAACCTTTTCGGTGGTGACGGTCGTTTTGTCACTAAATCGGACGGCCGGGAGTTCACTAATACTGAACAGCGTATTATCCAGCGCCTGCTCAATCTCGCTATTGAGGCATACCAAGAGGCCTGGAAAGTCGTTTATCCGCTGGATGTCAGTTTTTTACGCTCAGAAGTGCAATCAAAGTTTGCCAACATTACCAACTCACCCAATGAAATTGTGGTGAACACCAAGTTCAACATTGAAGTGGGCAACCTATCTAGCAATTTTCAGATATGCATGCCGTACGCCATGATTGAGCCGCTACGCGACTTACTAGCTAACCCAATTAATGACAGCAATCACGACCAAGACGGCAGTTGGTCACGCCGAATGGCAAGTGAGCTGCGTCAGTCGGAAGTGGAGCTAGTCGCTGAATTTGCTCAGATACCCAGCCGTATCGCCCATGTGATGGGATTGAAAAAAGGCGACGTGCTGCCGTTAGACATTCCAAGTTCAATCACCGCAAGCGTTGACGGGGTGCCCGTCATGGAGTGCGAGTACGGAAGTCAACGTCAACAGCATGCACTGCGTGTGTTACATATGATTGACCATGCCGCTATGAATAATGCATCGTCCAAGGACTTCATTAAAGGGTCTACGCGACAGAAAGCCAAGGAATCCAAAGCATGACTGATCCCAATAAGCCTGATCAGAACGTCTCTGACGACGATTGGGCGGATGCCATGTCCGAGCAAGAAGAACCCACCTCCAGCGCCGATGCTGCCAGCGAAGAGGAAGATCCTTGGGCAGCCGCAATGGCGGAACAAGAAGCTGCTGAAGAGAGCGAAGAAGAGACAGCTGCTGCCCCAGAAGAGCCCAAAGCACCTGCAGCGAAAGCGGCAAGTGAGGATATCTTCCGTCCGTTGAGCCCAGACAGCGGCTCTTCCCAGGCGCGTGAGCTTGAGATGATCATGGATATCCCGGTGAAGCTCACCGTGGAACTCGGCCGTACAAAGCTAACTATTAAGCAGTTACTGGAGTTGGCACAAGGGTCTGTTATTGAGCTTGAAGGACTCGCCGGAGAGCCGATGGATATCTTGATTAACGGCTACTTGATTGCTCAAGGCGAAGTTGTTGTGATCGAAGATAAGTACGGCATTCGGATTACTGAAATCATCACGCCTTCTGAACGTATTCATAAATTGAACCGATGAGCGTTGCAACCTCTTCGGCGCAGAATGGTTCGCTCGATGCACTAGGTAACGGTGGCGAGGCATTGGTAGGGATGGCCGTTTTGGGCAAGACTGCCGCGGCTTTAGCTCTCGTTATTGCGATCATTTTAATCTGTACAGCGCTTTTAAAGCGCTGGAGCAACCATACCACTCGCCATGGCGCCCACCTGCGCATTGTGGGCAGTACGGCTGTGGGAAATCGTGAGCGTATCGTGATTGTTGAAGTAGAAGATACCTGGTTGGTTGTTGGAGTGGGAGGTGGCCGAATTACTAAACTCCACGAGCGCCCGGCCCCTGAAGAGCGCCCGCCAACCGCATCAGCTCCGCCTTCCTCACGCTTTGCGCGTCGTTTATCCAAAGCGCTAGCCGCAGGCCGTCGCGACTCGTCTGCGCCCACCGATCCACATCAGACGCCATGAGGTACCGGATGCACCTTTTTTGGCCCTGTGTTTTGAAGAACCTTTTTTTGAAGAGCCATGTTTTGAATAGCAAAACGGCTAAACCGTTCATGATGTGGCTTGTGTTTGCTGTCGCGTGTTTTATAGCCAGCCCTGTGCATGCACAACAGATTCCCGGCATTATTTCTCAGCCGCTTGATGACGGGGGCCAGCAGTGGTCATTGTCGCTGCAAACCCTGCTTTTCCTAAGTTCTCTAGCGTTTTTGCCCTCCATGCTGCTGATGATGACGAGCTTCACTCGTATCATCATTGTGCTTAGCCTGTTGCGGACAGCGATGGGCACCCAGGCAACGCCGCCCAACCAAGTGCTGTTAGGGATAGCGCTGTTTTTAACTTTTTTTATCATGTCACCCGTATTGGCCCAGGTATATGACAACGCCTGGGTGCCGCTGACTAATGAGACGATAAATTTTGAAGAGTTTTTACTGCTGGCTCAGGATCCATTTCGGGAATTTATGCTCGCTCAAACCCGAGAGCCGGATCTGGCACTGTTTGTTCGCCTAGCCGATGTGGGCCCCATGCAAGGCCCGGAAGAACTGCCAATGCGTGTCTTGCTGCCCGCCTTTGTCACCAGTGAACTAAAAACGGCCTTTCAAATCGGCTTTACCATTTTCATTCCGTTTTTGATCATTGACCTCGTGGTGGCCAGCACATTGATGGCATTGGGGATGATGATGGTTCCGCCCATCACTATCTCATTACCTTTTAAACTGATGCTGTTCATTTTAGTGGATGGTTGGCAGCTTATTATTGGCTCAATGGCAGAAAGCTTTTACATGATATAACGCTTTATACCGCACATTGTTTATACAGCCCACAGGAACCCAGCTATGACACCCGAGATGGTGATGAGCATTGCTTATCAAGGAATGCGAGTAACGCTTCTGCTTGCTGGCCCCATGCTTTTGGCGGCGCTATTCACCGGCCTTATCATCAGCTTGTTCCAAGCCGCGACTCAGATAAATGAAATGACACTAACCTTTATTCCTAAAATTCTGGCTGTGTTCGCGGTGCTGGTATTAGCAGGTCCATGGCTGATTGGATTAATTACCGACTTTACTCACCGCCTATTTACTAATATCCCCAGTATGGTGATGTAGCGCTATGGTGGAAGTCACTTTCGCACAGCTGCAAGGGTGGTTAGTGGCTTTTTTATGGCCGTTTGCGCGCATTACAGCTTTCATGGCAGCGTCGCCTCTATGGGGACACTCCAGCGTTCCCAACCAAGCCAAAGTGGGCCTGGCCGCCCTAATTGCCATTGTTATTGCGCCGATTTTACCGGCCATGCCAGATATTGCCATCATGTCATGGGCGGGGATCGGGGTCATGATCGAACAGATCCTAATTGGCTTAGCGATGGGCCTCGTCATGCATATCATGTTCGCTGTCGTTCAAGCCGCAGGGGATTTTATCGGTCTGCAGATGGGCCTAGCGTTTGCGAGCTTTTTTGATGCATCGAGTGGTACCAATATTATGGTGCTCTCGCGCATTCTCTACATGATCACTCTGCTCATGTTTTTGGCCATGAATGGTCATCTAATGGTGCTTGAAACCTTGATTATGAGCTTCCAAACGTTGCCCATTGGCATTGGGACATTCAACCCAGACGCGTTTATTTTGTTATCTCGTTATGCGGGCACGATTTTTGCGTCGGGAATGTTATTGGCGCTACCGCTGGTGGGCTCCCTGCTGACCATCAACCTGGCACTGGGCATACTGAACCGTTCTGCCCCCCAGCTCACCGTCTTCAATATCGGCTTTCCTACCTCTCTTATCGTGGGGCTAATATTAATGATGGTGCTCATGACCGACATTAACCGCTTTCTACAGCGGTTGTTTACGCAAGGCCTAGGGTTTATGCAGACGTTAATCGAAACGATGGCGCCCTTAAACTAAAATCCCCCTGTTTTCATGACGTTTTAGCCATAAAAACAAGGGGATAAGCAGAACTCCGCGACACGCAAGCGATAAGGTGCCGTAATAATTGAGCTACACTACATATAGTTAAACAACGATAAGCCTTTAATATCTACAAACGCTTTTTGTGCTGCCTGCATACCGACTTGTCGCAAACTATACTCAGAAATTGCCTCTGTGTAATCCAGATCGACTAAATCCGATAGCGTTTGATCGTAGTTCAGCATTCGATTACTGCTTACCGAATCGATAACATCAAGCTCATTCAAACGCGCCCCAGCGGAAGCGCGCACGGTTAGAACATTATCCAAACTATTGTCCAGATCGCGCATAGCAGTATTCAAAGTATTACGCTGATCGGCTTTTTTGGTGGCATTATCAGCAGGGTTTTCTAATACGCGAATGGCTTCTTCCATAGTGCGAAACAGGTCGGCACCACGAACATCACCCCCTGATTTAGCAACCAGTATTTCATCATCCGGCGCAGGTGTACCTTCAAGGCTAATCGATAAGCCACCGAATTCTAATGAGAGAGAACCCTCTTCGCTAATATCATCTGTCCAGTTGCCAGAGCTTAATGCTGCCCCATCCGTATCGTTGTCCACCCAAGTATCCGTTTCATTATCAAATCGTTGAACCTGATATGTTGGATCAGCAGCAGTTCCATCAAAACTGACACGGTAATCACTACCGTAATCAGCGTCATTGACGTCAAGAGTTTGGGGCCCGCGAAATGTCACATTACCTTGATTCAGAGTGCCATCTTCTTTCTTTGCTTCTGCTACATATCCAGCACCGCTGGGTACACTTTGGAAGATAGTCACGCCATTATCAGCTACCGGTATCAAGCGCGTAGAATCTACACGCTGTTCGCGTGTATTCGTATCGCCTCTATATTCCACACTACCGTCAGCAGACTTCACAAAGGGTGGAGTATTATCTTTATAACCACCAAACAAATAACGACCGTTACCATCGGTAGAATTCGCTTGGCCTATCAGTGTCTCATAAACGCCTTTAAGCTCGCTGGCGATGGACTCGCGGTTTTCGCTAGTTAGCGTGTCGCTAGACGCCTGAATCAACAATCCTTTGGCACTTGTTATTGCATCACTAACGCTATTGATAATGCTTTCAGTCTGCGACAGCGAATTACGGGCAGATACGCGAGAATCTGAAAATTGTTCAGTAACCGCCTTTGCCTGATCAACGCCAATCGCCCGCGAGGCGGCCTGTGGATCGTCGGATGGGTTAACCACACGTCGGCCGGTGGCAATCTGCTGACTGACCCTCATCAGGTCACTTTGTTGGCGGTTCATGGACGCCGTGCTTTGCTCAAACATGGTAACGGTACTAATACGCATCACTTAAGCTCCCGAATTAACCGCGCAGGTTCAAGATGGTGTCCATCAGCGTACCTGCGGTGTCAATCACACGCGCATTGGCCTGATAGTACTGTTGGTAACGGATCAAGTTAGCAGCTTCTTCGTCTAGATTAACTCCAGACTCTGATTGCTGTACGGCACGCAATTGATCGGTAAGGCCTTGACGAGCATCCAAATTCACTTCTGTGATATTGGTACGGTTACCGACATCGCTGACAATGGATGCATAAGCACCGGAGACCGTTGCGTTAGCACCAACAATCGATTCGGCTTGCAGGTTTTGCAGCGCCAGAGCGTTACGGTTATCACCACTGGCAAAAATAGTCTGGCTAACCGTTAAGGAAGACGTTTCACCTGCATCAGGAAGGCCGTCAACCGTGAAGCTGATACCATCAACTTCAATCTCATCTCCAACAGACAGCGTGTCACTAGACGCATCAAAGGGATTACCGTTAACCGTTATCGTTGCCGACGGCTTCACCGTTAGCGTGCCCTCCGTACCAGTACCGTCCGACTCCACTTCAAATTGATATTTTCTGTTATCGGCAAAAGCGTCAGACGTGATACCTAAATCGCTAACGTTTAAATCGCCCTCACGTTCAAACGAGTTACCCGTGTTATTTCCTACATTAATAAAACCTGCGTCACCTGCAGCAATCTTGTCTACGTCAGCAATATTAGTATCCATACCATTGGCGGCGCGCCGTACCGGCTGGATTTCAAAACGATCACCATCTTGCGGCACACCGCTGAATTCAATGCTGACACCACCAAAATTTAATTCGCCATCGTCATCCCAGGCGTCTTGATCGAAATCTACAACCTGCCCATTGTCTTTACGGGTAACCACGGGCTCACCAGCCTCAAAACTGACGGTATAGTCAGTTGCCCTAAGGGCATCAACTTGATCGGGGTCAAATTCAGCGCTAGTGATATTGACGGCGGGTAAGCTATTATTCTTATCGGCATACGTTTGCGGGGCGCGCACTGCAAAGAAGTCTTCGCCCTGGTCACCGTTAAGATCTACACCTTGCTTATGCTGCTCATTGAAAGCAGTCGCCAACGACACAGCCAGTTGACCAATTTGGTTCTGCGTCTTATCTAAGGTTTCTGAACGGAAGGACATCAAGCCTCCCAATGCCCCGCCTGTTATCGTCGACTCATCTAACTGAACAACGTTACCACCACCATCCCGATACCCCACCACCGTGCGCTGAGGGTCATAATCCGCTTGAACTGCTTCTAGTTGGAACGAATTGGTTCCTGTCACCAGCGGCTGACCATTGGGCAGGCTAATATTGTAGGTTTTGCCATCCTGAATATTCAGGCGCAAATCCATACGCTCATTAAGCTCTGATACCAATTGGTCGCGCTGGTTGAGCAGGCTATTGGGGGCCTCCCCACTCCGAGCGCGAGCCAAAGCAATCTCTTTATTTAAACCAGCGATCTGCTCGGTGGTGTTATTAATCTGGGTAACTTCATCCTTGATCTGGCCATTAATATTACCCTGCATATCTTGCAGGTAGCCATCAAAGGAGCGGAACTGAGAACTCAGCGTATTAGCTTGGCCAAGCACGCCCTGGCGAGCCGCTGGGTCAGAGGGTGAGGCCGCCAGGTCTTCTAGCGATGAGAAAAAATTCTGCATTAGAGGAGCTAAGCCTGCCGCGCGATCAGCCAGCAGGTTATCGATTTGCGTTACCTGACTATAGTAAGTGTTTAAGGCACTTGACTGAGTTTTTGCACTATTTAACTGGTCAGCTACGTACGTATTGAACTGGCGCTCGATATCATTGACACGAACCCCGCCACCTACACGCCCCTCACCCAACTGGGCCAACTCTCGGTTATAGCCGGGCGTATAGACATTACTAATATTATTACTGCTTGTATTCAGGGCATTCTGCGCGGCATTGAGGCCGCTTAAGCCGATCGAAAACATGCTCATGGTTCAATTCCTTAGGCCGATACCTATCACTACTTTAATTATCGGCGCTGCACAGAAAAACTTGAGGAAAGGGCTAGCGAGCGTCAGCCAGGAAATTTCCCTCAGCGTTAAGCGGCCCCATGGTATTCATCACTGCGACTAACTTTTCAGCGTAGAGCGGATCAGTAGCATACCCGCCTGCCTGAAGCTCACGCGCGGCCTGCTCAGCGTTGGGTGCTTGAACAACCCCAGCATAGCGAGGGTTATTGCCGATTAGGCTGGCATAATCAGTAAAAGCGTGTTCAAACGAGTCATAGACACGGAAGGTGTCAACCACCTGTGTTCGCCGCCCATTAATATATTCATGAGTCACAATATCGGTGGTTTCGCCCTGCCAATGGCTACCGGCTTTGATACCAAACAGGTTATGACTATTGCTGCCCGTGCGAGTCGCGATTTCGTGCCGTCCCCAGCCTGTTTCTAACGCCGCCTGGGCCAAAATGAGTTCAGCAGGAACGCCGGTGGACGCACTGGCCGCTTGGGCAGGTGCCGCTAACGTTTGAATAAATTGGTCTATGTGAGCAGAGGCCGTCGTTTGCGCTCGCGGGTTTAGCGCAGATTCATCTACCGCATTACCCTTCTCCACGCCTTGGCGAATGGCTTCTAGCTCGGCTAAAAATCGACCGCTGCTCTGCTCATGCTGGGTTTCAATCGTGTCAGGATTAGCCGCAAATGAATCGTCAAGCACACGCGGGGTGCCACGGGGAATGCCTGCTATCAATGCTTGCAACTCTTGATCCGCATCTGGCCGCGCTTTCGAGATGGCTCCTTGGCGCTCCAGTTGCTCAACAAGCACATCCGCAAGGCCCATTCCACGCGAAGCCATCACCTGTGACCACTGTTGATCCAGCATCGATTGATAGGTATCCGTCGCACTACTATTCATCAGTCCTGAACTGGGTGTCGCGTCACGCATACTCTTCATCATCATCTGAATAAATAGCGCTTCAAACTGCTGGGCTGCGCCACCCACGCCAGCCTCAGGGTCGACGCGTGCAGTGTGTTGAAGCCGCTGAAAGCCGTTCATGTCCAGGGCAAACTGACTGGTCATATCACTCGCGCTCATTAAATGACCTCCAGTTCTGCACGTAGCGATCCCGATGCTTTTAACGCCTCCAGAATCGACATCAAGTCTTGAGGGGTAGCGCCTAACGCATTCAATGCATTGACCACTTCGTTGAGCTGGGCACCCTCTACGATTTGCAGATAAGCCTCTTGCTGCTCAATATCAATATCTGCGTCGGGCACCACAACTGTCTCACCCTCGCCAAACGGATTCGGCTGGCTAACGCCAAACTGAGTATCAATCATGATCGACAGACTGCCGTGAGCTACGGCTGCTTCCCGCAGTGTGACGGCACTGTTCATCACTACCGAACCGGTACGTGAGTTCAGCACAACGCGTGCCGGAGCCTCCGTTGGTGTGACCTGAACGTTTTCAATGCGCGCCATAAAGTTGACCCGCGCATTATCATCAGTAGGACCGTCCAGGGCGATTACTCGGCCATTACGTGCATATGCCACCGACTGGCCAAACTCGTTATTGATCGCCGTTACCATGCGCTGAACGGTGCCAAAATCAGAGTCGTTAAGCTGTAATTCAAGCATGCCACCATTGCCACCTAGGTTAAGCGGCACTTCCTTCTCAACCAGTGCGCCATTGGGAATACGCCCCGATGCCTGCTGATTGATTTGCACACTACTGCCACCCGCTTGGGCGCCAGCGCCGCCCACGAGCATGTTGCCCTGGGCAATGGCATAGGTATCACCATCGGCCCCCTTTAAAGGTGTCATCAACAGCGTGCCGCCGCGCAAGCTGCGTGCGTTGGCTATCGACGAAACGACTATATCTAGACGCTGGCCCGGCATTGAGAACGGAGGAAGATCAGCGGTCACCATCACTGCAGCTACGTTGCGCAGTTGCAAGTTCGTGCCTGCAGGCACGGTCACCCCAAGCTGGGACAACATATTAGTCAGGCTTTGGCTGGTAAAGGGCGCCTGGGTCGTTTGGTCGCCGGTACTGTCGAGGCCGACGACCAAGCCATAGCCGACCAGTTGGTTATCTCGAACGCCGGCAAAGCTCGCCAGTTCACGAACGCTTTCCGCCTGAGCAGGCAAAGCCAGCGCGCACATTAGCACTAAGGTGGTCAGTTGAATAAGCCAAGCGCTGATGGCTTGCCGACAATTAATCCACACATTTCTTAACCGCATCACGATAACCCGCTGTCCCGCGTTCATTGGTCGACCTGCCATTGAAGGGCCTGCCTGGCGTAGCTCTGTCATTGATGGCTCCCCATAGAGCTAGAACGGCGAGACGTTTAAGAAGAAACGTTGTAGCCAACCCATGTGCTGCGCTTCATTAATATAGCCGTCACCGACATACTCAATTCGCGCATCCGCTACCTGAGTGGAAGGAACGGTGTTTTGAGCGGTAATCGTACGTGGGTTAACCACGCCGGAAAAACGAATAAACTCAGTTCCCTGATTAATGGCAATTTGCTTCTCGCCACGCACACGTAAATTGCCGTTATTCATTACTTCTAACACCGAAACCGTGATAGTACCGGTAAAGGAGTTATTGGCCTGTGACCCACCACTACCGGTAAAGTCGTTTTCACCTGAAATATCAAAACCATACTCTGCAAGCGTATCAAGGACATCAGGCAACTGTGTTAACTCCAGGCTAGCGCTACCGCTACGCCCTGCATTGGATTGCGAATTTTTGCTCGCACTGACCTCCTCATCCAACACAATGGTCAAGATGTCGCCCATGGCGCGCGGCCGACGATCTTCAAAAAGTGGCTGATAACCTTGCCTAGCCTGGTAAATAGAGCCATTGGGGATGGGTGGCGGGCGATCAACAATGCTGATCTGCTCTTGCTCACCCACCACTGAAGCTCTTGGAACTTGAGCGCAGCCGGCTACAACCAATAAAAAAAGCACCAGTCCTGCTAGCGCAATACGACGTGACATGTGGTGCAACTCCAGCATAACGCAACCTATAAGTAAGCCCGGTGAGTAACAACCGTTACAGCTGGCTTAAGCGTGCCAACATTTCATCGCTAGTGGACACCGCTTTGCTATTAATTTCATAGGCTCGCTGGGTCTGAATCATATTGACCATCTCTTCAACGACATTGACATTAGACGTTTCCACATAGCCTTGGAACAGCCGCCCCGCACCATTCATACCCGGTATATTCTCATTGGGTGCTCCAGAGGCTCCCGTCTCTAGATAGAGGTTGCCACCAATACTTTGTAGACCGGCTGGATTAATAAAGGTACTGACGCTGATTTGCCCCACCTCATTATCAACTGCAACGCCTGGCTGGCGTACGCTCACCGTGCCATCTTCACCAACATTTACCGACAACGCATTGGCCGGTAAGAAAATGGCAGGCTCAACAGGGTAGCCATTGGCAGTGACCATTTGGCCATTCTCATTAAGCTGAAAACTGCCGTCACGTGTATAGGCAGTCGTACCATCTGACATCAACACCTGAAAGAAACCTTCGCCATTGATCGCGAGGTCGCGCGAATTTTCAGTCTGCTCTAGCCCACCTTGGGTATGCAAACGCTCAGTGGCCACGGCACGTACGCCGGTGCCCACCTGCATACCGGACGGCAGCCGATCTTGGATATTATTTTGAGCGCCGGGTTGACGCATATTTTGGTATAGCAGATCTTCAAACACCGGACGTGAGCGTTTGAAACCATTGGTGCTTACGTTAGCTAGGTTGTTCGAAATCACGTCTAACTTGGTTTGCTGAGACTCCAAACCCGTTTTAGCTGTCCATAAGGACTTAATCATAATTATGCTCCCTTGACCGACTGACTCACATCAGCACTGAGTGGCCAACATCAACCTTGAATGGATAGAATCCCGTTGGCGCGCTGAGCGTTTTCGTCAGCGGTGCTCAGCACTTTCATCTGCATATCATAGCGGCGTGCCACATCGATCATTGAGACCATAGCATCGACAGCGCTGACATTACTGCCTTCCAGTGCACCACTCACCAACTTGGCATTTTCGTCGGCAGGCAAGGCCCCTGGCTCACCTTCTTCATTAGGAGGTGCACGGAAGAGCCCGTCCTCACCACGCGTTAACGCTCCCTCTTCAGGCGTCACCAGCTTAATTCGGCCTACCTCGACCAGCGCTTCCGGCCCAACACCTTCGGGAATGGCGCTAATCGTCCCATCGGCACCAATCGATACTTGCGCCCCTTGCGGGATAGCAATGGGGCCACCTTCGCCCATTACCGGTCGCCCAACGCTGAGCAGCACACCGTCACTGTCTATCTGCAGATCGCCACGGCGGGTATAGGTTTCAGTACCGTCATCTGCTTGCACCGCCATCCACGCGTCGTCCTGCATCGCGACATCAAGGGTGCGGCCAGTATACTCAACTGGCCCCTGAGAAAAGTCACTGCCCGGCGTGGTGGTTACCGCCGAGGTACGCGTTGCCAGTAAGGCCTCGCCTTGCACAGGCACCGAGCGAGCAGCCTGTAGCTGTCCGCGAAAACCGGTGGTAGTTACATTCGACAGGTTATTACTCACCACTGACTGCTGATCCATGGTGTGCTTAGCACCGCTCATGGCGGTATAGATCATTCGATCCACGGTACTGACTCCTTACCTAAATGACCGATCATTAAAGGTTAATAATGGTCTGCAGGAGCTCGTCCTGGGTACTGATAGTTTGTGAGTTGGCCTGGTAGGCCCGTTGGGCAACGATCATATCGACTAGCTCGCGAGCCATATCAACATTGGATGTTTCAACAGCACTTGGCTCAATCAAGCCAAGCAAGCCAGCACCCGGCGCGCCCACCAACTCCTCACCGGAAGCACCTGTGGTAGTCCATAGGTTATTACCTTCTGGCTTTAAGCCCTCAGGATTACGGAAACTGGCCAGCGCTATTTGGCCTGCCGCACGAGACTGCTCGTTAGAGTAGTTGCGCATGATAGTGCCGTCATTTTCGATAGTAATGCCCACTAAAGCACCAGAGGAATAACCATCTTGCTCAGTAGTTTTAACCACTGAGTCATCGGCAAATTGACTAGACCCCTCAAAGCTCATTGCAATATTCAATTCTTCGAACGTGTTACCGGCACCAAATTCTGAGTTATTAAACACAGCATCAGTCGAGTTATCAGTTGCCAAGGTACCGTTTTGGTTAAATGTTAAGCTTCCTAAATCGACATCATAGATGTCAGCGCCAGCAGGACCGCCCGTCATACGCCCATTAACATCCCACTCATTAGCTGCCGTTTTGGTGAAATACAGCGTGAGGTTCCGCGCATTACCCTGAGAGTCAAATACAGTAGCAGGACTGGAGTAGTTATATGTATTGGCATCAGTAGCATCAAAAGCTTCGGTTATAACAGGCTGCCCTGAATCCAGGTTCAAAGATATATCTAGCTCAGTTGTGGCGTTAGCCTGAAGATCACCAGGCTGCACCTGCATCGGCTGCACATTGCCACCTGCCTGGACATTGCCTTCGGCATCGGCTGCGTACCCCATGATCTGAGCACCCTGAGCATTCACTAAGCGCCCATCGGCCGTCATCGTTAGTTGACCATTACGCGAGTAACCCACTTCCCCATTAGGCTGCTGAAAACGGAAGAAACCTTCCCCCGAAATCGCTAAATCCATATTTCGGTTCGTGGATTCAATGTTACTTTGACTAAAATCCTGTTGTACCCTAGAAGTACGAACACCAAGCCCAATACGCGACTCAGCATACACATCAGCGAACTGGACGTTAGAACTTTTAAAACCAACCGTCTGCGAGTTGGCAATATTATTACCCACCGCACCTAATTTTTGTTGCTGTGCGCTTAGACCACTGAGTGCTTGTGAAAAACTCATGCTGTTCCCCTAATAAAGCTGTGTTTAATCAAATGCTGTGGTTTATGACTGTGTTTAGTCAGCAATTAAAGAATTTGTTTAACATCGTTCAGATCGACTTGACCGTAAATAGCGCCCAAATCCAGTCGAACGCTGCCACTGCCGTCATTCGGCGTCACCCGGTTGACTACCGCGTACTGTAAGGCAGTAGATTCAATTTTTTCACCTTCAGCGTCAGTTACCTCTAGCTGCACCGTATACCGGCCGCTGGCAGCCGCTTCTTTCTGATCATTTATACCGTTCCAATCGAAAGAGTGGACACCAGCATCCAACGACTCTAGATCAAGATGTCTAATGACTTGGCCATCGTCCCCCACAATCGTCGCTTTAACGTTCGCTGCCGGTTCGGCCAACTCTATTCCAAAGGGCGTTGTATACGTGTTCCCGTCGCTATCTTGCTCCAGCAACACATCCTTACCGGGCACCATGACGCCTTTGCCAATTAGACCGCTTGCCTGCAGAGCCTGATTGGCATCCATTTGGCTGGTAATACCTTCTAGCGTGCTATTCAGCTCTTCAATACCACTAACCGTGTTAATTTGTGCTAACTGCGAGGTCATCTCCGAATTTTCCATCGGCTTAAGCGGATCCTGATTCTGCAATTGCGTAATCAGCAGCGTCATAAAGCTTTCGCGCAGCTCATCAGACTGGCGGGCAGAGAGGCCATTAGCACCACCGCCATTTATGTTATTCAATACACTCGTATCGACATTCATGGTTTACCCCTCACCCAGTGACAGCGTCTGCATCAGCATCTGCTTACTGGTATTAAAGACTTCAACGTTGGCTTGATAGGAGCGCGAGGCAGAAATCATATTGACCATTTCATGCACCGGCTCAACGTTGGGCTTTGCCACATAACCCTCTTCATCTGCAGCCGGGTGGTTGGGCATGTACTCCATCCGCAGGGGTGAGTCATCTTCCACTACCTCGGTGACGCGCACGCCGCCAACGCCATAGCGGTTACCTTGTGACTGGGTCTCAAACATCACCTGCTTGGCTCGGTAGGTTTCACCATCGGGCCCGGCAACGCTGTCGGCATTGGCCATATTGCTAGCGGTAACATTCATGCGCTGGGATTGGGCACTCATTGCCGACCCGGCAATATCAAACGCAGAGAACATCGACATCGTGGATTAACTCCTCACTAATTTAGACAGAATCACTCGGGCTGCATGGCATTCTTCAGCCCCTGAATACGGCTGTTGAGCATCGTGAGGCCGACTTGATAACGAACAGCGTTATCTGCAAACTGCGTGCGCTCACGATCCATATCAACCGTATTTCCATCCAAACTGGGCTGGTCGGGAATGCGGTAAAGCAAATCGGGGTTGCCCGCTCCACGCCATGCAGGGCCTTCTCCAGCAATATGGCTACCAGAAGTACGCGCTAAAGTCAGACCACCTCCGGTATGGCTAGAAGCACTCTGAGTACCTTCGACTGCTTTTTTCAGCTCACTAGCAAAGTCAATGTCACGCGCCTTATAGTTAGGCGTATCGGCATTGGCGATATTAGCCGCTAACACCTCGTGACGCGCTTGACGTAACCCTACTGCTTGCTGATGAAAATTAAAGGCAGATTCCAGTTGATCAATCATGCCGACCCTCGCGTGAGGCAAAAAATAAAATGGATTTTGTTGATGATGAAGAATACGTCTGGAGCTGTCAGCCTAAAGCATGGAACAGCTGGCGTTTCCACCAGCATTTCGCGTGATACGGCTACTACCTTTTCGCTACACTGAACGATGGATTCTCCTCGTTACGTTCCTTCTTCTTCAGCTCCCAAGTAAGCGGCCTCCCCATGCTCCGACTGCGCTTTACTAAGCCAAGCACGCTTCGCTTTTGGCAATTAGCCTTCTTCTGGGCAATCCTAAGCGTTACTGCCTTCACCAGGATTCAAGCTGATGACGACAATCTTCTCCAACAAGTGCATCAATTTTTGTACGAAGAGACACAGGCATTAGGCGAGGAAGTGGTCATTGACCTACGACCACCCTCTCCGCATTTGCCAGAGTGCGTTCAGCCAGAACCTTTTTTGGCCAACGCCAATCAAGCACCCTTGGGCCGCGTTTCCGTTGGGGTGCGTTGCGGTGAAGATGGCCGGCAAGTTCGCTATTTGCAGGCGCAGATTGATGTCATTGGTGATTATGTGGTGGCAGCCAGGGATATTGAGCGAGGTACACTGATTACATCAAGCATGCTTAGCGAACGCGGGGGCAATCTCGGCGATCTCTCAGCTCAGGCTTTGACAGCTGAAGAGGATATCGTGGGTAAAATAGCTCAGCGTCCTATTCGTAGTGGTAGTGTCTTTTTAGCGCATTACTTACAAGCGCCTCATTTAGTTGAACGCGGACAGCGCGTTACTGTCATAGCTCAAGGTTCTGCCTTCCGAGTTTCACGCGAAGGCGAAGCATTGGAAGATGGTGCTCTTGGTGAGCAAATTAGAGTTCGTTTTGGCCCACGAGAAATCATGACTGCTCGTGTCGCCGAGCGTGGTATTTTGGTCGTGGATTTTTAATTCGCAGCCTAAAGTTAGGCCCAATGCTGCCGATATACTGTTATACAAGCTACACTAAGCGCCAAGCGCATCGACGTTGACGATGAGGCAGACAACGTGAAAATTGATAACATTAATTCGCTATTACGCTCAAGCCAAGCCCAGCAGCGTGATGAAACGCAAAAGGCTGATAGCGTATCACCCGTCGCACCGGGCGGCGCAGCTCGCGAATCGACTCAACTGAGCCAATCAAGTATCGATGAATCTCAGGACGTCGATACTGCTAAAGTTGAAGAAATTCGCGATGCTATACGTGAAGGTCGCCTTGAAATGCGCGCCGACCGTATCGCCGAGGGCTTAATTGCCAATCTTAAAGATCTATAAAGGGACGCTGTAAATGAGCCTTGCATCCTTGCTTACCGACCAGCAACAGCGCCTTGAGGCGTTAATTTCGTTGTTGTCCAGCGAGCAAAATTTATTGACGCAAGGTGATATTGACGGTGATGCATTATCGCAAGTTGCACTAGACAAACAGTCTTTATTGGCCGAACTCGAGCGCATTGAGACTGTGCGGCGCAATGTGCAAAAACGTCTTGGTTATGCCGAAGGCGCAAACGGCGCCAGAGCGGCAGCTCATGATGCCGGCTGCCTGGCAGCTTGGGAAAGCTTGCTTGAAAAAAGCGAGCGAGCCGCGCGTATGAATGAGCTAACGGGCCAGATGTTGTCCGTACGAATGAAGCATAATCAGGCAATGCTTGATTATATTCGTCAAATCGCTGAAAAAACACTCTATAAGCCTGATGGACGCAACAGCGCCCAACCCGGCAGAATCAACGCTTCCGCCTGATACCTCCCTCGACAAGCCATCAGCATGACGTTTCAATGAAAACCCACTCTCAGCGGCAAATCAAAAGACGATCATGTTCAATTTATTGCCTCATCATTATACAGCGGTGGTTGTAGGCGCCTCGGGGGGAATAGGTGCTGCTATTATTAATCAGCTACTCTCTTCCTCTCAGGTCGGCCATGTTATTGCGGTAAGCCGGCAGCCACCACGAATTGACAACCCCCATCTTACACACCTAATGCTCGATGTTTCTCAAGAGCAGGGCCGGCAGGCGCTTAAAACAGAACTAGCCTCGCAGCCAATCCACTTCTTTTTCAATGCCATCGGCACCCTTCATGATGACGCGCAACGACTCTTGCCCGAGAAGTGCCTCGACCAGCTTAATGTCGAAAGCCTTGCACAAACAATGAACATCAATGCCTATGTGCCAATTTTATTGCTAGCGGCACTGAAAGACTCTTTCAAAGGGTCACACCCTGCAGTGATTGCCAGCCTTTCGGCTCGCGTTGGCTCAATCGAAGATAATCAGTTAGGAGGCTGGTACAGCTATCGTGCCAGCAAAGCAGCGCATAACATGCTGCTTAAGACAGCATCCATTGAGCTCAAGCGGCTGAATAAGCAATCGCTAGTGCTTTGTCTTCATCCTGGCACCACCGACACAGCCCTCTCTAAACCTTTTCAAAACCGAGTACCTAGCGAAAAGCTATTTGCACCCGCATTTGTAGCAGAGAAGCTGCTGGCAGTCATCTCTCAGCGAACGCCCGAAGATAGTGGAACCTTCTGGGCCTGGGATGGCAAATCTATCGACTGGTGAGGTGTTACGCAAAAAAAAAATCCCCCAAGGCATCAGCCCTGAGGGATTTTTCATAATAAGTGCCTGACGATGACCTACTCTCGCATGGGGAGACCCCACACTACCATCGGCGCTAAGCGGTTTCACTTCTGAGTTCGGCAAGGGATCAGGTGGTTCACGCGTGCTATGGTCGTCAGGCGTA